>NZ_JACJIR010000001.1:0-561952 GCF_014138465.1 Bartonella chomelii
TAGAAAAGCAGAAATATGCTGATGAAGTCTACGGTACTTATGAAGAGCAACACCGTTTGCGTCCTTGTGATGTTTTAAACATGAATTATCGGAGGGTCTAATAATGGAAACGCCTATCGCTATTTGGAACCACACAATTAATCAAGAAACCATACAAACAGTTAATGCACATGAATTGTATACGTTTTTGGAAGTTAATTTCAATTTTAACGATTGGATTAAAAACCGTATTAAAGAGTATGGTTTTCTAGAAAATAAGGACTTTGTGAGTTTTATTCAAGTTTTAGTAAAATCAAAACAAAACGCTCATCCAAGCATGGAATACTACCTTACTTTAGACATGGCAAAAGAACTTGCTATGATTGAGCGCAATGAAAAGGGAAAGCAAGCACGTCAATATTTCATTGAATGCGAACGAAAAGCAAAACAAATGACACTTTCTCAAATTGACTACTCAAATCCTCAGGTCATGTTAGATTTTTTTACATACTTAAAAAATGAAAGTGAACGCAAAGATCATATCATTGCTCAGTTAACCCCAAAGACAGAAAAACTTGAACATTTAGAACAATCTGATGATCTGATTGATATAAATGATGCAGCAGAAAAGTTAGGTATGCGCCTTGAGGATTTAACGAGCTGTTTGCTTAATCATCGTTGGATTCATCGTCGCACTGATAAAAGTTTGGTACCTTACTATGTCAAAATAGATGAAGGATTGATGGGTTATGTACCAAAAACCATTCAAACCACCAGTGGAAGAAAAAAGAGCGTTCCTAGTGCAAAAATTACATCCAAAGGATTAAAATGCCTGAGTACTCTACTCCAAAAACAGATCCGTACTCAAGAAGAGATTCACGGCTTTGCTAATGCCGAAATTGCTGACTTTAAAAGAACAGCAACAACCATTTCTTCTCAACACATCTAAAAATCAATCAAAACACACCCTTTTCAACACATGTGTGCTTCACACAACAGGTGAAGTGCACTCAAAATTAAGGAAATTCAACATGGCTCATCGCCACCCTACTATAACACAGCCAGCCATTGCTCGGGCTTTACGAGAGGCTAAAAAGCAAGGTTGCGAGTTAATGGAAATCAAACCAACTGGTGAGCTCTTAATTTATCTTAAACCTGACATCACCGTACCAAATACAGCTACCCATCCAGACAGATTACTAGATCTCTCAAAGGATGATTTTGATTATGACATTGGTATGTAAGGTCCTGTCATGCCTAAACAACGGCCACCTCATCTTGTCAAGGAAATTACACGCCATGGTAAAACTATATGGTATGTTCGCATTAGTCATGGTCCAAGGCGTAGAGTGCATGGAGTCTATGGTACACAAGAATTTGTCGACGATTATAAAGATGCTCTTTCTGAGTTACAAGGATACAAGCTCCCTAAATCTAAACCTGGTAAACTGGTTGAAGGTAGTTTCATATGGCTTCTAAAACAATATTTTAATAGCCTCACCTGGCATAACCTAGCTCATGCTACGAAAAGACAAAAAGAACTCATTTTAATGAAAGTATCAGATGCCATAGGAGATATTCCGTACAAAGCAATTAAAAAGTCGCATATTATAGCTGGTGTTGAAAGACGCAAGGAAACACCAGCAAATGCTCAGAATTTTCTAAAAGCAGTTAATGGGCTTTTTAAATGGGCAATTGAACAAGGGCTTTTGGAAGATAATCCTGCTGCAGGGGTTAAAAGACCATCTCTTAAAAACAAGGATGGTTTCCCTGCTTGGACAGAAGAAGATATCAATAAATATTATCAACAATGGCCTCTTGGTACACATGAACGTGTATGGCTTGATGTTCTTCTCTACACAGGCTTACGACGGGGAGATGTTGTACGCATCGGTTGGAAGGATGTTAAAGATAATATTATTCATTTAAAAACAGAAAAAAGCAAATTTCAGACAGATGTTTTTCTTCCCATTTTACCCGAATTAACGAAAACACTTGAAACGGGTCCTATTGGTGATGAAACATTCATTTGTGGGAAAGGGGAAAAAAAACTAACCAAAGAAACTTTTGGTAACTTGTTTAGAGACGCTTGTAATGAAGCGGGAATAAAAAAATCAGCCCACGGTTTGAGAAAATTAGCCGCAACAAGAGCTGCCAATGCTGGTGCTACGGTTTCACAACTTAAAGCGATTTTTGGATGGACTGATGATGAAATGGCATCTCTTTATACAAAGACAGCTGACCGCAAAAGATTAGCTCTGGAATCAATCAAAAAACTTCAAAAAGGTTAGCGTTATAAACCATAGTTTTAAAAACAAACCAAGAGCCATAAAAATCAATGATGAATCAAAATGGCGTTTGAGTAGTATCAGAAACCAGAGGACGAATAGGTGGTTGTGCCCGTTGCATTGTTTGCCATAAATTATAATTTGTTTGCATATCTAACCAAAATTTCGCTTTACTAAAACCAGCTAATTCTAGTTTAACTGCAAGCTCGGTGCTCATAGAAGCGTGCCCATTAATAACTCTTGATAGAGAAGCTCTTGTCACATGGAGATGGTCGGCTAATTTTTGTATTGTTATCTCCATTTCTTCCAAAAAGGCTATTTTTAGAACTTCACCTGGATGTGCGGGGTTATGCATCATTTTTTACTTCCTTTCATCAATGGTAATCTTGATAATCAACAAGTTCAACATCTGTTCCGATAAAACGAAAGGTAATGCGCCAATTGCCGTTAACCCATATGGAATAGTAACCCGTAAATTCACCTTTAAGAGAGTGCATTTTAAAAGCAGGTGCTTTCAGCATTTCAGGGCATGTAGCACTTGTTAAAGCCGTTAAGATAATACGTAACTTTTTTGCGTGAGCTGCTTGAATAGCTTTTGTGGAGCCCGTCGTATAAAATAATTTTAAGCCTTTATGCTTGAAACTTACAATTGCCATTACCATTTCCTATCGTATACTATAACTATACGAACCATAACAATAAAAGTCAAGTATCATGCCTACGAATCTGATTTAATATCTAGGAAAAATGGGTAGGAATAAGCGATAAAAAACTTCAAAAAGGTGCGGGATAGGGTATAAAAAAGCTTAATAGAATCAATAAGTACAAATTCCCTTACTTTTACAATAACCTATTGATTTTATTAATAACTGGTACGCCCAAGGGGAATCGAACCCCTGTTTCCGCCGTGAAAGGGCGATGTCCTAACCGCTAGACGATGGGCGCAAACCAGTGATGAGGCTTATAGAGAGGATCTTTTTACTTCGCAACCCCTATGAGTGATTTTTTTACAAAAAACGCATTTTATTGGATTAGTTTAAATATATATGTTGATGCAATTCACATGATTCCGCACAACATTAAATGAGAAAATCTACGAAATAATTATAAAAGTTGGTAAAAAATCTTAACGCTAGTAACGATAATAACCAAATGATATTTTATTATTTCCACTTTTGGTAAACAAATGAGGAATGATGAAAATCGGTAGCGTTTGGTAGTTAAGAAACAATTTGACAAAACATAATGACAGCTTCTTATTAATTAACTAAGAAATGATGCATGTCATATGAAAGCTGTTTTTTTAGACACAAATCGCAGATTCATTGAATTTAATTGAAAAATAAGAGAATATTGCGTTATGAAATTGAAAAACGTTGTATCAGACTGCATGAAACGGAAATCGGTAATTATTTAAATACAGCGTTTTATTTTGAGGATAATTTATTTATCAATTTCAAGCTTTCAGATGTTTAAACGCAGTATATAAACGTTGAATTTATATTAAGCTCTAAAGTCTTTGCAGTATTAGAATGGGTAGGTGAGGGGGGGAACTGCTGGATATAGAAAATAACAACTGCTTTAACATGCGTGACCTTACTTAAATTTTGCAGCATTTATATACCCATGCAAGTTATAGTTTTTAAGTTTATTCTTTAAAAATGCAAATTTTGTATTCCTTATAATTTTTGAATGTTTGACTAAATAAGCAGATGTTGTTGTCATTTTAAAAGTGGGAGTGTAATAAGTACGTAGTGTATTCGTTGTGAATGAGTACGATTTGCATCAAAAGCAAGTGTTATTTCAAATATTTTCAATAAAGATAAGAAATTAGCAGGCAGTTTAAATAATGGCGGAAGCTTTGAGGGTTGGAATTGGAGGCCTTGGAACGGTTGGCGCTTCAGTTGTTCGAATTTTACGCGAAAAAGCAAATACTTTAGCTTGTCATTGCAGACGTCCCATAGAAGTTGTTGCTGTTAGTGCACGTGATAAGGACCGTGATCGTGGAATTGATTTGAGTCATGTTAAATGGTTCGATTCACCTGTGCAAATGGCTTCTTCTAATGAAATTGATGTTTTTGTTGAATTGATTGGTGGTGAATTAAATGTTGCGCATGCTTCAGTTGAGGCGGCTCTTAAGGCAGGACATCATGTTGTTACTGCCAATAAAGCGCTGTTAGCCCGACATGGAGTAGCACTTGCTACTCATGCAGAAGAAAAAGGCGTTTTTCTTAATTTTGAAGCTGCTGTCGCGGGTGGAATTCCTGTTATCAAAGTGATGAGAGAATCTCTTTCCAGTAATCATGTGTCACGAATTTATGGGATTCTTAATGGAACCTGTAATTATATATTAACGCGCATGTTTACTGAAGGTCTCTCATTTAAAGATTGCTTGGCAGACGCGCAAAAACTTGGTTATGCTGAGGCTGATCCGATTTTTGATATTGAAGGTCACGATACCGCTCATAAATTAGCTTTATTAACAAGTTTGGCGTTTGGAACTGTCATTTCATTGGATGATGTTTATGTTGAAGGGATTAGCAATATCTCGCAAGTTGATATCCGCGCAGCTGATGAATTGGGTTATCGTATTAAACTTTTAGGGGTTGCGTTAAAAACTGATACGGGAATTGAGCAACGTGTTCATCCGGCAATGGTACCCACATCATCGGTAATTGCACAAATTCATGATGTCACTAATGCACTTGCCATTCAAAGTGATTTATTGGGTGAGTTACTATTTTCTGGTCCTGGTGCTGGAGGGGCGGCAACAGCTTCAGCAGTTATCGGGGATTTAGCTGACATAGCAAAAGCACGTCCTGGTTTTCAGTGTGGATCTGTTTTGGGACGGCCAACATTAGCGCTTACTCCTTATAAAAAAGCATGCATTGCTACCCATGCAGGTGGTTACTTTATTCGTTTGAGTGTTCATGATCGCGCTGGTGTTTTTGCGACGGTTGCAAAGCATATGGCTGATTACGACATTTCATTGGAGTCCATTGTTCAGAGATCTTTTGTAGAAGGTCAAATTGGGGGAACAAAAACAATTATTTTAGTTACGCATGAAACAACAGAGACAAACATACAACAGGCGCTTGCAAGAATTGCAGAAGATGGTCACCTTGTTGCAAGATCTCGATTCATTCGTATCGAACGTATGACATAAAATTACGGAGATTTATTTTATATGATCCTATTTATTTTATGATGATAAAGGGGAAAGTTGATTATTTTTTTGTAGAAGGCTTTTATTTTTACGAAAAAGTTTTATTGTTAACATTTGATAGTGAATGCTAATGTTATTAGCTAATATAATACCAATCTGGTAGGATTTTTATATGCCCAAAGTAACTCATAATATTTTAAATGGACTTGATCGTATTTTAACGCTTGAATTAGTCCGTGTGACTGAATGTGCTGCTGTAGCAGCTGCACGTTTACGAGGGCGTGGTGATGAAAAAGCAGCTGATCAAGCTGCTGTGGATGCAATGCGTCAGGAGCTTAATCGTTTACCTATTGATGGTACGGTTGTGATTGGTGAAGGTGAACGCGATGAAGCTCCTATGCTTTATATTGGAGAAAAGGTAGGGCTTCGCACTGGGCCAGAAGTTGATATTGCACTTGATCCACTTGAGGGAACGACAATTTGCGCTAAAAATTTAGCTAATTCGCTTGCAGTAATTGCGATTGCTGAAAAAGGTAATTTGCTTTATGCCCCGGATGTTTATATGCAAAAAATTGCTATTGGTCCTGGCTATCCGAAGGGTTTGGTGGATATAGATGCTGAACCTGCAGATAATATTTATGCTCTTGCAAAGGCTAAGGGAGTGGCTGTTGATCAAATTACTGTCTGCATTATGGATCGGCCTCGCCACACAGAACTGATTAGTAAAGTACGTGCAACTGGTGCATCGATCCGTTTGATTGGTGATGGTGATGTTGCTGGTGTTATTCATACAACTGATCCAGATGAAACGGGTATTGATATTTACATGGGTATTGGTGGAGCACCAGAAGGGGTGTTAGCTGCAGCGGCTTTGCGTTGCATTGGTGGGCAAATGCAAGGGCGTTTAAAACTTGATACAGAAGAAAAGATTGCACGCGCTGCCAAAATGGGAATTAGTGATCCAAATAAAGCTTATACAATGGAGGAAATGGCAAAGGGTGATGTCTTGTTTGCTGCAACAGGCGTGACTGATGGTAATATGCTTTCTGGTGTTAAGTTTACACGCAATTATATTCAGACAGAAACTATTGTGATGCGTTCATGTACGGGCACAATTCGTAATATTAAGACACAGCACAAAACCCAATCAAAATTTAGCTGATTTTTTTATTTTTTTAAGCTGTTGTTTTTAAAAAACAAAAGAAGC
Organism: Bartonella chomelii; assembly: GCF_014138465.1. NCBI lineage: Bacteria > Pseudomonadati > Pseudomonadota > Alphaproteobacteria > Hyphomicrobiales > Bartonellaceae > Bartonella > Bartonella chomelii. The sequence goes on from NZ_JACJIR010000001.1 coordinate 6,641, forward strand.
CTTTTAGAAGTTAATTCTTATAAAGTTTAAGAATGAATTTTAAAGATATTCTTTAGTTTTTATGAGTTTTTAAGTGAGTTGAACAAGGTGCACCCAGCCATTTTTATCTTCTATATTTCCTTTTTGAATACCAATTAGTTGTGCGTGAAGTTTTGCTGTAATCTCACCAATTGTTTCATCCCCAATGGCAAATTCTCCCCCTTTATATTTAAATCGTCCAATTGATGTGATAACAGCAGCAGTACCACAGGCAAAAACTTCTTTAAGTTTACCATTTTGTGCGTCTTCTTTCAGAGATTCAAAGGAATAAGGACGCTCTTCTATTGTTAGATTCATTTGTTGCGCTAATTTCAAAATTGAATCACGCGTTATTCCTGAAAGAATGGTGCCATTTAATGCAGGTGTTACAAGAGTATTATTTGCCATAATAAAGCAAATATTCATACCACCAAGCTCTTCAATCCATTTATGTTCAACCATATCAAGGAACAGCACTTGACTACAATTATTTTTAATTGCGTTATTTTGTGCAAGTAAGCCTGCTGCATAATTTCCACTACATTTAGCAGCTCCCGTACCACCTGGACCAGCACGGCTATATTCTGTTTCAAGCCATACACTAACGGTTTTTTCTCCTGTGAAATATGACTCAACTGGAGATGCTATAATGCAAAAAATATACTCTCGGGAAGGACGGACTTTTAAGAAGCTTTCATTACCAAACATGAATGGGCGTAAATAGAGGCTAGCATTTGGATGGTCAGAAACCCACTTTTGATCAATTTTCACCAATTGATTAATAGCATCTAAAAAGATATCTTTTGGTAGTTCAGGCATAGCTAATCGTTTGGCAGATTCTGCAAAACGTTGCGCGTTAGCATCAGGACGAAATAATAAAATACGTTCATCTTTTGCACGGTATGCTTTCAAGCCTTCAAAAATTCCTTGAGCATAGTGCAAAACGGTACTGGCAGGATTAATCTCTAGAGATTTGTACTGAGAAATAGTGGCATTGTGCCAACCTTTTTCTTCATTCCATTGAATAATCCCCATATGATCTGTAAAAAATTGACCAAAGCCAGGATTTTTTAGAATTTCTTCTCGTTTTTCGTTTGATAAAGGTGACGGATGCTTTTCTATTTTAAATGGAAGAGATGATGTAAAAGAAGTCATAAATGAAACCTTCTGAGATTATGTTTTATTTTTATATATTTTTACTGAGAAGATAACAAGACATTTCAATTACAACATTATGATTAGCAATTTCTTAGTGTCAATGTTTTTATTGCAGGTGTGAGATTATTCTTAAATATTTTCGACTGTATTGTCAGAGTTTTACTTTAAGAATATGTTGAGAGACTAAAAAACTTTTGTAAATATTCATTGTTCTTCTGAAATAAAAATCTGAATAACTATATGTATGTACATCATTTGAATGATTTAAAATTAGGGAAAATAAAGAGAAGAATTCACAATGAGTAATTAAACTCATTCACATATGTGAGAAACGTGTGGAACTGTAAAAACGAACGGAAAATAAAAATACGTATTTTACTTAATAAAGGCTTTTGGCTATTTTTGTGTTTATTATTTTCTTGTTTTTACTTTTGAATTTTTTACAAAATCACAAGAACGCGTTTTTATAAGGTAATGCTATAGAATTGAATTAAGAAAAAATAAGTAAAACATAGCAACAGTTTTTTAGCTGTTACTATATTATTTAGCGTGTGACAAAGCAATTTCCGCCAGAGATTTTGATATTTTCGCAGAGATTTATAGCTTCATTACGATTTTGAGTTTGAATACGCACACGATAATAGGTCCCTTTTTCTGGTATAGAAGTAGATTGAATATTGAAAGGACGCTCACCAATAAGAGACCCGAATTTGGATTTTAATTTTCTCAAAGAATTTTCAGCTAATTCAGACGTTGGGTGCGATGCAAGTTGTACATAGTAATTTTCTGAGTTTTGTGTCGTTACTTGTGCCGGTAGATTTGAACGATCATCACTGTGTGTTTGTGCAGTTGGATTAGGTTTTACAGATAAAGGCACTGGTATGAATGAAGCTTTAGTTTTCTTTTCAGAATTAGGAATAGAAGGACTTTCATCAGGAGTAAAGAAATTTCCATCATCAGGGATAGAAGCACTTTCCGCGATAATTGTGTCAATATTTGTTGCAGTATCATCTTCTGCTTGATTATTGTTGATATCGGGCGATTGCACGGAATCTACAGAGTCATCTTGAGGTTGATCAACAGATTGATTAATTGCTTCAGATTGATTAGTAGGTTCTGTAGACTGATCTGCTGGTTTTTCATTTGTCTGATGCGCTGGAGCAAGTACCATTGTACCATCTGCTTTTACAATAACAGTTTGAACCTCTCGTGTTGGTACAGTATGGTCGAGAGCTTCTGTAATTGCATCTTCAATATTAGGTTCATCATGAGAAGAAGCAGAAGAGGTATTTTCAGGTGCTTCCTCATTTTCAGGTGCCTTCTCATTTAATACTGTTAAATTTTCAGGCGTTTCAGAACTGTCAACAAGAGGTTGTTGTGCACTTTCTTGTGTTTCGTCTTTACTATTTTTTTGATTGTAAATTTTTAAATCATGAGTAACGTTATTTTCAGTTTCAGTTGTTTCTGGCTTGACTTTAAAAGGTGTGTTATCAGCATGGATAATGAGTGGGCTTTCATTTTCACTTGGTGATATAAAGCGAAAATAGCTAAAAATACTAATTGCAATTAGAGCAAAAAGAATAACACCTCTAATAAAACTTTTTCTGATAAAATTTCTCGAATATGCAGTTGCCAATACATGGGTGGGCACTTCGTCTGCAGATTTATGTTGCGAACTATTGGAAGGAGGAGGGAAAGGTTGTTCTTTGTTTTCAACAGAAGAATGGTTAGCACTCTGTTGCAAGGTGTTTAGAGGTGAGCTTTCTTCTGGATCTTGCTTAGTATGATGAAAAATTTCATTGAAAAAGTCATCTTGATGCTGCTGTAAAAAATCTTCTGAAGAGACATTTCCTACATTGAATACTTCAGAGAATTCTTTTTGAAGACCATCAGTAGGTACATCATGTTTGGGGGCTTCATAGAGAATTTTCGAAGCCATAATGGGTTCAGTTTTTTCTACGATTTCGTCTGCAAATTTATAAGTATCAACCTCTGGAGGAGGATTGTTATTATGAGAATGCTCATCTACAAAAAAATTTTCTGTTTGTGTGGTATTAAAAGGTTCTGATAAGGCTTGTGTGTCACTTAAATTATTTTGATTGTTCCAAATTTCACTCGTACTGTTTTGATGAGAAATATCCTCAGTAGTATTTATATTGTTTTGGGAATATTGGGTTTGCGCATCTTTATATTCTGCAATTTTCGCAGTTTCATCTTCTTGTTTTAAGAATCCACCATCATAATGATTATTACCCAAATTCTGTTGATTAGCCTGCGTCTCATAAGGAGAATTTACAGGTGTGTGATAAGCGCTTTGCTTGTCATCATAGTTCGATTGTGTATTGTTAGTTATGGGCTGTTGCGCATTTGTTTGTAAAAAAGCTTCAGTTTCTTCATATGCTTTTTTAGTGACTGTATTTTTATTTTGTTCGTCTATCTCATCAAGAAAAAAATTTTCTAAATTTGCGTTAAAATCATCTGTTTCAAAAAAAGGATCAATATTAGTTGGTGCCGTTTTATCTTGTAGGCCTTCATTCTTCTGAATGGGTAATGGGGAAAGTGCTTCTAAGATTTGTTCTTCATCATTATGGGGAGAATAAGAATGCATTCCTTCAGAAAAAGAACTATTTTTTTCTGAGTGATTGGGAGCAGGGGCAGCTGTATCCATTGAAGTTGGATTGTTAACGTTTGATTGTAAATTCCATTGCTCATCTTGACTGTCAAATGGCAAATCACCCACTGAATTATTTTCAAAATTGTCTTCTAAAAAGGGAAGGTCAAGATCATCATTTTGGAATGGAGTTTGAGGTATAGAATAATCAGATTCTAACGAAGAGTGAGTATGATGAGAATTTTGATTTCTATTTTGTGTGTTTGAATTGAAAATTTGCGTAAACTCTTCCACAAAATCATGCTGTTCATGATTTTGTTTTTCTTCTTGCAAATTTTTGCGATTATTATCGCTCATAAGTTTTCTCACATGATGATCTGCGTTTGAATGCAGTAAGTTTGTTAATTTAGATTTATTATATTTGGAATTATAAAATCTTTTCTTTCAATCAAAAAAATGCATCTTTATAAAAGAAGTATACAAAAAACATTTTTAATAAAAAATCCATTTTATAGCTTTGTAGGACTTTTTCAACGCATTTCTGTTGATGCTTTTATTCCTACAATTTGAAGTCCTGATGATAAAATATTAATGACAGCTTGAATCAAACCTAATCTAGCCAAGGACAATTCTTTATCTTCAAGTTTTGTAAAGCGTAAATCAGGATTATCATTACCTTTATTCCAATGTCCATGAAAGTTTGAAGCAAGATCATAAAGATAAAACGCTAGTCGGTGCGGCTCTTTATGAGTTACAGCTTGTTCAATAATACGTGGATATTCAGCAAGTTTACGTATTAATGATATTTCGCTATCATCTATTAATTTGTCAAGATAAGGAATCATTATATTGCTTGAAAGGTTGTCAATATGCAGGCTTTCTTGTGCTTGACGAAAAACTGAGTGACAACGTGCACTTGCATATTGCACATAAAAAATAGGATTATCTTTTGATTGTTCTGTCACTCTTGTGAAGTCAAAATCAAGAGGTGCTTCACATTTACGATAAAGCATCATAAAACGCACTGGATCACAACCAACTTCTTCTACAACATCGCGCAGGGTGACAAACGATCCCTCTCTTTTAGACATACGTACAGGTTGACCATTACGAAAGAGTTTTACTAATTGGCATAAGAAAACAGCCAGTTTGGCTTTATCTCCAGAAATTGCTTTTGCCACTGCTTCTAATCGTTTCACGTATCCGGCGTGATCTGCACCTAGAATATAAATCATCTCGTCAAAATGGCGATTAAATTTATCACGAAAATAAGCAATGTCAGCGGCAAAATAAGTATAGGAACCATCAGATTTAATTAGAACACGGTCTTGATCATCACCGACATCAGTTGAACGGAACAAGGTTTGCTCGTGTGGTTCCCAATCTTCTATGACTTTCCCTTTTGGTGGAGAGAGTATACCTTTATAGATATAACCATTTAAAGTGAGGTCATTGATTGCGCTGCGAATGGCTTGCGCATTATCAGCATAAAGCATTCGTTCGGAAAAAAAAACGTCATGCTGAATGTTCAAGGCAGATAAATCATCGCGAATCATAGCCATCATTGCATCAATTGCACGCTCTTTTACTATAGATAAAGCTTCGGCTTTATCTATAGTAAGTAATTGGTCACCAAATTCTTGAGCAAGTGATTGCCCTAATGGTATCAGATACTCACCAGGATATAGCCCTTCTGGAATTTCATTGATTGTTTGCCCAAGTGCTTGGCGGTAGCGCAACAAAACAGAATGCGCTAGTACTTCAACTTGTCCACCAGCATCATTAATGTAATATTCTTTAGTGACATTGTAGCCAACAAATTGAAGCAAATTAGAAAGAACATCTCCAATAACGGCACCTCTGCAATGTCCAACGTGCATTGGACCTGTTGGATTTGCAGAGACATACTCAACATTGACTCGTTTACCCTGTCCTATTTGGCTGCGACCATAGGTTATACCTGCTTCAATCATTGATTTTAATACGTCTTGCCAAAATGATTTTGTCAGTTTGATATTAATAAACCCAGGACCAGCAACATTAATGCATTCAATAGACTGATCATTTTTTAGAAGTTCTATGATTTTTTCTGCGAGTATGCGTGGATTAAGTCCAACAGATTTTGCAAGCACCATAGCTGCATTGGTTGATAGATGACCGTGCGAAGGATCTCGTGGGGGGTCAACAGTAACTTTTGATAGATCTAAAGTTTCTCTATTTTTTTCTTTTATATCAGATAATTCGATTAATTTTTTAATTTTTTTTTCGAAACTTTTAAAGATATTCATATTCTAATTCCATATTGTATTCGAAATTAATTAAACGAAATCATCTGTATGGTCAAATAGTCGGCGGTATTCACGCAATGCATAGTGGTCTGTCATACCTGATAAAAAATCAGCAATGAGACGTGCCAATTCCTGATTTGTTAAATGAGCTATTTTGTTGCACCAGTTTTCAGGCATGAGTTCTGGATTTTTATAATAACAATCAAATAATTTTTGTATAACCTGTTTTGCTGCATTTCGACGCGTGAGGACTTGGTCATGATAATAAAGATTTTGAAATAAAAAATCCTTTAACTGTTTTTCTTGAATGGCCATTGTGGGAGAAAAAGTAACAATAGTTTGTCCTGCTTGGTGAATGTCGTTTACACTTTCAGGTTTTATGAGTGTTAAGTTTTTTTGTGATTGTTCGATAACATCCTCAACCATGACTGTTATTTGTCTGCGTACCAGTTCGTAACCACGCCGAGTTTGGTCAAGCTGTGGGTATTCTTGTTCAATATCGTGTAATAATGAAGCGGTTAACGAAATATTTTCAAATTGATTAATTGTTAAAAAATGTGCGCGTAAACCATCATCAATATCATGAGCATTGTAAGCAATGTCATCGGCAATAGCAGCACATTGCGCTTCTAATCCAGCAAAACAGTCAAGTTCAAGATCTTGTTGTGCATTATATTGCAAAATATCAATAGGGACATTTTTATTGGAAGAATGAGGGCCTAAAAGAGGTCCATTATGTTTCACAAGTCCTTCAAGTGTTTCCCAGGTGAGATTTAATCCATCAAAGTTTGCGTAACGATGTTCAAGCTTTGTAACAATGCGTAATGCTTGTGCGTTATGATCAAAACCGCCATAAGGTGCCATTGCTTCATTAAGAGCATCTTCCCCTGCATGCCCAAAAGGCGTATGCCCAAAGTCGTGCACAAGAGCGATGGCTTCGGCAAGATCTTCATCAAGATATAATGCACGAGCTAATGTACGCGCGATTTGGGAAACTTCGATCGAATGGGTAAGGCGAGTGCGATAATGATCACTTTCGTCGGCAATAAACACTTGGGTTTTATGTTTAAGACGTCGAAATGCATTAGAGTGAATAATACGATCCCTATCTCGTTGAAAAGGTGTACGTATGGTACTTATAGCTTCATTAAATAATCTACCACGGCTTCTTTGTGGATTTGTGCTATATATTGCCCGAGATTGGTAATTGAAATTGGTATTATTATCCATTGCAAGTTATCCATTCTCACCTTAAATTTAAAATCAATTTGTTATTAACAAGCTTTTATCTGTTTAGGATACGCTTTCTCAACAGTTTAATGCAAGGGTGTGTAAAAATGAGTGTAAAAATATCAGATTTTGCTGCTAAACGGATTGCACAGATACTTTCAAGTAAACCCGATAAAATAGCGTTACGAATTTCTGTTGAAGGTGGTGGGTGTTCAGGTTTTTCATATAAATATGATTTAGTTTCTGAAAGTAGAGAAGATGATCTCGTTATAAAAAAAGATGGAGCGGTTATATTAATTGATTCACTCTCTCTTCCTTTCATGAAAGGGGCAGAAATTGATTTTGTTGACAATCTCATGGAGCAATCTTTTCAAATACATAATCCCAATGCTGCCTCATCATGTGGTTGTGGTGTTAGTTTTTCAATTTAGAATAATGATTCTCTGACATTGCTTCTTGAAAAGATTGTTGCTTTGGTCAACAATGTAGAGATGAGCATATTTACAAAAATATTACGTCAGACTTTACGGTTAGCTATAATACCTGTTTTGTTGATTTGGAATGATAGTGCATTTTCTGAAGAAAAAGAGCTTCAAAACTATCAACAAGAGCAACCGATAACTTCCATTACACATTCTGAAAATCATGAACAGGAGCATTCTCAGGCTAAACTAACACTCAATGCTCGATTAACTCGTAACAGCGAGAATATTACAAAAGGATTAGTATGGCGTGTTTATACACCTATCTTGGGAATTGATAATAAATTACCATTGATTGCGACTTTTGAAGGTGGCACTGCACATTTTGATTTAGAAGAGGGCAGTTATCTTGTACATGTTTCATTTGGCCATGCAAGTATGGTAGATCAGGTAAATTTAAAAAATGGACAAGAGTTCGTCAAAAATTTTAATCTTAATGCTGGTGGTATTGTTTTTAACAGCACACTCCTTAATGGTACGGTTAACGAAAAGGAATTATATTTTACTATCTATAAAGATGCAGAGGAAAATGATGATATGGGCGTGATTTTGTCGAATGTGAAACCTCAATCGATTGTACGTTTAAAAACAGGTCATTACCATGTTGTTTCTCATTATGGTTCGGTTAATGCCATAACACGTTCGGATATCCAAGTGGATGCGGGCAAAATTATTGAGGTAACCTTTCAACATCAAGCAGCTCAGATTGTATTAAAGTTGGTCCGTCAAGAAGGAGGAGAGGCGTTGGCAGATACAAGTTGGTCGATTACTAATGAGTCTGGTGATATTGTTTATGAAACGGTTGGGGCTTATGTTTCGCTTGTATTGGCTGAAGGTGATTATATTGCAATTGCTAAAAATAAAGATCAAATTTATCAAAAAGTTTTTTCAGTAGTTTCTGGTCGAGATGAAGATATAAATGTTATAGCAGATACACAAAATATACAGAAATTTGATGAAGCGATAAATTGATCATCATTTGTGAATATAAACTGTAATTGAGAATAGGTATAAAATTTTGGTTTTAGAATTTTCAATATTGAGTGTGTTTTTTGCCGGTGCATTATCTTTTTTATCACCGTGTGTTTTGCCGTTAGTTCCTCCTTATTTATGCTATATGGCTGGTATTAGTGTTGACGATTTTCGTTCAGAAAAGGAGAATGGAAACACATCTGTACGCTTGGCACTTTTATCTTCTGTTTTTGCTTTTGTGCTTGGGTTTACAACTGTTTTTGTTGCTTTGGGGGCAAGTGCAAGTACAATTGGCAAATTTATAGGTTATTATCGTGATTGGTTTGCTATTGCTGCTGGAATTATTATCATCATTTTTGGTTTAAATTTTTTGCATGTTTTTAAAATTAACTTGTTATCTCGGGAGGCACGTTTTCAGACGCGTAAAATTCCTACTGGGCCTTTGGGGGCTTATGTTATAGGTTTAGCTTTCGCATTTGGTTGGACACCATGTATTGGCCCAATCTTAGGGCCTATTATAACGCTTGCAGGAACAAAAGAAACTGTAGGTGAGGGGGCTATCCTTTTAGGATTTTATTCGTTAGGTCTCGCAGTTCCTTTTGTATTGGCAGCTTTATTTTCAAGCAGTTTTATGAAGTTTTTGGGAGCTTTTCGTGTTCATTTAGGAAAAGTTGAAAAAATTATTGGTATTTTTCTAGTTATCACAGGTATTTTATTTTTGACGGGCTATATTCAGAACTTTTCATTTTGGCTTTTGGAAAATTATCCTTTACTGAGCAATGTTGAAGCTATCAGTTGGCAGGATATTTCTCGTTGGTTTAGCTTTTTTCGTTAATTTTTGTGTGTTTTATGATTAGAAGTTGTCTTTCTATTGTTCTTGCGGCAGGGGAGGGAACGCGTATGAAGTCGTTTCTCCCCAAAGTACTTCATAAGGTGGCAGGGTTACCACTTATATGCCATGTGGTAAAACAAGTAGAATTGGCAGGTTTTTCACAATTAGCAGTTGTCGTTGGTGCTGGTGGAAAAGATGTTACTAAAGTTGTTCAATCATGTGTAAAAGATGTCATGATTTTTGAACAAAAGGAGCGTTTAGGAACTGCTCATGCTGTTTTATCTGCTCGACTAGCTTTACAAAAAGGAATAGATGATGTTCTAATTATCTTTGGTGATACTCCTTTGATTGAGCATACTTCATTGACACGGATTCGCGCTCCTCTTGCTATGGGAGCAGATGTTGTTGTGGCTGGTTTTTATGCTCCTGATCCAACGGGATATGGCCGCCTTATCGAAAAAAATGGTAAATTTATAGCTATTGTAGAAGAAAAAGATGCAAGTGATGAAGAGAAAAAGAATTCTTTTTGTAATGGCGGAATAATGGCTATTAATGGAAAGCATGCGCTTTCTCTCTTGGATAAAATTAGTAATAATAATGCGCAGCAAGAATATTATTTAACAGATGTTGTTTCTATTGCATCACGTGAAGGGCTAGATATTCGAGTCATTGAAGTACCTTTTGATAATGTTATAGGAGTTAATAACTGTTTTGAACTTTCTGAAGTTGATACTTTATGGCAGAAACGTAAAGCACGTGATTTCATGTTATCTGGTGTGACAATATTGAAGCCAGAAAGTGTTTATTTTTCTTATGATACAGAAATTGAACCAGGTGTTTTGATTGAGCCAAATGTTTATTTTGGACCAGGGGTTAAGGTACAATCTGGTGCAGTTATTCGCGCATTTAGTTATTTAGAAGGGGCTTTTGTTGGTGCAGATACGCAAATTGGTCCTTATGCACGTTTACGCCCTGGGACAGAGTTAGCACGATCAGTTAAGATTGGGAATTTTTGTGAAATTAAACAAGCAAAGGTGGGGGAGGCTGCTAAAATTAACCATTTGAGTTATATTGGTGATGCAGAAATTGGCTCACATACTAATATCGGAGCTGGTACGATTACGTGTAATTATGATGGCTTTCATAAATATAAAACTATGATTGATGACAATGTTTTTATTGGATCTAATTCAGCACTTGTTGCTCCATTGATTATCGGAAAAGATTCCTATATCGCTTCAGGAAGTGTTATCACTGAAGATGTTCCTATAAACAGTCTAGCTTTGGGGCGTGCACGGCAGGTAATAAAAGAAAATCGTGCAACAAAATTGCGTACACGTTTATCAATAAACGAACAAAAAAAGTAAATATTTCAATTTCTTTTTTTGTTTTATGGTGGCTTAAGCAATTATAATAAAAATTTATCCTTTTTTATGATCATAGCATATTCTATTTCATATGGTCGCTTAAAATTTTGAATGGGGTTAGTCTAATTGTTTATGGGACTGTTATAAACTTAAGGATGTAGATTGGAGCTTTCTAATGTGCGGAATTATCGGAATTGTTGGAAATAAACCTGTTGCATTCTATCTGGTTGATGGTTTGAGACGTCTTGAATACAGGGGTTATGATTCATCTGGTTTAGCAACAGTATTTAATGGGCACCTTCATCGTATTCGAGCCGAAGGTAAGTTGGCTCATTTAGAAGAAAAACTAAAAAACACACCTTTAAAAGGTAATTTGGGAATTGGCCATACACGTTGGGCTACACATGGCGTCCCTGTAGAACGCAATGCTCATCCCCATATGACCGATCGGCTTGCAATTGTGCACAATGGTATTATTGAAAATTTTGTAGAATTGCGAAAAGAACTCGTCGAAGATGGTTATATTTTTGAAACGGAAACTGATACAGAAGTTATTGCTCATTTAATTACTCGTGCGTTAAAAGGTGGTCTTTCTCCGAAGGAAGCAACATACACAAGTTGGAAAAAATTAAAGGGTGCTTTTGCGATTGCTCTTATTTTTGAAGGTGAAGATAATCTGATAATTGCTGTTCGTTCTGGCCCCCCTTTAGCGATTGGCTATGGTAAGGATGAATTTTTTGTAGGATCAGATGCAATTGCTTTAGCTTCATTTACAAATCGTATAAGCTATATGGAAGATGGGGATTTGGCTGTTCTTACACGTGAGGGGGTAACAATTTATAATGCAGACGATCAGCAGACAGAGCGCCCCATTACAACATTGTGTGACGGCACTTTGTTTGTTTCCAAAGGTAGTCATCGTCATTTTATGCACAAAGAAATATTTGAACAACCTGATGTTATTTCTCATAATTTAGCGCGTTATCTTGATCTTGGAAATTATAAAGTTCGCCCACTTGAAAACTCAATTGATTGGAGAAATGTTAACCGATTATTATTTGCAAGTTGTGGAACTGCTTATTATTCAACCTTAGTTGCACGTTATTGGTTTGAAAGTCTTGCTGCTTTAAGTGTTGATAATGATGTGGCTTCTGAATTTCGTTATCGGGAACCACCTATGACAACTGATGCATTGTCGGTATTTGTTTCTCAATCCGGTGAAACAGCGGATACATTAGCATCTTTACGTTACTGTAGGGATTGCGGTGTAAAAACAGCGACAGTTGTAAATGTTGAGCAATCAACAATGGCAAGGGAAGCTGATTTTGTTTTACCGACATTAGCTGGTCCAGAAATTGGTGTTGCTTCAACGAAAGCTTTTATCTGTCAATTATCAACACTTGCTTCAATGGCTTTGTGTGCAGCTAAGCAACGTGGATGCCTTTTAGAAACGGTAGAACAGCGGTTGGTTCAACAGTTAGCAGAGATACCACGAATTTTAAATGAGGTTTTAAAACTTGAGAACACAATTGAGTACATTTGTCGTGATTTAGTGAATGCAAAAGGTGTTCTCTATCTTGGGCGTGGTACTTCTTATCCGATTGCTTTGGAGGGAGCACTCAAATTAAAAGAACTTTCTTATATTCACGCTGAAGGTTATGCAGCGGGTGAATTGAAGCATGGACCGATTGCATTGGTTGATAAAACAATACCAGTTATTGTTATTGCACCTTATGATAAATGGTTTGAAAAGACTTTTTCTAATATGCAAGAAGTGGCAGCCCGCAATGGCCGTATTATTTTGATAACGGATAAAAGAGGAATGGAGGCTACACGTTTTAGTTCTTCATCGACTATTATTTTGCCAGAGATTCCAGAATTTATTGCACCTATTATTTATACTTTACCTATTCAGTTAATCGCTTATCACACAGCTGTTTTATTGGGAACAGACGTTGATCAACCTCGTAATTTAGCCAAATCAGTAACAGTTGAATAAAAAATAGTTTTATGTCTTTAGGAGGCGTAGAAAATAATTAAAGCTAGAAATCAATATGTAAAAATTAGAATTGGTATTCATTATTAAAGAAAGCATTTTATTGTCTAATTGAAGTCTTTTTTACTGTAAAAACAATATTTATCAATTTACTGTTTGAGTTAATAAGAAAGAATAGGATAGTTTCTTTTAAGAGATGTGAGAAAATAATATATTTGTTTTCTAATAACTTATACAAAGTAGAAGTTTTAAAACTCAGATATTCATTTGGTTCACATACAATTTTTTGCAAAGCACTCTTATTAGGGTGATTAAAACTTTGTTTAGCAATAGAATTTTGGATAATTTTGTTTATAAATACGCTTTTAAAAGTTAACCTGAACGTAAAAGCTGAATGGCATCATCATGTCTAAAAAGGTAGAGAAGTAAGCGTAAAGCTTGTCCCCGTTCTGAGGAAAGATCAGAATCGTGTTGCAAGAATAAACATGCATCCTTTCTTGCCATTAACAAAAGTTTATGGTGTGTTGTAAGATTTGCTATGTGGAACTCAGGCATACCAGATTGTCGTGTTCCTAAAAGCTCACCTTCTCCTCGCAAACGCAGGTCTTCTTCAGCAATTTTAAAACCATCTTCTGTGTTACGTATGATATTAAGACGCATTGCAGCTGTTTTTGTAAGGGGAGCTTTATATAGTAAAATACAAGAAGATTTTTTTTCTCCTCGTCCAACGCGTCCACGCAATTGGTGTAATTGTGAAAGACCAAAATGCTCTGCATGTTCGATTATGATGATTGAAGCATCAGGAATATCTACTCCTACTTCAATAACTGTAGTTGCAACTAAAATACATATTTCTCCAGATTTAAAAGACGCTATTGCTGCATTTTTTTTAGTGGTAGACATTTTTCCATGTATCATACCAACACATGCACCAAATCGTTTATGGAGAATGGCAAAACGGTTTTCAATCGAAGTGAGTTGAAAGTTTTCTGATTCTTCTACTAGGGGACAGATCCAATAAAGTTTTTCTCCTTTTTCTAACGCAACTGCAATTCGCTCTATAAGTTCATCAATCCGCTCTAAAGGGAGAGTTGCTGTAGTGATTGGTTTTCGTCCAATTGGTTTTTCTGTAATTTTTGATACATCCATGTCACCAAAGGTTGTTAATACCAGTGTGCGTGGAATAGGGGTGGCTGTCATCACTAATATATCAGGTTTATGACCTTTTGCTGTAAGGGCAAGACGTTGGTTTACACCAAAACGGTGCTGCTCATCAATAATGGTTAAAGCAAGGTTATTATAAGTAACATTCTTTTGTATCAAGGCGTGGGTGCCGATGATAATAGAGGTTTTCCCTGACAATATATCGCTAAGAATATTTACGCGTGATTTCCCTTTTTCTCGTCCAGTTAAAAGAACTGTTTTTAAACCAATTTTTTCAGCAAGAGGAGTAATCATAGTGAAATGTTGTCGTGCAAGCACTTCTGTGGGTGCCATTAGAGCTGACTGACCTGAATTTTCGGCAATTTGTGCCATTGCCATTAGTGCAACTACGGTTTTTCCTGTTCCTACATCACCTTGGAGGAGTCTTAACATAGGTTCAGGTGAAGCTAAATCACTTGCAATATCTTGTATTGCTTGTTTTTGTGCATTTGTCAGTTGAAAGGGTAAGGCTTCAAGCAGTTTTTCTGTATAAACGCCTGTTGGTGGACGAGAGGCACCTAAAAGAGATTTTGTTTTTAAACGTACAAGACCAAGAGCTAATTGACCAGCAAGAAGTTCATCATAGGCAAGGCGTTGACGTGCTGCACTTTTTAAAGCCAAATCATTAAGGTCTGTCGGTGCATGAATACGATGCAAAGCATCAGAAAAAGAAGGAAATTGTTGCTGTTTTTTAAGGTTTTCCTCTATCCATTCTGGCAAAAGAGGAATACGCTCAAGAGCACCTTGCATTGCGCGTTTTAGTGCTCTTGCTGATAGCCCTGCGGTAGAAGGATAGATAGGTTCAATGAGTGGCATTTGGTTTAATTGTTCACTAGGGGCTATGTGATCAGGGTGAACTATTGAAAGCTGCCCATTAAACCGTTCCACTTTACCTGATACAATTACTTTTTTTCCTTCAGGGAGCTGTCTTTCTAGCCAAGAACGTTGAGCGTGAAAAAACACTAAATTTATGCTTCCTGTTTTATCATAACCAATAACACGATAAGGTGATCGGTTGTTACTATTTAGTGGTGGTCGGTGTTGATCGATGATGATTTCAAGAGTAACGATTTTTCCTTCTGGTGCAAAAGCTATATCGGGCCGCATTCTTCGGTCTATAACGGAATGAGGCATCAGTTGAAGCAGGTCAATTATAGTCGGTTCATGTTGTGAGAGATTGACGTTTAAAACTTTAGCCAGTAAGGGATATACTTTTTGGTTCACTCCTGGAAGAGTGCGGATAGAGGTTGAAAGAAGATTAAAGAGGTTTGAATACATAAGGAAATTTAGCCTGCTCTTTTTATTTTTTCTAGTACTTTAGAGGAGCTTTTTGGGGATAAATTACTCAGTTTATGAGAATAAATTGCATTATTTTAAATTTTAAGCCTTGGATAACAAGAATAAAAAATTAAATTAACAAATGTGGTAAGAACAGTGCAAGAATGGTAGCTAATATCAGTAATATTATATATGATATGAAGAGAATTGGAGTACTTTCCAGAATACGATAATGCTAAAATTATAGATTGAATATAGGGGGAACTAGAGTACTTTTTATTATGAAACAAATAATAGTTGCAATTTGGCATTTATGTTGTGATGGGAAATTATGAAAATGCCAGCCAAAAAAAGCAAAATACTAAACAGTAAAAATTCTCCTCCTCGCTTTATTCATTTGAGGGTTCATTCAGCTTATTCCCTTCTTGAAGGGGCTTTGAAAATCAGGCAAATTATTCAGCATGCAATTTCTGATCATGCACCAGCAATAGCTATTACAGATACGAATAATTTGTTTGGTGCTTTAGAGTTTTCTCAGTATTGTTTTACAGATGGTGTGCAACCTATTATTGGTTGTCAGCTTGCGATTGATTTTGAACATGAAAATTGTGATCCACGTTTAATCAAACCACGCAACCCTTCTGATTTTGCTTCTATCGTTTTGTTTGCTGCTAGCGAAGCAGGCTATGCTCATTTGATTAGCCTTGTTAGTCGCGCTTATCTTGATAAGCGTGATACGGATCCTCCTCATATTAAGGCTGATTGGCTATTATCACAAAATGAAGGAATTATTGCTTTAACTGGGGGGTGGAATGGCCCCATTAATTTGGCTTTAGTCGAAAATAAAAAAGAACGAGCTATTGAGCATTTAACTTATTTGAAGCAAATTTTTAGCGATCGTCTTTATGTTGAATTACAACGACATAGTTCTTACGATCGGAAAGTTGAAGCCGCACTTGTTGAATTAGCTTATGAACATGAAATTCCTCTTGTTGCAACCAATGAGGCTTTTTTTCTAAATAAAGAAGGGTATGAGGCTCATGATGCATTGATGGCCGTGGCAGAGGGGCAGATTGTCTCTAATTCAAATCGCAGGCGTGTGACTCCAGATCATTATTTAAAATCACAAGATGAAATGGTTTCATTATTTTCTGATCTTCCAGAAGCTTTAGAAAATAGCGTTGAAATTGCGTTACGTTGCCATACTTTTGTACCAACTCGAAAGCCTATTTTACCCCGTTTTACAGAACGCTCTGTAGATCCAGATTCTGCTTTAGAAGACGAAGCTAAGGAATTATTAAATCAGGCTAAAGCTGGTTTAAAAATGCGCCTTGAAACAATTGGTTTGGCTGAAGGTTATATAGTTGAAGATTATGAGCAACGACTGGATTATGAAATTTCAGTTATCACACGTATGCAGTTTCCTGGCTATTTTCTTATTGTTTCGGATTTTATAAAATGGGCAAAAGGTCATGGTATTCCTGTTGGCCCAGGGCGTGGTTCTGGTGCTGGTTCACTTGTTGCTTATGCTTTGACTATCACTGATGTTGATCCTTTGCGCTTTTCTCTCTTGTTTGAGCGTTTTCTCAATCCAGATCGTATTTCTATGCCAGATTTTGATATCGATTTTTGTCAAGATCGGCGGGAAGAGGTTATTCAATACGTTCAAGAAAAATATGGTCGTGATCAAGTAGCTCAAATTATTACATTTGGTAAATTACAGGCACGTGCGGTGTTACGTGATGTCGGACGTGTTTTGGAAGTACCTTATCGTCAGGTTGATTATCTTACCAAATTAGTTCCTTCTATGCCTGGCAGTAATATTGAGTTGGCAGTGGCTATTCGAGATGAACCTAAATTTAAGGAAGAAAAGAAAAAGAATCCTGTCATTGGGCGCATGTTGGATATAGCACTTCAGCTTGAAGGGCTTTACCGCCATGCATCAACCCACGCTGCAGGAATTGTTATCGGCGATCGGCCATTGTCAGAGCTTGTACCAATGTATCGCGATCCACGTTCTGATATGCCAGTTACCCAATTTAACATGAAATGCGTTGAGCAAGCTGGTTTGGTAAAATTTGATTTTCTTGGTTTGAAAACGCTGACTGTTTTAAAAATGGCCACGGATTTTGTTGCACGAAAAGGTGTAAAGATAGATTTGTCGCATATTTCTCTTAATGATGAAACGACTTATACTATGTTAGCACGTGGTGAAACAGTTGGTGTATTTCAAGTTGAAAGTTCTGGTATGCGTAAGGCGCTTATTGGGATGAAGCCGGACCGCATTGAGGATATTATTGCACTTGTGGCGCTTTATCGTCCTGGTCCAATGGAAAATATTCCAACATATAATGCACGCAAACATGGAAAAGAGGAAATTACTTCTATTCACCCTAAAATAGATCATCTGGTTAAAGAGACACAAGGTGTTATTGTTTATCAAGAACAGGTTATGCAAATTGCACAGGTACTTTCTGGTTATTCTCTTGGAGAAGCAGATTTATTACGCCGCGCTATGGGTAAAAAGATCCATAAGGAAATGCAAAAACAGCGTACACGTTTTGTAAGGGGTGCTGTTGATGGTGGTATTGATAAAGATCAAGCTAATATTATTTTCGACCTTTTAGCAAAATTTGCAGATTATGGTTTTAATAAATCGCATGCTGCTGCTTATGCAATTGTTTCATATCAAACAGCTTATATGAAAGCACACCACCCAGTTGAATTTTTAGCTGCTTCCATGACATGTGACATGACAAATACGGATAAGTTGAATGATTTTCGACGTGAGGCATTAAGGCTGGGAATTGAAGTTATTGCACCTTGTGTGCAAACATCGTGTCGTGTTTTTGAAATAGGAGAAAAGTGTATTTATTATTCCCTTGCTGCTATTAAAGGTATTGGGGATTTAGTAGTTGACCATATTGTCGCTTGCCGGGGAGATAAGCCTTTTAAAGATCTGGAAGATTTTTGTGAGCGTATTGATCCTCGTATTGTTAATAAACGTGCGATGGAAAGTTTGATTTATGCAGGTGCTCTTGATTGTTTTCAAGTTGCACGTGAGGTTTTACTGGCAAGTCTTGGAACTCTTAATGCACGCGCTATTCGTATTATTGATAATAATTCTAGTGGACAGACTGATATATTTGGAATGATGGGTGGGCCGAAAGAGCCTTTGATTTTATCGCAAGCATCTCCGTGGTCTTTGGCTGAAAAACTTCATCACGAATTTCAGGTAATAGGTTTTTATTTTTCTGCTCATCCTTTGGATGAGTATCAAACTATTCTTACAAAAAAACGCGTTCAAATTTGGAGTGATTTTTCTGATGCAGTAAAAAAAGGGGCGACTGCTGCTCGGCTTGCTGGAACCATTGTGGCAAAGCAAATTCGCAAAACAAAATCTGGTAAAAAAATGGGGGTTATTCAGTTTTCTGATACAAGTGGGCACTATGAGGCAGTTATATTTTCTGAGGGGCTTTCTATTTACGAGGATATGTTAGAACCGGGAAAATCTTTTATTGTTACAGTGATTGCAGAAGATCGCTCTGAAGGAATTGGTTTACGTATTGAAACTATTCAGTCCTTAGAAAAAGAATCAATACGGGATCGTAAAACAATGCGCCTTTTTATAAAAACAGCAGACATTCTTCCACAAATTGAGCAGTATTTAAAGCCCGGTGGCAATGGAGAGGTGGCATTTATTCTGATTCAAGAAAATGGGGTACGGGAAGTTGAAGTTATGCTTTCAAAGCGATACAAGGTAAATTTACAGGCAGCAAATGCTATAAAAGCAATTCATGGTGTGATTGATGTAGAGTTGAGTTAAATCAACAGTGAAGTGACTGTTATTTAGAGTGTAGATTTTGTAGTTTTTTACTATACCGTTTTTAAATGTTATTTTTTGCCAGATTCATGGCATCATAACTATAAAGCCAATCTAGGCTAGATATAATGTTCTCTGATGAACGAATTTTCATTATAAAGTTACGTGCAACTGCTAAAGGACCGGTTGCATGGTAAACTAGTTTATTAAAATCTCCACGTTTTTTTATGGCTGTAACGCGAGGTTTGCGTATTTTTTCATAAAGTGAAATAGCCTCAATGAGTGAAAGGTCACTAATTGAAAGCACTTCTGCTAATGTGGCTGCATCTTCTATCGCCATAGCAGCACCTTGTGCTGCAAAAGGCAAGGCTGCATGCGCACAGTCACCAACAAATACTTGCTGTTTTGAACCTACAAAACGATCATGATTCATTTGAAATAGTGGCCAATAATTCCAAGTGTCAATATGATCAAAGAGTTCGAGGATTTTGGGATTCCAATTACTAAAGAGAGCTTTGAGTTTTTCTTTATCTCCTTTTTGATTCCATTCTTTTTGTGCATTGTCTCCATGAGTGATAGCTACGAAGTTAAAAATTTTTGCAGATTGAATGGGATAGACAACAAGATGATTTTTAGGTCCCATCCAGGCAGTAATTGTCTTTATATTTTGCAATAAAGAACGAAAATTTGGGGAAAGACTTTCAAATGTCGCTGTTGCACGCCAAGCGATTAAACCACTAAAATCTGCTTTTTCATGGAAAGGGGCAAGTTGGCGTAACTTAGACCAAACGCCATCGCACCCGATAAGAAGTGATGTAGAATAAAATTGGTGTTGTTGTATTTTAGTTAATTCTTCTGTTTTTATAGTTTCTATATTAATGCTGTGGGTTGTAGTGTGAGTAGATGATACAATATTTTCACCTAGTTTACATGTGATAAGAGAGTTTTTAAGAACAGCATTATATAGAACTTTCTGCAAATCAGCTCGATGAATCGTGATGTAAGGGGCTTTCCAACGTTTTTCAGATAAATTGATAAGATCAACATGGAAATGCGTTTTTAACGATATACCGTCTTTTAGCTCAAGAAAATGTGGTTCAAGACCTAATTCGATTAATTGTTTTAAAACTCCCCAGCGGGCAAGAATGCGCGTTGCATTTGGGGTAAGCTGAATGCCAGCGCCTACACTATCGAGTTGTTTACATTTTTCAATAAGAGTACTTGCAATTCCCTTTTGGGCAAGTGCTAAAGCAGAGCTTAAACCAGCAATTCCCGCCCCGATAATGATTGGCGGTTGATCAATGATAGCCATTGTATATTATATTAGAAGTTATAGCGGGTTATCTATGTGATATATGCACCCTGTTGGATTTGTTTGATTGAATGGCAATGAATGATTATAACGGTAAAGCGTTGAACAATAGGGACAAATTTTTTCATCATCTGCTCCCATATCGATAAAGATATGAGGATGGTCAAATGGTTCTGTAGCACCTACACACATGAATTCTTTTACACCAATTTCAATTATTTTATATCCACGGTCATTTTGGAAATGGAGAATGTTGTGGTCAGACATTGTGTAAAAGCCTCCAGCTAAATTGTCTGATAAGACATGATTGAGATCAAATATTTTAAATCACACGTTAACTTTATTAGTTTGTAATTAAGTACACTATAATGCAAAATGCTTTTTAAGACAATTTGCAAATAAAAATTCTTCCAATTATTTTTAATTAATGTAAAGACAGATTATCTGAGGGATATGAAACAGACGATAACGGATCAGATTGCTACTCAAAATATAACGATGCAAGATCCAGCACGATTTATTAATCGAGAATTTTCGTGGCTAGAATTTAATAATCGTGTGGTAATGGAGGCTGCTAATCCGAAGCATCCTTTATTAGAGCGTCTACGTTTTCTTGCAATTTCAGCAACTAATCTTGATGAGTTTTTTATGGTCCGTGTTGCTGGCCTTGTTGGTCAAATTTGTGCAGGGATTGTAGAACGCAGTGCAGATGGACGAACCCCACAGGAGCAACTTGATTTTATATTAACTGAGATTTCGTATCTGCAAACTAATCAGCAACAGAAATTTTGTGTTTTACGTCATGAATTAAAACAGAGTAATATTGAAATTATTCACTCCGATAGTCTTTCAAAACTTGAAAGATTGTGGCTTGAAAAGCATTTTTTAAACACGATTCTTCCTATTTTAACGCCTTCATTTATTGATTCTGCTTGCTCTTTTCCATTTATTCCTAATTTAGGGCTCTCTATTGTATTCCAATTGTTGCACCATGTTGATCAACACCCTGTGACGGCATTATTGTGTATGCCGGCTGATTTGAAACGTTTTATTTTACTTCCTCAAGAGAAGAATAGTTTTCGTTTTATCGCGTTTGAAGATATTATTAGCCTTTTTGTTAGCCATTTATTTCCTGATTATGAAGTTAAAGGAAAAGGTATATTTAGAATTATCCGTGATAGTGATATAGAGGTGGAAGAAGAGGCTGAAGATCTCGTCCATCTTTTTGAAACTGCACTTAAAAGGCGTCGTCGTGGGCAAATCATTCGAATTGAATTTGATGTTAAAATACCTGAAGATTTACGTCAATTTATAACAAGTGAACTTTCAGTTTCTGATAATTGTGTCAGTACTCTAAATGGATTGTTGGCACTTGATATGATATCAGAAATTGCTTCTATCCCACGTGATGATTTGAAATTTATTCCTTATAATCCTCACTTTCCTGAACGTGTTCGCAAACATAATGGTGATTGTTTTGCAGCTATTCGTGAAAGTGATATTATTATTCATCATCCTTATGAATCATTTAGTTTTGTTGTGCATTTTTTACGTCAAGCTGCTCAAGATCCTGATGTTGTTGAGATCAAGCAAACTCTTTATCGCACGTCAAAGGATAGCCCGATTATTGGTGCTTTGATTGATGCTGCCAAACAAGGTAAATCAGTAACCGCTTTGGTAGAACTTAAAGCGCGTTTTGATGAAGAGGCAAATATTCGCTGGGCACGTGATCTTGAACATGCGGGTGTTAAAGTTGTTTTTGGTTTTATTGAACTCAAAACACATGCTAAAATGTCTTTAGTAATGAGGCGTGAAGAGAATCGTCTTCGCTTTTATGTGCATCTTGGCACAGGCAATTATCATCCAATTACTGCTAAAATTTATACTGATCTTTCTTTTTTTACCACTGATGATGGCATTGGTCATGATATTACATTGCTTTTTGATTATATTACTCAATATAAACAACCAAAAGAAGCAATGAAAATTGCTTTTTCTCCATTAACATTGCGCAATCGTATTCTTGAACATATTGAAGAGGAAATTGTCAATGCGCAACAGGGGCAACCTGCTACTATTTGGATGAAAGTAAATTCGTTAGTTGATCCTGAAATTATTGATGCTTTATATCGCGCTAGTCAAGCTGGTGTACAGATTGATCTGATTGTTCGTAGTATATGTTGTTTAAGACCTGGTATTCCAGGCATTTCGAATAATATTCGTGTAAAATCAATAATAGGGCGGTTTCTTGAACATAGCCGTATTTTTTGTTTCGGTAATGGTGAAGATTTGCCGAGTGAAAATACCATAGTTTATTTTGGTTCAGCCGATATGATGACACGTAATCTTGATCATCGTATTGAAGTGTTGGTTCCGGTTTTTAACAAGGCAGTTCGTCAACAAATTCTTTCACAAATTATGTTGGCTAATATTATTGATAACCAACAAAGCTTTGATATATTGAGCGATGGAACATCAAAACGTATAACACCATTAAAAGGTGAAAAACTATTTAATGCGCAGGAGTATTTTATGACCAATACAAGTCTTTCTGAGGGGGGCAAATCTTTTAAATCTTCTGCTTTACATTTAATGACGTTGCGTCGGCAGAAAAAAAAGACAGATAAAGACTGAAATATCAATGACATATATAAATGCTCAAGGTCGACTAAAAGGGTGTAAACCCATTGCTGTGGTCGATATTGGTTCCAATTCTGTTCGACTTGTTGTCTATGAAGGTCTTGTACGCTCGCCGACGGTTTTATTTAATGAAAAAATTCTTTGTGGTCTTGGTCAAGGTGTTGCAAAAACTGGCTTTTTAGAAAAAAAATCAACTGAAATGGTATTGCACACATTGAAACGATTTCGTGCACTTTGCCAACAGATTGGTGTAGATGAAATTCATGCTTTAGCAACAGCAGCAGTGCGAGAAGCAAGAAATGGGGTAACTTTTATTCAGGATGCTGAAAAGATCTTACACAATAGGATATGCGTTCTTTCAGGAAATGAAGAGGCAGTTTATTCAGCTTATGGAGTTATTTCCACCTTTTATCGGCCAAATGGTGTTTCTGGTGATCTTGGTGGTGGAAGTCTTGAGCTTATTAATATCTATGATTCTAACTTAGGTGAAGGAATAACGCTACCATTGGGTAGTTTGCGGTTGCAATATATGTCTAATAACAATATTGCAGCAGCAGCAAAGATTGCTCATGAGAAACTTTATGAAGCTTCTTTTATGCATAAAAGTACGCCACATTATTTTTATGCAGTAGGAGGTACGTGGCGTAATCTGGCAAAACTTCATATGGCCGCTAAACATTACTTGTTACCTGTTGTACACGGTTATGAAGCTGATGCACTTGAGATGAAGGATTTTCTGCACCTTGTAGCTAGTGATAATATTGATAATTTGAAAGGTATTTCAGCTATTTCAAAGAATCGTCGTCAACTTTTAGCTTATGGAGCAGTCGTCCTTATTGAACTTATTCAATATATGGGTTTTAAAAAAATAGTTTTTTCTGGGGCTGGGGTTCGTGAAGGTTTTCTCTATTCACAATTATTAGAAGAAGTTCGCATTTCTGATCCTTTAATTGCAGCCTGTCAAGAAATGGCTATTTTACGAGCACGCTCACCAAAGCAGGCAGATGAACTCATTGATTTTACGACAAATGCATTTGAAGCTTTTGGAATTTTAGAAACTGAAGATGAATATCGTTATCGTAAAGCTTCTTGCCTTCTTTCTGATATTGGTTGGCGTATACATCCAGATTATCGAGGTAATGAGGCAGCTAATCAAATAGCGTTAGGATCCTACCCAGGAATTTCTCATGAGGGGCGCATTTATGCTGCATTAGCTATTTTTTTTCGTAATGCAGGTTTATTTGCCGATAAAGAAATTCCAGATGTTCTTAAATTAGCGACTCGTGATATGGTTGAAAAGGCACGTATCCTTGGGGGGGTTATGCGTATTGCAAATCTTTTTAGTGCTTTTACTACAGGGATTTTACCTGATCTATTATGGCAGAAAAAACAAGATCACGTTATATTACATGTTCCAATATGTCATGCTGATTTAATAGGTGAGCGGCCTTTGGGACGATTAAAACAATTATCAAAGATAACAAAATTACCTCTGACGTTTGAAATTTCATGATTCTTTATAGATGAATTGAGAATCTATTATTTTCTGAAATAACAACACATTCAGATTTATTGTATATTTAATGTGTATCTCTCTATAGAAATATCTTTTGTAAGTTAAAGCTGCTTAATTGTTATTTCTCCATTATGAAAATAAAATGCTAGCTGGCCTTTTAGCATTTGTTCTGCTTTTTGACCAAATATTTCATAACGCCAACCATTCATAGCAGGGATATTTTCCGTTGTACCACCATGAGCGATTTTTTCTAAATCATTGGAAGTTGCGATAATCTTAGGAGCAATGTCATTTTCATTTGCAACGAGTTTTAATAATACTTTAAGCAGATCAATTGCAGCAGCTGTTTTATCATGAATAGGATTATGCTTGGGAAGGTCAGGTAAAGAAGCAATATCAACTTCAAAACTTTCGTGGATAGCTTTGATTAATGCTTGTGTTATTGATGGGTGATACCCGCTTTTCTTTAGGCTGCGTAAACGTTTTAGTTCAAGTTCATCTTTTGGTTGTTGAATTGCAAGTTCAATAAGGCATTCGTCTTTCATAATATGACGACGTGGAACATTATGCTTGCGTGCTTCACGTTCACGCCAAGCAGCGACTTTTTGTAACACAGCCAGTTCACGAGGGGCTTTAACTTTTCCTTTCACTTTTTTCCATGCGTCTTCTTCTGGTATATCGTAAGTTGTTGGCGTTAAAAGAATCTCAAGTTCATCATCCATCCAATGGGTTCGTTTGTTTTTTTCTAATTTCTTTTTCAATGAAAGATAAACGTCTCTTAAATAAGTTACGTCAGCAAGTGCATAGAGCAATTGTTTTTCAGAAAGGGGGCGGTGGCTCCAGTCTGTAAAGCGAGATGATTTATCAAGATGATGTCCAGTGCAGCGTTGTACAATTTGATCATAGGAGATAGAATCACCAAATCCACAAATTGATCCTGCTATTTGTGTATCAAATAGAGGGTAGGGGATGATTCCCCCGAGATGATAAATAGTTTCTATATCTTGGCGTGCAGCGTGAAAAACTTTAACAATTTTTTCATCTACCATCAGGTCAAAAAATGATTGTAGATCAATATCCGGTACCATTGGGTCAATAAGCATTGTAACATTTGGAGATGCAAGCTGAATCAAGCACAGTTGAGGCCAGAAGGTTGTTTCGCGGATAAATTCAGTATCTACGGTTACAAAATCAGAATTACTCAAAGCGGCAATTGCAATTTCAAGTTCTGTTGTCTGTGTAATAACTTTCATCACTCCATTATAGCATAAGTAGGTTAAAATTGTCTTTTATTGTGTTTTTTTTCTAGGTTTTTTGGGGGGTGTCTTGACAAGTAGCTGCCAAAAATCGTTTGTAACGCGTATGAAACAATTTAAAATTTAAAGGCAGAAAACTATGCACCGTTATCGCAGTCATAATTGCGCCGCGCTTCGTAAATGCGATGTAGGAATACAAGTCCGTCTTTCAGGGTGGGTTTATCGTGTTCGTGACCATGGCGGAATTCTTTTTATTGATTTACGAGATCATTTTGGAATCACACAGATTGTTGTTGATCCTCATTCACCTGCTTTTAAAACTGTTGAGAAGGTGCGTGCTGAATCAGTTATTCGTGTGGATGGGGAAGTGCGTGCACGTGCTGATGAGGTTATTAATGCCACTTTGCCAACGGGTGAGGTTGAAGTTTTTGCAAGTGAGGTGGAAATTCTTTCAAAATCTGATGAACTTCCTCTACCAGTTTTTGGCGAACCTGATTACCCAGAAGATATTCGATTGAAATATCGTTTTCTTGATTTGCGTCGAACAACTATGCACAAGAATATAATGCGTCGCACTGAAATTATTGCTTCCATAAGAAAGCACATGCAAAATTGTGCCTTTACAGAATTTACGACGCCACTTTTAACGGCATCATCACCAGAAGGGGCACGCGATTTTTTGGTTCCAAGTCGTATACATCAAGGAAAATTTTATGCACTGCCTCAAGCACCTCAGCAGTATAAACAATTATTAATGGTTTCTGGTTTTGATCGTTATTTTCAAATAGCTCCATGTTTTAGAGATGAAGATCCACGTGCAGATCGTTTGCCGGGTGAGTTTTATCAATTAGATGTTGAAATGAGTTTTGTTGAGCAGGAAGATGTTCTTACAACGATGGAGCCTATTATACGTTCTGTTTTTGAAGAGTTTGCCGATGAAAAGTGTGTTACACAAAGTTTCCCTCGTATTTCATACGATGAAGCAATCCAGAAATATGGTTCAGATAAACCTGATTTACGCAATCCAATTATTATGGAAAGTGTTTCTCAACATTTTTATGATTCTGGTTTTAAGGTTTTTGCTCAGATTTTAGCGAATGATAAACATGCGCAGGTATGGGCTATTCCCGCTAAAACAGGGGGTAGCCGTTCTTTTTGTGATCGTATGAATGCATGGGCGCAAGGTGAGGGGCAGCCCGGTCTTGGCTATATTTTTTGGCGTCAAGAAAATGGAGTCTTTGAGGGAGCTGGTCCTATCGCTAAAAATATTGGTGAGCAGAGAACTGAAGCTATTCGTGCGCAACTTGGGCTTGAAAGTGGTGATGCTTGCTTTTTTGTTGCAGGAAATCCGAAAAAATTTGCGTCTTTCGCTGGTGCTGCGCGTACACGAGTAGGAGAGGAATTAGATCTTATCGATCATAAATGTTTTTCTTTAGCATGGATTGTTGATTTCCCATTTTTTGAATGGAATGAGGATGAGAAAAAGCTTGATTTTGCACATAATCCTTTTTCAATGCCTCAAGGTGGAAAAGAGGCTATTGATTGTCAAGATCCTCTCACTATCAAAGCTTTTCAGTATGATCTTGTTTGCAATGGTTATGAGATTGCATCAGGTGGAATTCGTAATCATTCACCAGAAATGATGTTGAAGATTTTTAAGCTTGCAGGTCTTTCTGAAGAGGTAGTCGAAGAACGTTTTGGTGGTCTTTATCGTGCATTTCATTATGGCGCTCCACCTCATGGTGGTATGGCTGCTGGTATTGATCGTATCGTAATGCTTTTGCAAGGTGTGAAAAATTTACGTGAAATTTCTTTATTTCCTATGAATCAACAAGCGCTTGACCTTTTGATGAGTGCTCCATCTGAAGTTTCTGCCCTACAGTTGTCTGATTTAGGAATTCGAATTGTTCGTACTGCCAAAAGTGATTGATAAAATTAGTTGTTATTTTGATGCTAAATTTATTAAAGATTGTATTTAAAAATGATAAAAATGAGCTTTATGGGGTAATACTTCACTTTCTCCTATCGGCTGATAAAATAAATAGTAAACATTCTTTTCTAAATTTTCAGTATTAATCTATTTCCTCATTATTTTTTACTCACAATGGTTATTTACATAATATAGTTTTTGTAAAATGTTCAGGTACTAAAAATTTGCATTTAATAGGCCTTATGGCATACTTATTTTTTATTTTGGAAATTTCTATTCACGTATTATGTCAGTTAAAATGAGTCAGCCTTTTGATAAAGAATGTATTGAGCCAGTAGAATTGTGTTCTGCTTTGCAGGAACGCTATTTGGCCTATGCGCTTTCTACCATTACGCACCGTGCATTACCTGATGTACGAGATGGGTTAAAACCAGTACATCGGCGTATTATCCATGCGATGCGTTTGTTAAAGCTTAATCCTGGACAGTCTTATGCTAAATGTGCGCGGATTGTGGGTGATGTAATGGGTAAATTTCATCCTCATGGTGATGCGTCTATTTATGATGCATTAGTACGCTTAGCTCAGGATTTTGCTGTTCGTTACCCATTAGTTGATGGGCAGGGCAATTTTGGTAATATTGACGGTGATAATGCTGCAGCCATGCGTTATACAGAAGCACGTATGACTGAAGTTGCAGCATTGTTACTTGAAGGGATTAATGAAGACTCCATTGATTTTCGTTTGACTTATAATGAGGAAGATGAAGAGCCTGTTGTTTTACCAGGTGCTTTTCCTAATCTTTTAGCCAATGGTTCATCAGGTATTGCTGTTGGTATGGCGACATCTATTCCACCACATAATGTTGCTGAATTATGTGATGCGGCATTGCATTTGATTGCTCAGCCCAATGCAAGCAATGAGGATTTAAATAAGTTTGTACTTGGACCTGATTTTCCAACAGGTGGCATTTTAGTTGAGCCTAAAAAGAGTATTGAAGAATCATATCGTACAGGGCGTGGATTATTTCGGTTGCGTTCACGTTGGCATCAAGAACAAAGTAGCCGTGGTTCTTATGTCATTGTTGTTACTGAAATTCCGTATCAAGTACAAAAATCACGTCTTATTGAAAAAACGGCAGAATTATTACTTGCACGGCGCTTGCCAATGCTTGAAGACATTCATGATGAATCTGCAGAAGATATCCGTATTGTCCTTGTTCCCAAAAATCGTACAGTTGATGCTGAGCTCTTAATGGAGTCACTTTTTAAGTTGACTGATTTTGAGGTGAGATTTCCTCTTAATCTCAATGTTTTGACTTTAGGTAAAGTACCTAATGTTCTTTCTTTACGCGAAAGTTTACAGCAATGGCTTGAACACCGTAAAGAGGTGCTTGTTCGTCGCTCAAGTTATCGACTTAATGAGATTAATCGTCGATTGGAAATTCTTAATGGATATCTTATTGCGTATTTGAATCTTGATGAGGTGATCAAAATTCTTCGTGAAGAAGATGAACCCAAAAAAGAATTAATCGAACATTTTAAATTAACGGATAATCAGGCTGAAGCTATTCTTAATATGCGGCTGCGTTCTTTACGGAAACTTGAAGAGTTTGAAATTCGTAAAGAATTTGACTCTCTTAAGACTGAAGAAGCGCAATTGCAAGCCCTATTAGCCTCCAATATAAAACAGTGGAAAATGATTTCAGATGAAATCACAAAAGTTCGGAAGATTTTTGGGCCTGAAACTATTTTAGGCAAAAGACGTACAACGTTTGAGGATGCTCCAAAGCACGATGTTAATGATATTCAACAAGCAATGATTGAAAGAGAACCGGTAACTATTATTATTTCTGAAAAAGGTTGGATGCGAGCTTTAAAGGGCCATTTGAGTGATTACAAAATGCTTTCTTTTAAAGAGGGAGATTGCTTAAAATTAGCATTACCAGCATTTACTACAGATAAAATTGTTGTGGTAAGTACTGGTGGAAAATTTTTTACTATTGGTGCAAATGTTTTGCCTGGAGGAAGAGGGCACGGTGAACCAATTCGTATTTTAGTGGATATGGATGGTGAACACGATATTTTAACAGCCTTTGTACATAATGCGCAAGAAAAGCGGCTTTTGGTTTCAGCTTATGGAAATGGTTTTATTGTTTCTGAAAATGAAGTGATTGCCAATACGCGAAAAGGAAAGCAGATTATGCATGTGAAGTCTCCTGATAAAGTAAAACTTTGCGTTCCGGTAAATGGTGATTATGTCGCAGTGGTTGGAGAAAACCGCAAAATGCTTATCTTTGCTATAGAGCAAATACCAGAAATGAGCCGTGGTAAAGGTGTTCGTTTGCAACGTTACAAAGATGGTGGTGTTGTTGATGCCAAAACCTTTAATTTGTCAGAAGGTTTAAGTTGGCAAGATACAGCTGAACGCAGTTTTAATCGCCAGTCTGATGAGCTTATTGAGTGGATGGGAACACGTGCTGGAGTGGGACGCTTGGTTCCAAAAGGATTTCCAAAATCGGGAAAATTTTCTAATTAATATGATGGTAGCATATAAATTATTGGCTTAAAGTGCACTTGCAATAGGCTTTAGGCTCTTTTATCGGCAATAGTAATTCAAAGGGATTATTACAAAATCCCTTTGAGAGTTACATCTATTTAGAGTGATGTTTAAAAAGACTTCCACGCTCAGCACATATTACAAGAAAAATAGCGATAAGACTGAGAAAGAAAAATCCTGCCGAATTGGGGATCATTGTTTCATCGAAGCGTTGTGCAATGAAGAAACCGAGACCTGTAGCAATGGATGTTTGAAGAAAACCAGATACAGAAGCTGCTGTTCCAGCAATTTTTCCTAAAGGTTCGAGAGCAAGTGTATTAAAATTAGCCATAATACCACCGCACGTAAACATTAGTATAGAATACAATATCATGTAAAAAGAAAAAGAAATAATACCACCTGTTAAAATTGATGCGATAAACCAGACACATGAAATGGTACAAAATAGTAGAAGCATACTATGACCGATGCATCGCATTCCAAGACGATGAACAAGTCGAGAATTTAAGAAAGCTGATACTGCTTGAAATGCAGCACTGGCTGCAAAAGCTACAGGGAATAAAACTCCCAAGTTATAGATTCCTTCATATATTTGTTGCGATGTGTTAACAGCAATAAAGATACAACCTAACATAATGGAGGTAGCAAGCGTGTAACAAAGTGCAGTCCGGTTGGTAAGGACAAGGCATAAACCGTCTTTAATAGAAGAAAAAGAAAGAGAACGTTGTGTATGGAGAGTTTCAGGTAAGCGCAAGTAAATCCAAATCATCAACCCAAAACCAACAAATGCCATGAATATAAAAATAAGTTGCCAATGTTCAAGAAATAAAATCGTCTGTCCTATTATTGGTCCAAGCATTGTTGCAATGAGAAAAACCATCATGACTATGGACATAACTTCTGCCATTTCTCGACCGCTGTAGAGATCTCGTACCATGGAGATTGTAAGCACACGCATTGCAGCACCCCCAATGCCTTGCAAAATACGTAGAATAAGTAACAAGGGGAAACTTGTTACATATGCACAACCAAGTGCTGTTAATGAATAAAGGGTAAGGCCCATGAGAACAAGGTTACGCCGCCCGAAACGGTCACTTATTGGGCCAAAAAATATTTGTGTGACACCAAAGCTGATAAGATAACAAGAAATGATATAATGCTGATCATTTTCGTTAATAATATTAAAGCTATTTAAAATATTAGGCATAGCTGGCAGCATAATATCAATGGCTATAGAATTAATTGCCATCAGTGCTGCAATGATAATGACAAATTCTTTATATCCAATTCTTTTTTTGATTGCATCTATATGCTTTTGTTCGTCAACCGAATACGACATATACACCCTTTAAAATAAAAAAACTCTGACTTAAATAGCAGTTCACTTAAGAGGCTGAATAAAATTAAAGTTAATTCTATGATATATTAAAGATAATGTCTTTTTCTTTGAGTAGTTTTTGTAACTCGTCACTTTGAAACATTTCTTTAATAATGTCACAACCACCAATAAATTCACCTTTGATATAGAGTTGTGGAATTGTTGGCCAATTTGAATAATCTTTTATTCCCTGACGCAATTCATCAGAAGTTAAAACATTAATTCCTTTATAGTGTAACCCTAAATAGTCAAGAATTTGAACAACTTGCCCAGAAAATCCGCATTGCGGAGCATTAGGTGTTCCTTTCATGAATAAAACGACATCGTTTGTTTTAATTTCATTATCAATAAAATCATAAGCAGTAGTCATTTTTATTCCTTATATTGGCTAACATTTTAGGAAAATTACAGTTGTATTGGTCTTATTTTAAATCGTATTAACAAAATGAATGCAAGAAGAAATTTTTAGATTATTTATTAGGTACACTTGTTTGAAGTGCTAAAGCGTGAAGAGCACTTCCCATATTACCTTTAAGAGCATCATAAACCATTTTATGCTGCTGAACACGGCTTTTACCCCGAAAACTTTCTGAAATAACTTCTGCAGCGTAATGTTCACCGTCTCCTGCAAGATCATGGATTGTTACTTTTGCATCGGGGATGCCTTCACGAATAAGAGTTTCAATTGCATGAGCATTCATTGCCATGAGTTATTCTCCTCTATTTATTTGTTATTTTTATATAACCAATGGAAATAAATCATTATTTATCACCCATAAACTCTGGAAACCAGCTTTCATAAGCTTGTGTCAGTTCAGATACTGGAAGTGTTAGTACATCTTGTATGTCAAGTGCATTGCCTTCAACTGTACCAAGCTCCATTAAAGAAACTTCGTTTGTTTGAGCAAGTGTTTTAAGGTCATTAAATTTATTGGGATTAACTGCCAACAGGTAACGCCCTTGGTCTTCACCGAAAAGTTCAGCATGATGTGGCAATTTATTGCTTAATTTTGCTTTAATTCCTTTATTTGCTTTAATTACCATTTCTGCAAGAGCAATGGCCAATCCTCCATCGGAAATATCATGAGCAGCGTGAACAAAACCACAATTAATAACCTCGCGAACAAACTGACCATTCTTTTTTTCAAGCTGTAAATCCACATAAGGTGGTGCGCCAGACTCAATATTTAAAATATCACGTGCGTAGATTGATTGTCCTAAATGTGAGCCACAAGGCCCAATTAAGACTATAATATCTCCGTCTTGCATATTATTTATTGTAGCCATTTTTGACCAATCATTAAGAATACCAACACCAGCGATTGTAGGTGTAGGAAGAATTTCTTCTCCATTGGTTTCGTTATAAAGGGAAACATTTCCTGAAACGATTGGAAAATCAAGTACCCTACAAGCTTCACCTATACCTTTAATGGCAAAAACTAGCTGCCCCATAACTTCAGGTTTTTCAGGATTGCCAAAATTGAGATTATCAGTAGCAGCTAGTGGTGTTGCACCTGTGGTATTAATATTGCGCCAACATTCTGCAACAGCTTGTTTCCCCCCTTCATAAGGGTCGGCTTCACAATAGCGAGGTGTTACATCAGAGGAAAAAGCAAGAGCACGTTTGTCGCTACTGTCTATGCGGATAACACCTGCATCACCCCCTGGGCGAGTGAGGCTGTTACTCTGGATAATTGTATCATACTGTTCATAAACCCATCGCCGTGAACTTTGATTGGCAGAATTTAGTAAGGTAAGCAGTGCATCACCGAGATTTTCGACTTTTTTAACTTCTTCTACTTTAAGAATTGGCTTTTTAGCGTGCTCTATCCAAGGGCGATCATAAGCTGGGGCTTCATCTCCAAGTTCTTTAATTGGTAGATTAGCCACTTCTTGCCCTTGGTGTAATACGCGAAAACGTAAATCATTCGTTGTTTTTCCAATGATAGCAAAATGAAGTCCCCATTTATTAAAAATCTCAGATGCTTGCTTTTCAAGTTCTGGTTTAAGAACCATAAGCATACGTTCTTGACTTTCAGAAAGCATCATTTCATAGGCTGTCATATTTTCTTCACGGACAGGTACGTTATCAAGATTTAGCTCTATTCCTAAATCTCCTTTTGCACCCATTTCAACTGCAGAGCATGTTAACCCTGCTGCACCCATATCTTGAATACCAATGACGGCTCCTAATGCCATTAATTCTAAGCAAGCTTCAAGTAGGCATTTTTCAGTAAAAGGATCACCCACTTGAACAGTCGGGCGTTTTTCATTGATTGTATCGTCAAATTCAGCAGAAGCCATTGTAGCTCCACCAACACCGTCACGTCCTGTCTTGGCACCAAGATAAACAATAGGAAGTCCTACACCTTGCGCTTTGGAATAAAAAATGGAATCTGTTTTTGCTATACCAGCTGCGAAAGCGTTAACAAGAATATTGCCATTATAACGCTTGTCAAAATTGACTTCTCCACCAACAGTAGGGACACCAAAAGCGTTGCCATAACCACCAATTCCAGAAACAACACCTGAAACCAGATAACGCGTTCGGGGATGATCAGGAGATCCAAATCGTAATGCATTCATACTTGCGACAGGGCGAGCACCCATTGTAAAAACATCACGTAAAATGCCGCCAACGCCTGTTGCTGCACCTTGATAAGGTTCAATGTAAGAGGGATGGTTATGACTTTCCATTTTGAAAACCACACATTGATTGTTGCCTATATCAACAACGCCAGCATTTTCACCAGGACCTTGAATGACACACTTTCCTTTTGTCGGTAAAGTTTTGAGCCATTTTTTAGAAGATTTATATGAACAATGCTCGTTCCACATTGCAGAAAAAATTCCAAGCTCAGTTAGTGTTGGTTCTCTCCCGATTAACTCTAAAATACGTTGGTATTCATCGGGTTTTAAGCCATGTTGTGCGATTAATTCTGGTGTAATGGCAATGTTATTGCGAAAGTTCATTAGTATTTCCGTTATATTGATCAGATTTTAATATGTATTATCACTTTTAATCCAGTTGTTTGATGTATTGGTAATTTCATTATTTGATAATGAAGCTATTAAAGGATTATAAGTTAAGGCTTTAGTTAGTTGTGCTTTAACAAACTCAGGGGTCAAATTTTTTAAAAAATTATAAAGCGCGATTAAAATACGAAAGTGATTTGAGCTTGAATAATAAGCATAAAATTTAAAAGAAGGACCAAATTTATAATGAAACTTTGAGCTTTCTAAACACACCTGATGTGTATTTGGAATAATATATTTCATTATTGTAAGTGTAGAAATTTGCTTAGTAAGGTTCACTTCATACATTAATTTTTCGATTCTAAAACACTTTGAAACAATAAGCGGCCATCATCACCACCATGCGCAGTTTCAATGAAATTTTCAGGATGAGGCATTATACCAAGAACATTGCCAGTTTTATTGACAATACCGGCAATATCATTAATTGAACCATTGGGATTTGTATTTTCAGCATAACGGAAAACAATTTGCTTATTGTCTTCCATTTGTTTCAATGTATCATCATCAACGAAGTAATTTCCATCGTGATGGGCAACAGGGCAGCGAATAATTTGTCCTTTAGAGTAGCATCGAGAAAATTTTGTATCAGCATTAGCGACTTCAAGTTTTATTTCACGACAAACAAATTTCAATGAAGCATTGCGCATTAAAGCGCCTGGTAGCAATCCGGATTCTAGCAAAATTTGAAAACCATTGCATACCCCCATAATCATGACACCTTTTTGTGCTTTTTCACGCACAGCTTGCATAACTGGCATTCGCGCGCCAATAGCGCCACATCTTAAATAGTCACCATAGGAAAAACCACCAGGGATAACAATCATATCGACCTCTGGAATTGTTGTTTCCGTTTGCCAAATCTTGAGAGGTTGAATGCCTGTTATGTGATATAATGCCGCAATCATATCTTGATCGCGATTTAATCCAGGTAATTGAATAATAGCAGTTTTCATCGAGTGACCCGATCAAAGAAATTCTATAGTGTAATTTTCAATGACAGTATTTACAAGCAATTGTTCACACATTTGTTCAAGTTTTTGTTTTGCTATTTCAGCGGGTATATTATCGAGAATGATATCAAACACTTTTCCTTGGCGAATAGATTGAATATCGGTAAAAGCTAAACTATTTAAAGCACTAGTGATTGCTTCTCCTTGAGGGTCAAGAACGCTGCTTTTTAAGGTAACTATAACGCGTGCTTTCATTTTTATTTCCTGTTATTTAAAGCATTTTTTAAAAGAATAGCTCTTTTTTTAAAGCAAGGCTATATTGCATTACTTTGTTTCTCATTTGACTAAAACTGGACCACTTGGTCGTTGAGGGTCATTTTCATTCATAATACCAAGACGCTTTGCAACATCTTGATAAGCATTAATAAGCCCACCCATGTCACGACGAAAACGATCTTTATCCATTTTTTCTCGTGTTTGAATATCCCATAAACGAGCAGAATCAGGTGAAATTTCATCAGCAAGGACGATACGCATCGTTTCACCTTCCCATAAACGACCAAATTCTATTTTGAAATCAATCAATTGAATACCAACGCCTGCAAAAAGCCCAGAGAGAAAATCGTTAATGCGAATTGAAAGTTGCATAATTTCTTCTATTTCTTGCGGAGCAGACCACCCAAAAGCAGTAATATGTTCTTCCGTTACCATTGGATCATCAAGAGAATCGTTTTTATAGTAAAATTCGATAATAGATTGTGGAAGAACTGTTCCTTCTTCTAGCCCTAAGCGTTTAGAAAGGGAACCTGCAGCGACATTACGTACAACAACTTCTAGCGGAATAATTTCGACTGCTTTGATAAGCTGTTCACGCATATTGATCCGTTTGATAAAGTGTGTTGGGATACCTAAACGACCAAGTTGGGTAAAAATATACTCTGAAATACGGTTGTTTAAGACTCCTTTACCATCAATGATTTCATGTTTTTTTGCATTAAATGCAGTTGCATCATCTTTAAAAAATTGAATATAGGTACCCGGTTCAGGCCCTTCATATAGGATTTTGGCCTTACCTTCATAAATGCGGTGACGACGATTCATCATAATTCTCTATTCGTTGAAAAATCTTAATATTGTTGATAAAAATAGTATCTTAATTAGCAACAATTCTCAATGAATTGCTATAATGTTTACTACAATTTTATTATTTAAGGCATATTAAATGAGATTTAAACTTTTATAGTCTGGCAAAAACATTAATGCAATCAGGCAAAGTGAATATTTTTATGTTTTTCAGCATGAATCAGTGCAGGCAAAAATATTTAAGCTTCTTATAGGGTATGTGTTAAGTAATATTGGGTAAAGTAATATAAAATGTATTATTCTGAGAATAATTCATATTACCTTTAAAGCTTTGCAAGAAAATGGGAGAAAATTATAAGTCCTTCAGGCCAAGGACCATGGCCAGATTCCACATTAATATGTCCGGACTGCCCAGCATCAACAAAAAGCGCATTCCAGTCTTTTGCAAGATTTTCTGCTACTGAGAATTGGCAAAATTGATCATTGCGACTCGCAATAACCACTGAAGGGAAGGGGAGTTTCTTGCGATGATATGGACCAAATGTCATTAGATGTTTGGGGCGTATTTCTTCATTTTCTACATCTGG
The DNA here is from genome assembly GCF_014138465.1 of Bartonella chomelii. NCBI lineage: Bacteria > Pseudomonadati > Pseudomonadota > Alphaproteobacteria > Hyphomicrobiales > Bartonellaceae > Bartonella > Bartonella chomelii. Next base: position 44,147 of record NZ_JACJIR010000001.1, read on the forward strand.
TGGGGCAACAAAGAAAGCACCACAAACTTTTTGTGCATTTTGAGCAATTGCGTGAATAACTGTTGGCACTCCCAATGAGTGAGCAATAATAACAACAGGTTTATTGGCTTGTGTGATAGCATTTTTTACTTCATTAATCCATTCTTCGCACACGGGTTTTGACCAATGGGCTTGTTGAACGCGCCGAGCAGTAGATAATTTTTGTTCCCAACGTGTTTGCCAATGATCCGGACCAGATCCTTTATAGCCGGGAACAATAAGAATATCGAGTTGATTTGCTTTCATGAATGTCTTTCTTTATGAAAACGTGCTTTGAGCTAGCAAAAACAAAAGACTTTTATTTTTTACAGTTGTTACTATTATCCAAACACACGTCTAAAAATTGTATCAACATGTTTAGTATGGTAAGCAAGGTCAAATTTTTCGCGAAGATCTGCTTCATTTAAAGCTTTTGTGACATCTTCATCTTTTAACAATTCTTCTAAAAAATCTTTTCCTTGTTCCCAAACTTTCATCGCGTTTCGTTGAACAATGTGATAAGCATTTTCACGACTTATACCAGCTTGTGTAAGCGCTAAAAGCACACGTTGTGAATGAATAAGACCACGGAATTTATTGAGATTTTTTTGCATATTTTCTGGATAAACGATTAAATTTTCAATCACAGACGTTAATCGAGAAAGAGCAAAATCAAGCGTAATAGTAGCATCAGGGCCAATATAACGTTCAACAGATGAATGTGAAATGTCACGTTCATGCCAAAGCGCAACATTTTCCATAGCAGGCACTGCAAATGCGCGCACTATACGTGCCAGTCCAGTTAAATTTTCTGTTAAAACTGGATTACGTTTATGAGGCATAGCAGATGAACCTTTTTGCCCAGGTGAGAAATATTCTTCTACTTCAAGAACTTCTGTTCTATGCAGATGACGTATTTCTATAGCTAACCTTTCAATAGATGAAGCAATGACTCCAAGTGTTGCAAAGAACATAGCATGACGATCACGTGGTATTACTTGGGTAGAAACAGGTTCGACACGCATACCTAATGCTTGTGCTACATGTTCTTCAACGCGGGGATCAATATTCGCAAAAGTGCCAACAGCTCCTGAAATAGCACAAGTGGCAATTTCTTCTCGTGCAGCAAGCAAACGTTTGTGACAACGGAGAAATTCAGCATATGCAAGGGCAAGTTTAGCTCCAAATGTTGTAGGCTCGGCGTGAATGCCATGACTACGCCCAATAGTAATTGTCTCTTTATGTTCAAAAGCACGTTTTTTTAGCACTTCAAGAAGTTGATTTATATCTCTCAACAAAATATCGCTAGCGCGCATTAATTGAACATTGAATGCTGTATCTAAAACATCTGATGATGTCATGCCTTGATGAATAAAACGAGATTCTGGCCCAATAAATTCAGCTAAGTGGGTTAAAAATGCTATAACATCATGCTTTGTAGTTGCTTCAATTTCATTAATACGATTAATATCAAATTCAGCTGCTGCACCTTTTTCCCAAATGATTTTAGCTGATTTTTCTGGAATAACACCAAGTTGAGCTAACGCGTCACAAGCATGTGCTTCAATTTCAAACCAAATACGGTATTTAGTTTCTGGTGACCAAATTGCTACCATTTCAGGGCGAGAATAACGCTCGATCATGATTTTTTCCTTATTGTGAGAGTTTTGCTGCTTGGCGCAGTGCGTTAATGCGTGTTTTATAAAGATCTTTGTTACCATTTTTATAAATTGCAGATCCTGCAACAAATGCATTTGCACCAGCTTTTGCAGCTATTCCAATTGTATCAACTGTAATGCCACCATCAACTTCAAGATCAATAGGTCGATTGGCAATCATATTTTTTACTCGTTCGATTTTATTTTTCATTTCTGGGATGAAGTTTTGTCCACCAAAACCTGGATTGACAGTCATAATAAGAATGAGATCTAATTGATCAAGCAAATACTCCAGCACGTGTTCTGGCGTGCTTGGGTTGATTGAAACTCCAGCCTTTTTTCCCATTGCTTTAATTGTTTGCAGTGAACGATGAATATGAGGACCTGCTTCAGCGTGAATGGTTATAATATCTGCGCCAGCTTGCGCAAAGGCTTCAAGATAAGGATCTACAGGTGCTATCATGAGGTGAACATCAAATATTGCTTTAGTTAGTGGGCGTAATGCTTTGACGACATCAGGGCCAAAGGTGATATTAGGAACAAAGTGGCCATCCATAATATCAAGGTGAAGCCAGTCTGCACCAGCATCAACAACATCTGATATTTCCTGACCGAGTTTAGAAAAATCAGCAGCCAAGAGTGAGGGTGAAATGAAATGGGGACGGGGCATTAAGATCTCCTGAGTGAGCCCTTTTTAGCGTATAATATTGTGTGATAAAATATACATTTTTGTTGCTCATATATGATATAAAAGAATAAGAATATGTAATAAATCAATTTATTGAAATATCCATTGAAATTTTGAGAGCTATCTAAGTGAAAAATATGCAAAATCATACAAAAGATTTAATGCCCAAATTTCAACAAGTTGCTACGGTTTCTTCACAAGAATATCGGGATACTATGAGTTGTCTGGCAGGGGCAGTACATATTGTAACGACAAATGGTGCTAAAGGAAAGCGTGGAGTAACAGTTTCAGCTTGTTGTTCTTTATCAGATGATCCTCCGATGCTTCTTGTTTGCTTAATGCGGCATAATCCTGAAAATAAGCTGTTTATGGAAAATGGAAATTTTTGTGTCAATAGCTTAGCAGGAAAACATCGTTCATTGTCAGAAGTTTTTTCTGGACGCTGTGGTTTTACACAAACTGAACGCTTTAATACAGCTCAATGGAATGTTTTACAGACTGGTGCACCTAGCTTATCAGGTGCCTTGGCTTCATTTGACTGCCGTTTGATTTGTTGGCACCAACATGCGACTCATTATATTTTGATTGGTGAAGTTGTTGCGATAAACCGTAATCAAGAAAAAGACGCTTTAATGTATTTTAATCGTGACTATCATGTTTTATCTTTATAATTTCTGCTTTGTTATTGGGTAAGTTTTGCTTTGCATGTTTTTCATGCCTAAATTTTTAATAATTAGCCTTAGATTTTCTATCAATTGTAAAAAAATAATTATATATATCAATATTCTATTTAAAAATGTTAATATAAAACTTAAGGAGTTTTATTTTTTAATCACAATAACAATATGATTTTGGCTAATTTAAATTAGAAATACTGCTATTACTGATTTTTACGCTATGATTTATATATATTTATGCAACTTGATTCTTCTTTAAGAATGTTTTGTTTTTGTGAGTTGAAAAAATATTGATATAACAGTTATCGTTTAATCAGGTATAATAGGTTTTTAAGGGTATTTTTTCCAAAAAAATAAGCAACGCGCTTTTATATTTCAGGTGCGCTTTTGTCGGGTCTTACCAGGTAGTGGAGACCGAATGAAGAATTTTATTTCATAATTTTTATCAAAACTAGTAAATAAAAATATGAATTATACATAGGATAGATGCTAATTTCGTGTTGCTATTATTTTATGTCAAATAATATAGGGTGTTCAATATCTTCTACACTAGCTCCTTGTTATAGAAGTTTCATATAAAAACAATTAATGCTTTATATGGTGTTCAAGTTTTTGTATTATATTAGTGTTTGATTTTTGTATGAATAAATAAAGTGTATCAAATTTTGTAAGGTCATTTAGCCTTAATCTTGCTAAAGGAAAGGCGGGTTAATATACCCATTACTGCAATTCACGTTCTTATGTGCGTTGTTTGTGAAAATTTTTTTATTTGCTTTTGAAAAGGGAATGAGACTTAACTGCCAGAGCAGAGATTACAAAATTTTGTGCTCAATCTTTAATGGTTTAAAAACGGTTGAAGTTTCATTTTTGAAGATAATGAAAAACCAAAAAACTATCCTTTTATTTCTGCAGATTTTTTTTACATTCAATTAAGAAAATTATTTTCTAGAATTAATATGGCAGATTTTATAGTTTATGCTGAAATAAAAGAATTTATAAAACTTCTTTAAATAAAAATATTATGAAATTTCAAAATATTATACAAAAAATGAGCTAAAAAATTTGAATAATGAATTCAAGATATTCTTATTTTTATAGAAATATGTTTTACACTTGTGTTGATTTTGCGTATACAATATATAGACCACACATACCATATGTGGAGTTTTATGGCATGAATAAAGTTGTTAGCGGTCAGTATCGTCCTAGTGAAGATGAGCCTTTTATGAATGAGCGGCAAAAGGCATATTTTCGTGCTAAATTAATTTCTTGGAAATGCGATATATTAAAGGAAACCCGTGAAACTTTAGAGAGTTTGCAAAAAGAAAATGCTAATCAATCTGATTTGACTGATCGGGCATCTTATGAAACTGATCGTGCAATTGAATTGCGTGCTCGTGCTCGCCAGAGAAAGCTCATTGCAAAAATAGATGCAGCTTTGGAGCGTATTGATAATGGTACTTATGGGTTTTGTGAAGAAACTGGTGAACCTATTAGTATAAAACGTCTTGAGGCACGACCAATTGCAGTTTTATCATTAGAAGCACAAGAACGCCACGAACGACGAGAAAAGGTCTATCGTGATGATTAAAATCAATTTACGATCAAAAAGCAAAATACTCAATATCAGAAAATAAAGTACTTTATTTGGGAGTAGGAATAAAGAAAGATGGTTCTTGCCGTTCTTCAATTTCAGCTGTGAGTGCTGAATCTTTTAACTGTTTATTTTCAGAGGAGGGGGAGGAGATATTATCTTGTGTAGGTTTTATTGTACTGCTGGATAAAGAGGTTTGTTCAGTAAAGGTAGCATTGAGATTAGTTTCTGCCATTTTTGATGTTGGCTGTGTATCTCTTTGTGCTCTGTTATAATTTTCGTATGCAGTTTGTGTTTTAACAATATTAGACTCTATAACAGTATCTGTTGTTCCACCGATGAGAATTAAATGCTCTACATCATCGCGACGTATTAGAACAAGGCGGCGTGTACGATCAATAGCGATTGTGTCAGATATGATTAATCGTAATGGGTGCTTTTTTCTGTTGAAATTAAATCCTCCTTTATTCAAATAGCGCAAAAGCATTATAACTACAACAATTGCTGCAATTATTATTATAAGAAACACGAGGCTTGTAATTATATTTGCTGCAGATGTTCCTATATAGTTTGATAGCCAAATATTCATACTATTTTTTCCTTATTTCATAATGAAATCATTATTTTTTATTATGTAAGTTTATAAATCATTTTAAGAAGTTCAATAAAATGTGAAGTGTTGAGTGATTTCCATTGAGCAAATATACTTATATTATGTATAATAGAGAAATTAAGCATATCCTTCATAATAGTGATTGTTTGAAGATATTTTATAAGCTTCATGAAGCATCTACAATCGAGACAGATAGAGATGAACAAAGGTTTTAATGGCATGGACAAATTATTACCTCCTTCCATGCGGTGGGGAGCTATGGTCTGGGGGCTTTTTTTTATTGTAATTTTTTTGCTCATTGTCGGGTTTTTTGGCATTTTTTATCCGCAAAGCTATTTTCATCAGGCTTCTTTGATATCTTTTTTAGTTTTAGCGATTATAGGCATTGCTGCGCTTTTTTTGATAGGAATGGGTGTTTTGAGATATGATATTGGGTCATTGCATAAGAGCTTAGATTTTAGTGTCTTTGATGAGATAGATGATGCAATTGTAATATCTGATTTATCAGGTTTTGTTTATTACTCTAATCAGAATTATCAGAAAATTTTTACTTATAAACCTGAGGCTTCTTGTTATGCAGTTATTGCTGATCTTCCAGGTGCTAGCGCACTTTTATATCGCTTGAAAGTTGCGGCATTTAACAATCTTTCAGCTCAAGAAACATTAAAGATAGATCGGTCAATTTTTATTCATTCTATTCAGAAAAACATCGTATGGTATAATATTTCTGTTCAACCAATACTACAATGGAGAAAAAAGTTTTTATTTTGGCGTATCACTGATATTTCACATTTAGAAGAATGCCGTGAAACTTTTTGTTTGAATCTTCAAGAAGCTATCAATCATTTAGATCAAGCTCCTGTTGGATTTTTATCTGTTAATGCACAAGGAGTTATTATCTATGCAAATGCAGTTTTTGCCGAATGGTTTTCGATCGATTTGGCAAATTTTACTGTTGGTCAATATAGTTTTGATCAGTTCTTTAATGCTTCTGAAGTTAATAGTGTGTGGAGTGATATTTGTTTACAAAGTCACGAACATTACAATTTAAATCGTGCTACACCTTATACGTTTTCTTTGTTTTTAACTTCACAAACTGGTGATAAGAAAATATTGAATTGTTTTATGTGTATCTCTTCTCTCCTAGAAGATGATACTGTCTATCGCATTGTTATGACGCCGCAATCAATACAAAAAAGAGAAAGCGATTATCAATTAAAATTGTCGAATGCATTGATAGAGTATTTTGATGCAAGTCCTTTTGCAATAGCTGTAGTTGACCAGAAAGGGCAGTTTATTCATATCAATAACTCTTTTTTATTATTGATGGAATGTTCTGGCAAAACTATCAATTTTTATGATATTATACCTCACCAGGGTTGTGCTCAGCTAGAGCACGCATTTGAGAAGATTGCAAAAAATAAGAATGATCCAATTTCAATAGACATAGTATTAGAAAATAAAAAAGAGCGTCATTTTAATCTTCATCTTATGCCTCTGGTACAATATCATAATGATGCATTAGAAGATTTGGTGATTGTGTCTGTCATAGAAACGACAGAACAAAAAACACTTGAAGATAAAATGGTACAAAATCAAAAGATGCAAGCCGTCGGGCAGTTAGCTGGTGGTATTGCTCATGATTTTAATAATGTTTTAACAGCAATTTTAATGTCGTGCGATCTTCTTTTAAACACGCACCGCAGTTCTGATCCAGCGCATGCTGATCTTATCAATATCAAAAATAATGCTAATCGTGCCGCTGCACTTGTGCAGCAATTATTAGCTTTTTCTAGAAAGCAAACACTTAAACCTGAAAAAGTTGATTTTACAGAACTTTTATCCGATATTCGCAATCTTATTTTGTCTCTTTTAGGAAATAATATCCAGTTGAAAATTATTCATGGAAGAGATCTGTGGAGCGTTAAAGTTGATCAAGCTTCTTTTCAGCGTGTTATTATGAATTTAATAATTAATGCGCGTGATGCTATGCCGAATGGAGGCTTGATAACAATTAAAACAAACAATATTACGAAACAACAAAGTACTGAATTTAATTATGTTGGCTTTGTGAGTGGTGAATATGTACAATTGACCATTTCAGATACAGGAGAAGGTATATCTGCTTTTGTACAAGAAAAAATGTTTGAGCCGTTTTTTACAACAAAAGAAGTTGGTAAAGGAACGGGGCTTGGGTTATCAATGGTTTATGGCATTGTCAAGCAAACAGGTGGTTATATTTATTGTGATAGCCAGGAGGGAAAAGGAACGACATTTCATATTTTTCTACCTCGTTATATTTCTGATGTCAGCAATGAGATTTCTCCACAAATTGAAAAAGTAGAAGAGCAGGAAAAAAATACAGACTTAACAGGTTTTGCGACTGTTTTATTGGTTGAAGATGAAGACGCTGTTAGAATGGGCGGAGTAAAAGCTCTTCAAATGAGAGGATATACTGTTTTAGAAGCTGCAAGTGGAGTAGAAGCGCTTGCTGTACTTGAAGAAAATAAAGGTGCTGTTGATATTATTGTTTCCGATGTAGTTATGCCAGAAATGGATGGGCCGACTTTGCTCAAGGAAGTGCGTAAAAAATATCCTGAGATCAAGTTTATTTTTGTTTCAGGGTATACAAAAGATGCTTTTACTAAAAATCTTTCAAAAGATGCTGTTTTCGGATTTTTATCTAAGCCGTTTACACTCAAACAGCTAGCTTTAGCCGTTAAAGAAACGTTAGCACAGTAAAAATATTCGCAAAAATATTAATGAAGATAATAAGTTTTTATATCAAAATTTGTACTCATTAATCTAGAAAATAGATCAGTGAATTTAAAAGAAATATTTAACATAAGAGATTGTTTTAAAATGATAAAATCTGCTGTTGATAATCTATTATTTTATCGTTATCATTACCTTCAATGAATGCTTTTAAGGCTTGCGGGTAGAGTTTATGCTCAACTTGAAGAACTCTTTGCGCTAACATTTCAGGAGTGTCATTAGGGCACACTGGAACAGCAGCTTGAGCAAGAATCTTTCCTTCATCCATTGCTTCTGTAACAAGGTGAACTGTGCAACCAGTAATTTTAACACCTGCTTGCAAAACTCTTTCATGGGTATTTAAACCTTTAAATGAAGGCAAAAGGGAAGGGTGAATGTTAAGGATCCGTCCTTTATAGGGTTTTATGAAATGCGGTGAAATAAGCCGCATATAGCCAGCTAAGCAAATAATATCTGGTTGATATTGGGCTAAAATAGTAAGAATAGATTCTTCATGGGCTTCTTTAGTTGAGTAATTTTTACGATCTACAATATGAGTAGGCAAGCCATTAGCACGTGCCTTTTCAATACCAGCAGCATGGGATTTGTCGCAAATGACTGCAATGATTTCAGCAGGATAATTAGCTTGTTTGCTTTCTTTGGCAAGGGAAACCATATTAGAACCATTGCCGGAAATAAAAATAATTACTTTTTTTTTCATAAGTGAAGAGCACCTTTATAAGCAATTCTTTTATTTTGGTATTTTGTTAAAATACCAAGTGAAGTAACTATTTCTCCTCGTGATTTGAGTTCTTGTGTAATAGCTTCAACTGAGTTTTGTGCTACAATAATAACCATACCAATGCCACAATTGAATGTTCGTAGCATTTCTGTTTCTTGTATTTCACCTTTTTTGGCAATCCATGAAAATACTGGCGGCACATTAATAGCAGAAAGATTAATTTCAGCACAAAGGGAAGGGGGGAGGATGCGTGGAATGTTTTCTGGAAAGCCACCACCTGTTATATGGGCAAGAGCTTTAATCCCTTTATAATTTTGTATAATTGGCAATAGTGATTTGACGTAAATGCGAGTTGGTGTGAGAAGTGCTTCCCCAAGGTTCATTTTAGGGTTAAAGGGGGCAAGGTCATTCCATTTTAAACCACTTTGTTTAACGATCTGCCTGACGAGAGAAAAACCATTAGAATGAACACCAGATGAACTAAGGCCTAAAATAACATCACCTTCTGTAAGATCTTTTGAAGGCAACAATGAATTGCGTTCAACAGCTCCTACAGCAAAACCTGCTAAGTCATAATCTCCGTTTGCGTACATTCCAGGCATTTCTGCAGTTTCTCCTCCAATAAGAGCAGCGTTTGCTTGCTGACATCCTATTGCAATGCCTGAAACAATTTCAGCACCTTGTGTAGCATCAAGCTTTCCAGTTGCAAAATAATCTAAGAAAAAAAGAGGTTCAGCACCTTGGACAATTAAGTCATTAACGCACATGGCTACAAGATCAATACCAACAGTATTATGAATACCTATTTCAATAGCAATTTTTAGTTTTGTACCCACACCATCATTAGCTGCCACAAGAATGGGGTCTGTAAAGCCTGCTGCTTGTAAGTCAAATAAGCCACCAAAACCGCCGATTTCTGCATCTGCACCTACTCGTTTTGTTGAGCGTATATAGGGTTTGATATTTTCTATCATGGTGTTACCCATATCAATATCAACACCAGCTGCTGCATAAGTAAGGTTATTAGGTTTATTATTTGTTGGGTTTTTGTTGCTCATTGGAGCCTTCTTTATGAAAAATCAATTTTAATGTTGTTTACGCAATGCCATGATAGCACTATCTCTGCAAGAAATTTAATATTTAACATCCAGAAATAAATGATTGTTTACCTTGAACCTAAATGAAAGAAGTTGCATAATCTTTTGTAAAGGATTTTTTGAGGATATCGATGAATAAAATATCAGATAGTCATAATAACCCTAATTTACAGTCAATGAAAGAGAAAATCAAAGAAAGTAGCCTTCAAGGCCGTTATACTTCTTATGTTCCAGCTTATGCCCAAGTTCCTTTACCAAACAGTATGAAAAAACAAGTTTTTTTCTGGCTTGGAACATTGATTTTTTTTGTAATCTTTATGTTTGTTTTTGGATCAGTTTTACTTCCTTTTGTAGCAGGGATTGTGTTGGCTTATTTTCTTAATCCGATTGTACAATTGCTTGAAAAAGTTGGTATTCGTCGTGTTTTTGGTACGATTTTAATTACCTTATTTATTGTTGTTGTTTTTGTTGCCGCTTTAACAATTTTAATTCCTATTGTCAGTTGGCAAATACAACAATTTGTGAGTAGTGGTTTACCAATTTATGTTAGTCGCATTCAAAATTTTTTGACAGAATCTAATTTTGATTGGATAGGGCGTTATTTTGGTAGTGATCCAAATGAATTACAAACCGATATTAAAGTTCTTTTGGGGCAAAGCTCTGATTTTATTACGTCTCTTTTAAATTCACTTTTAAGATCAGGAAAATCCATTGTTAATATTATCAGTCTGCTTGTGGTAGCACCTGTTGTAGCATTTTATATGTTACTGGATTGGCAGCGTATGGTTGAAGCCGTTGATTCTTGGATACCACGAGATCATCTTGAAACTGTCCGCAGTATTTTTTACGAAATGGATAGAGCCATTGCAGGCTTTGTTCGTGGGCAAGGAACGGTTTGTTTAATATTGGGGGGGTATTATGCTATTGGCCTAACTATTACGGGGCTTAATTTTGGTCTTTTAATTGGTATGTTTGTTGGCCTCATCAGTTTTATCCCTTATATTGGTACAATGAGTGGGTTTATTTTATCTGGTGGTGTTGCATGGGTCCAGTTTTATCCCGATAATTGGGGCCGGATTGTTATTGTTATGGTTGTTTTTTTTATTGGCCAATTTATTGAAGGTTATATTCTTCAACCAAAGCTTGTAGGCTCATCAGTGGGGCTTCATCCGGTATGGTTGATGTTTGCACTTTTTGCTTTTGGTTCGTTATTTGGTTTCACGGGCATGTTGGTTGCTGTTCCTGCTTCTGCTGCCATTGGTGTTTTGGTTCGTTTTGCTCTTCATACTTATCTTAATTCTCAAATGTATTCACAAAGTGGGAATTCGGGGTCAGTAGAATGAATGAACATGAAACACAATTACCTTTAGACTTTTCTTATGAGTCGGTTTTTCGGCGAGATGATTTGGTGGTTACAGATAGTAATCGTATGGCTTTTCAGTTGGTTGATCATTGGCCAAATTGGGTATTACCTATTGCTGTTTTGGTTGGAAAAGAAGGATCTGGAAAAACGCATTTTTCTAGCGTGTGGGTACAAAAAGCTAATGCTTTAATTGTTCATCGTGATGAAATTGACCAAGTAATTACTGCAGCTTCTTCAGGTAGATCACTTTTAATTGAGGATATTGATACGGGAAAAATTAATGAAACTGGACTTTTTCATTTGATTAATAGTATTAAGCAGGCAAATCTCAATGTGCGTCAAGGTCAAGCTACTTTATTGATGACTGCTCGCACATTACCATCTACATGGGATTTAAGGCTAAATGATCTAAAAAGTCGTCTTAATTCAGTTATGTTGGTTGAGATTGATCAACCTGATGATGCATTGTTAACGGCTATTGCATTTAAACTTTTTTCAGACCGCCAGATTACTGTTCATTCAGATATTATCCACTATCTTGTAAGTCGTTGTGAACGTTCTTTATTTGCATTAAGATGTGTTATTGATTCTGTTGACAAATTAGCATTGCAAAGGAAAAGCAAAATAACACGTGCTGTTATTTGTGAAGTCATTAATACGCAAATGCAATAAATATATTTTGAGTTTTGTCGTTAGTTGTTTAATAAAAATATATGGTTTTGCTATTGGTCTTGAAGTACATAAACAGGAGAGAAGTCGCTAAATTTTCTGCTTTTATTTAACTGATAATGTTTGTGTAAACAGTAAAATGCATCATTGGTTAATTTTGAAAAGTTAAGAATCTAACTATTTCATATAAAAAGGGGATGAGGAGGCGATTTGTTTTCCTTTTGTAAGGATTTTTTTGTAGTTTGAGTACTGCAAAACATTTATTTTAATTGTATATTGGTCTGTTATCAGTAAGCTGTAAACTTTATTGAGTGGGATTGTTTATAAATGCAAAAATAGGGGGGTAGTTTTTATTGTGTTCAAATTATTTGTATTTAAATTACATTAGTCTCGGCATTCTATGGATAAAATAATAAGATTCGTTAAAGAAAATTACGTATGGAATTTTTTAATGTGTGCAGTCTAAGCTTTTTTAAAAAATATCATTTTTTTCTGTTTATAATATGTCATTGGCGATAAGAAATGTTTGAAAAAAGCTATTATCCATAAAAAAAGAGAACAAAATTTTAAAAAAATGTGTTTTACACTTGCACTTCTGTTGTGAAAATTTTAGGGAAGGGACATCAAATATAAATCGCGGAGCGTAGCGCAGTCTGGTAGCGCACCTGATTTGGGATCAGGGGGTCGTAGGTTCGAATCCTATCGCTCCGACCATATGTTTTATTTGATGTAAAAATGGATTCATTGAATAGCATACAGTGTTGTTATTTAAGCGTTGTGTCGTCTAAAGGGAAAGAATATGGTTGCACGTATTTATAGTCCGGCGAAAACATCAATGCAGTCGGGCAAGGCTAATAGTGGTTTTTGGGTTCTGCAGTATGAGCCGGAGAAAGCAAAAATGCTTGAACCTCTTATGGGATATACAGCGACATCAGATATAAATAGTCAGATAAAAATCCGGTTTAAAATGAAAGAAGAAGCCATTGCTTTTGCTCTCAAAAATTCTATTCCTTATCGTGTAGAAAATTCATGTAAGCCTTCTTTTCGGCGTGCTATCTCTTATTCTGATAATTTTCGTAGTGATCGGCAACAATCTTGGACGCACTAACAAAAAAATGTTTTTAAAAGGTAATCATCAATTGGTCCCGTAGCTCAGCTGGATAGAGCAACGGCCTTCTAAGCCGTGGGTCACAGGTTCGAATCCTGTCGGGATCACCAAATATCAATAAAATCAATAACTTAAATTATTTCTTGTATTTTTAAGTTATTTATTCAAGCATTAAAATCCTCTGATAAGCATTCTTATTTCAACTTATTATCAGTAAAATTATAGGTTATTTTCCTGCTATATTATATTGAAGTCATTTAAAATATGATGGAACAGGATTTACCACAGATTATAGGTCAAATTAATTATTTTAGTTTCTTTTTGTTACTGTTAGTCTAAAAAGTTCCATAATATATATTATGCGATTTTAAGATATTCTGGTTGCATCCCTTTCTCAAACTTTTTTTATTCATTAAATGAAAGTTTAATCACAATTTAATTTTGGATCACTCTTTTGTGCACCTAATGTAGGAAATAATTGCATGATGGCACCAATACAATAAATATAAATACCGGTGATCGAGATTCCTATTTTAATCCAATGTGGAGCGTCAAGTTGATAAAAAAATGCAGCAATACCAAATGAACACCACGCAAGAAAAACTGAAAGATTAAGCATACGTAAGCGAATAACTCTTATTGGGTGTATAAAATAAATTGGTAAAAAAGATAAAATTGCTGATAGGAAAATGATAACGAAGGCAATCCATTCCTCAGGTCGCACTACAAAAAGTGTGAAAATCATCATGTTCCAAACAACAGGAAATCCTTTAAAGAAATTTTCTTTAGTTTTCATTCCAGTATCTGCATAATAAATGGCTGATGAAATGACGATAATAGCGCTTAATAAGAATGATAACCCTGCCCCCATAAAACCGCTTTGATAAAGCGCAAAGGCTGGAATTAAAACATAAGTCACGTAATCAATAATGTTATCTAGCAGTTCACCAGACCATGTTGGAAGTATAGATTTTACATTAAGTTTACGTGCTATTGGCCCATCAATACCATCAACGAGAAGTGCAAGTCCAAGCCAATAAAACATAGCAATCCATTCTTTTTTAGATGCAGCTATTAAAGAAAGGAATGCTAAAAACGAACCTGAAGCTGTTAGCAAATGAACAGAAAAAGCCCTTGCTTGTGGCATTGTTACTGTTTTGGATCGCAATCGATCAGTGTTGGTTTTGATTTTTCTTGTTAATTTACGTCTCAATGTTTTTCTATCCTCACTTTTTAAGCTTTGTTCGTTTTATCTGTGTATCATTTTTCTCTTTATGTTGTATGACTAATCTGTAAAAAGAGTACAAGATTACCACTTTTTTGTATCGCAAAATTTATTACATTATGTAATAAGAAAAGAAATTCCTTATTTAAAATCATTAAAGTAATTAGTAAATTAGAAAGATTTAAGTTGTTGTGATTTTTGAAAAAAATGAATATAGAGATGTAGCTGTTATTGGTGCAGGTCCTGTTGGTATGTTAGCAGCACTTAGTCTTGCGCATAAAGGTTACACTGTTTTTCTCATTGGCCCCCCTACTCGTGTAGATGAATTACGAACAACTGCTCTTATGATGCCGGCGATTCATGCGCTTCAAAGATTAAATATTTGGGAAACTGTCAAATCTCATGCTGCAGCTTTATCTTTAATGAGAATCGTTGATGCAACGTCTAGGGTTGTACGTGCTCCTACTGTAAATTTTTGTTCTTCTGAAATTGGTAAAAAGGCTTTTGGTTATAATATTCCCAATTTAAAACTGAACAATGCTTTAATGGATGCCATTGAGCACACATCAGGTATTATAAGATTTTTTTCTTTAGCAAAATCCCTTCATCATGAACAAGATCATGTAAATATTACTCTTTCGGATGGCAGAGTTATTCAAGCATCGTTTGTTGTTGCAGCTGACGGTTGTCATTCTCCAACGCGAGCGGCTGCTGGAATTGGAGTTAAACAATGGAATTATCCGCAGACAGCACTTATTTTAAATTTTGCACATAAGTTACCTCATCAAAATATATCAACTGAATTTCATACAGAGGATGGTCCTTTTACACAGGTTCCGTTACCAGGAAATACATCTAGTCTTGTGTGGGTTACTAATCCCTCACGCGCCAAAGAGTTATTGGATATGCAACCAAAGACAATAGCAAAAGTGATTGAAGGTCAGATGCAATCAATGCTTGGTGAAGTAACAGTAAAAACGGCGATTCAAACGTGCCCTCTTTGGGGTCTTATCCCTCATTGTTTTGCTGCAAACAGAACAATTTTAGTAGGTGAAGCAGCTCATGTTTTTCCCCCTATTGGGGCACAGGGATTTAATTTAGGGTTTCGTGATGTTCAAACTTTGGTTGATATTTTACCTAACCAGATATCCAATTCTAATTTTAAAACAATTATTGCACAATATAACCGGCGCCGTAAATCTGATGTATTTATTCGCAGCGGATTTGTTCATACACTTAATCATACTTTACTTTCCAATATGTTTCCTGTTCATATTGTACGAAGCGTTGGGCTCGAATTATTACGTAATTTCTCACCGTTACGTAATTTATTGATGCGAGAAGGAATGCATCCTGGTGATGGATTAAAAGCAATAATATAAATTTTTACAATTAATTCTCAAATAACTACGCTGGTATGATAAGAAGAAATGAACGGCGCTGATATAGCTCATAGTAAATATATTTTAGTAGATGATGCACGTTTTTTACAAGTTGGTGCATTAGTTTATCGCATAAAAAATGGAAATCTTGAATTTCTCCTTATTACCAGCCGAGGATCTGGTCGGTGGATTATACCGAAAGGATGGCCAATTCCAAAGAAGTCTTTTTCACAGGCTGTACTGCAAGAAGCTTTTGAAGAAGCTGGAGTGCGAGGTGTTGTTGAAACATTTCCTATCGGCACATATGAATATGAAAAATTAGATTTACCAGTGGAAAAAAACGGTAAGTTCTGTGTCTATGTTTTTGCTGTACTTTATTCTTATCAAGAAAAAAAATGGCCAGAACAAAGTCAGCGTATGTATGAGTGGGTTACAGTATCAGAAGCGGTAAAACGCGTTAATGAACCACAATTAAAAGAAATCTTACTGCGTTATAAACCATGTTAAAATAATAGTGCATGGTAACTTGTTTTATACATTATCTTTTTTATCGATCACTTGCTAATATAAATTGCTATAAAATTATCATTTGAAAAAATAGACAAAAATACAAATTATTTAAAATTGGCGCTCGTGTAATTGTGCAACCAAGATAATAAAAAAAGAAAAGTAGTTTGGGTAGTAAAGTAATTTAAACTTTAAAAACCCTATATTCCTTTAAGCATAAATATCAAATTCAACATGGATTGGAACTTGTCAGTAATACAAGGGTTAATTATGTGCGCAGAATAGAAAAACATCGTTTAAATAAATGGTGACAGGATGAAATTAGGTAAAAATTTTAGATTAATTACTTTTTTTGCAATAATGATTTGCATTTCATCTGTAGTTATAGCTTCACCATATAAGATTTTCTATGACCCTTATTATAAAACGCCAGAGTATGTTTTTATTCAAAAAGTCACTAAAGCAGGCCAAAATTCATTTACTGCTTCGCAAATTAGAAATCGCCTCATAAAAAATGGCTTTCAAAATATTAAACAATTATATTTAGATGACAAGGGTATTTGGCGTGCTTTAGTAGAATTTAAAAATTGTAATTTTCTCATATCGATCGATTATTCTGGGGTAGTTAGCGTCCAAAGTGAAAGAAAAAAATATGATTGGTTTTAAAATTTATAACGAAATTAACCCAAATAACCATGGGAGAATTTCTTTAAAGCAAATTTATCATTTTATTAAAAAATCTGCACTCATTGGAAGTTTAAATGGTAGTATTTCAGGGGCAATTGCAACAATTCTTGCAGTTTACGGTTATATTGCCCTGCCAGGGTTTGGCCCAATCATTGTAATGGGTATAGGTATAGCGCTTTCTGTTGGTATCCTAATTGGTGCAATGATAGGGTTAATAATAGGTGCTATTATCGGTATAGTTTTTAGTTTTATGAATAACTGGTAATTTTAATTTTTCATTATAATACCAAACCATAAAATAAAGGCAGTGGAATTGTTAGTTTTAATTGAAATGCTTTATAGAAAAGTATATGGCTTAGTAGTTAAAATTAATTGAGCTTTAAGCATTAACTTAAAATGCTTAAAATCGTATTTAAGTGATTGACCTTTTTGGAGAAGCTTGTAAAAAGTACCTTATTAAAAAAGTATGTTTTTTGGAGGGGTGGTCGAGCGGTTTAAGGCACCGGTCTTGAAAACCGGCGTGCAGGAGACTGTACCGTGGGTTCGAATCCCACCCCCTCCGCCACTAAGGTTTGCACAACTTATAATGTATTTATTTTTTACGGTTATGTGAGTAAGATAACTAAAGTTAGAATCTAAGCAATTTTTATAAGTACAACTATAATTATTCCCCTCCCCTAATCCAAGAAACCACAAACAACGGGTAAAAATAAAAGCTCTACCGTATACCGTAGATAGAGCTTTTAAAATGATTAAAGTCCTAAATAAATTAGAATTTATAAGCGACACCAACCCGAAAATCATTAGTTTGGTAATCAAATTCTAATTTATCCCTAGCAAATTTCTGTTTACCAAAATCTGAATAGCGATATTCCGCACGTAAAATAACATTGTCAGCCATCGCAAAATCAACACCACCACCAAGAGTATAACCTACCATTATTTTTTTATCCGATAAGCTAGAAGAAGTTATTTCTCGACTTTCTATCTCAATTGATCGTGAAAAAATACTTTGAAGCTGCGCATAAGCAATACCGCCAGCAATATAAGGCACAATACGATCAGCTGTAAAACCTATACGTACTCGTGTAGCACCCGACCATTTTTGTTTTAAAGTGCTACTATAAATTTTAGTAACTTCCGCTATTTCATCTACTTGCTCTGTTTCCCTTATATGCCTTGCAGGCAAAGCTGACCTATTGCTATGTGAATATTCTGAAACTGAAGATCTGGTTTCTAATCCTTGCTGTTGTGTTACTTGGTGTTGTAGATTCTGCGTTTGCGCTTGTAGAGCATTTGACTGTACTTCTACAGACCTTGGAGATCTTAAAATTTGAGATTCAGAATCTCTGTTAGACTGTGTCTCTCTTCTCTGCATCTCATTTGGTTGAGATGATAATTGGCTAGATGATGAACGATCACTACTCCTCTGTGTTCGTTGTATTTTTAACGCCTCCCTCTCTTTAGAAGATGAAACTCCTTGCTTTGCTGCACTGCTTGTACTAGATGCGTGGTAATTTACAACTTCCGACCGCGACGTAGATGCATGTCTATATAATTTATGCCTTTCACTTTCTGTGTCTGGTCTTTCTTCTATTTCTTCTACCTCTTCTATTTCTTCTAGCTCTAATTCTTCAAATTTTCTTTTAGCAATAATTTTTGTATCCTGTTTATTAGACCAAACAATATCCGTATCAACGCCTAGAATAAGACTGTTCCCTAGATCAACATTGGCTCCTGCATAAAGCCCTCCCATAAAACCGGAAAGTTGAGGCAACGTGTCTTTCTCAACCGCTGTCCATTCTCTCGTACCAGGACCTTTTTTAGCGTATAAACTGATCCCTGTTTTTCCTGAAAAGCCACCAATCTGCCCTCCAAGATAGAAACCATTCCAAGAAAAAGTAGGTGCAGAAATGACTGGTGGAACATTAGAATTAGAACTCATTTCAACAGGTGGTGAAATTTGCCCTGATGTTTGAGGAGGTGAAACAACAGGCCTCGACTCTCGAGGTATCGTAATATCTGCAGCCTGTGCTACAGAAGCTGTAAATAGAGCGATAATGGATGTGCTGATTAAACATTTTGTGTTCATGAGTTACTCCGAAGATAATGTTGAGAACCACATAATGATACATTATCCTCATTACATAATCTTTTCAAAAAGAGCTATAATAAAAATGACACAATCATAAAAAATAAGTTCTATAGAACTTGAAATAATAAATTTGATTATAAGGCAGGAAATTAAGATTGACTATTAGCTTTTAGCAGATTTCAATTACTGATACAGATGAGCTTAGAAGTGTATGAAGATATTTTATAGTATGCTCAGAAGGTACTTAAAATTAAGGGCTAATAAAGATACATAGTAACGTATTGATTTCACATCAGAAAAAATTTTGTCACAAAATTTACAAAATTATAAAAATATTGTAACAGGTGGAATATGAGCGGGGCAATTAATACGTTAGATTATTAAAAAGAAAACTTTTTGTTTAATTTAAATTAGATGTGAAAGGTGCTCTATGAATAAAGTCTTTCCCTTATTAACATTACTCATGCTTTTATATTCTAGCATTTTTGCTTTAGCAGAATCGATTCAAGTAACAATTTATAGGCTGGAAGAAAACGATCTGAAGAAGTCTATTGGTAAGGTTACAATTCAAGAAAATGAATATGGTTTGATTTTTATACCAGATTTGTCTTCATTGCCAGAAGGTTTTCACGGTTTTCACGTACATATGTATCCTTCATGTGATCTGAAAGATGGTGTAATTGGTGGCGCTGCAGGAGGGCACTATGATCCACAAAATACCAACAAACATCTTGGACCTTACAATATAAATGGCCATCTTGGTGATTTGCCCATGCTTTATGTTGACGCGCAAGGTCGAGCAACCATGAGTGTTCTTGCTCCACGTATTAAAAAACTTACTGAAATTAGAAACCGTTCGTTGATGATACACATAGGAGAAGACACTTTTTCATCAGTAGGTGCTGGTGGTGCGCGTTTAGCGTGTGGTGTTATAAAATAATTACAATGTTCTCATTTTAGCTTTCTGTCATATTTCTTTTAAAAGAAATATGGGTGAAATTATAAAGATGGCATTTATTCATTTCTTTTAAAGGTAAATTAAGGGAAAAAATGCCATCTTTTTTTATATTTTAAGAAGGTGGCATTTTTAGTACCATCCAGTAGCGACTTGTGCTTCTTCTGACATACAATCGGGTGTCCATGGTGGATCAAATGTCATAATCACTTCAACATATGAAACACCTTCAACTGCATTTACAGCATTTTCTACCCACCCTGGCATTTCACCTGCTACAGGGCAACCAGGTGCAGTGAGTGTCATTTCGATTTTTACTGAACGATCGTCTTCAATATCAACGCGATAAATTAGCCCTAGGTCATAGATATTAGCAGGTATTTCTGGATCGTAAATCGTTTTAAGAGCAGAGATGATATCATCTGTCATACGCTCAATTTCAGCTTTTGGAATTGTTGATATACAAGCTTTTTCTTCTTCATTTTTTATGTCAACAGATTCACTAGAGTGACATGCTTCAATTGGTTTAACCATTAAAAAATTTCCTTGCTTTTTCCAATGCTTCAACTAATTGATCAATATCCTCATGGTTATTATACATAGCTAATGACGCACGACAAGTAGATGTTAAACCAAAATGCTGCAATAAAGGTTGTGCGCAATGTGTTCCTGCACGTATGGCAACCCCCTGCCGATCAATAAACATCGCGATATCATGTGCGTGAATACCTTCAATTTGAAAAGATATAATAGCACCTTTATTTGGAGAACAGCCATAAATGTGTAATGATTTAACGGTTTCAAGCCCTTCATGTGCATAGGTTGAAAGTGCCATTTCATGCGCGTAAATCGCGTTTCTATCCTTCTCTTGTATATAATCAATAGCAGCTGCTAACCCAATAGCTTCCACTATAGGAGGAGTGCCAGCTTCAAAACGATATGGAGGATTATTATAAGAAACTTTATCAATTGTTACTTCGTTAATCATTTCCCCTCCTCCCTGAAAAGGGTGCATTTCTTCTAGCCGACATTTTTTGCCATAAAGAACACCAATACCCGTAGGGCCATAGATCTTATGACCAGTAAAAACATACCAATCACAATCAAGATCTTGCATATCAACCGTTAAATGTACAGCTCCTTGAGAACCATCAATAAGTACAGGAATAGCATTTTGGTGCGCTAGCTTAATCATTTCTTTGATGGGAGGAACAGTCCCTAATATGTTGGACATATGGGTAATCGCAACAAGCCGTGTTTTATCACTTAAAGCTTTTTGGAACTCTTCAATGTGTAAAATGCCATTTTCATCAACTGGCACAAAAATAAGTTTAACACCTTTCTGTTCACGGATAAAATGCCAAGGAATAATATTTGAATGATGCTCCATAATTGTGAGAACAATTTCATCACCTTCACTCAGTTTAGGCATACCCCAACCGTAGGCTACAGTATTAATAGCTTCTGTCGCACTTTTCGTAAAAACAATTTCTTGAGCTGATTGAGCATTTAAAAAAGCGCGAACTGTTTCACGAGCATTTTCATAAGCTTGTGTTGCCATATTTGATAAAAAATGCATTCCTCGATGCACATTAGCGTAATGGCACTGATAGAGATTATTCATTGCATTAAAAACTGATTGAGGCTTTTGAGCAGATGCCCCACTATCCAAATAAGCCAATCGTTTACCGTAAACATCACATTGTAAAATAGGAAAATCACATCGAATTGCTTCTACATTATAATTCAATGTTTGTTTGTAATTTTCCATTTTTATGCCTTAAATATTCTTTTTTAACCACTCACCAATGATATCACCCAAAATAGCTTGAATGTTATCTTGCTCGATGTCATCAATTAATTCAGAAATAAATCCTTTAACTAAAAGCTCACGAGCGATTTTAAGAGGGATACCACGTGCCATCAGATAAAAAAGATATTCATGATTGATTTTAGCAACTGTCGCGCCATGACCACATGTAACATTATCAGCAAAAATTTCTAGTTCAGGCTTTGCATTAAATTGTGCATCATCAGAAAGAATAAGGCTATTACAAGCCATGCGTGCATCTGTATTCTGGGCTTTTTGTGCAACATGTATCATTCCTTGGAAAGCACCATACGCCTTATCTGTAACAACATTACGTATAATTTCCGTAGAAGTTGATTTTTCTTCAACATGACGAACAGTCATTGTAAGATCACTGTGTGTTTGCCTAGATAATAAATTTATTGCCCGTAGTTGAAAATTAGATTCTTGCCCTTGCAATTCAATGTCAATTTCTTGGCGGTTAAGCTGGCTACCTATATTAACCACGTAAAGCGATAATTGAGCATTTTTATCAAGCACTGCGTGAAATCGACTAAATTGTGTAGAATCAAAGCCCCTATCTCGGATAAGAATCCACGTAACATTACTATATTCTGCAGCATGTAATGAAAATATCGAGCTGGCAAAAGTATCTTTATTGCCACCAATTTGGCGCTCAATGATCGTAGCTTGACTATTTTTGCCAATTTTAATTTCTGAAAAAATATGTGATTGCCCACCCATTTGAATATTTTGCAATTCAATTGGATTATCTAATTTTGTATTTTCAGGAATCTGAAAAAGCCAACCATCTGTAACAAAAGCTGTATTTAATTGTGCAATAAAATCTTTATCTGTCGTGACTTTATTTATTTGTGCATGATTTTCTTTCAATGCATCTGCAAGACTTTCTACTATGACACCTGCTATTTGTGATAATGTACGTATTTTGCCGTTTTCAATAGAAAAAACAATATTTTCTGAAAGTAATGCATCGATCAGTTGCTCATTATTTATTTCTGAAAAGTCACTAATAGATTTTAATAAAGTACGTAGATTAGTGTAATGCCAGTTTTCAATTTTACGGGAAGGAAGCCCTGTTTTTTGAAATAATTCAATGGCCTGCTTACGTATTGTTTGCACTGCCCTATTGCCAGGCAAATGATCCATACGTTGGATAAATTTATTGATAATATCCTTTTCGATAGCTATCAATTCTTGCTGTGAGTCTATACTCATATTCAATGGCCTCAGGCTGTTTTACTGATAATGTCAGCATATCCATTTTGTTCTAGATAAAGTGCTAGTGTTTTATCTCCACTTTTAATAATACGGCCTTGATAAAGGACATGTACTGTATCTGGAACAATATAATCAAGCAAACGCTGATAGTGAGTAATAACCAAAAATGAGCGCTCTAAATTGCGAAGTTTATTAACGCCATTGGCAACAATTTTTAGTGCATCAATGTCTAAACCAGAATCCGTTTCATCTAGAATACAAAGAGTGGGTTCAAGGAGAGCCATTTGAAGAATTTCAGCTCGTTTTTTTTCTCCACCGGAAAAGCCAACATTCAATGGGCGTTTAAGCATGGCCATATCTATTTCAAGCTTAGAAGCAATTTCTTTTATACGTTTAATAAATTCAGGAATTTTAAGCTCTTCATTACCACGAGCTTTACGCTGAGAGTTTATTGCAACTTTTAAAAATTCCATTGTTGCAACACCAGGTATTTCCATTGGATATTGAAATGCTAAAAAAATACCATACACTGCACGTTCTGCTGGATCCATTTCTAAAATAGATTGTCCATTATAAAGAATATCGCCTTCTGTCACTTCATAATCATTATGACCAGCAAGTACATATGATAAAGTAGATTTTCCTGCTCCATTTTGTCCCATAATGGCTGCAACTTCACCGTTTTGAACAGTTAAGTTTAAACCGCGAATAATTTCTGTATTGGCCCCAACAATACGAGCATGCAAATTTTTTATTTCTAACATAATTTAATCCTGGTCTTGCTGTTTTATAATCTAACTTTCATCAAATTTACCAAATACACGAATTAGCCTACACTACCTTCAAGGCTGATAGCGATGAGCTTTTGCGCTTCAACAGCAAATTCCATAGGAAGTTTCTGAATGACTTCTTTTACAAAACCATTAACAATTAATGCGATAGCTTCTTCTTCAGGAATTCCCCTCTGCATCACATAAAAAAGCTGATCATCAGAGATTTTTGATGTTGTTGCTTCATGTTCAAAGTGAGCCGTTGCATTTTTTGCTTCAATATAAGGCACTGTATGAGCACCGCAATTGTTCCCAATTAATAAACTATCGCATTGAGTAAAATTACGTGCATTTTGCGCTTTTTTATGTGCCGTGACTTGCCCTCGGTAAGTATTGTTTGAAAAACCGGCAGAAATACCTTTAGAAATAATACGACTTGATGTATTTTGACCCAAATGGATCATTTTAGTACCAGAATCGATTTGTTGATAACCATTTGCAACAGCAATAGAATAAAATTCTCCACGTGAATTGTCACCACGTAACAAACAAGACGGATACTTCCAAGTAATTGCGGAACCAGTTTCAACCTGTGTCCATGAAATTTTGGAATTGTCTCCCCGACAATCTCCACGTTTAGTTACAAAATTATAAATACCCCCCTTCCCTTCTTTATCACCGGGGTACCAATTTTGTACTGTAGAATATTTAATTTCTGCATTTTTAAGTGCAACAAGTTCAACAACAGCAGCGTGAAGCTGATTTTCATCACGTTGAGGTGCTGTACATCCTTCAAGATAAGAAACATAAGAATCTTCATCTGCAATAATCAATGTTCGTTCAAATTGACCTGTATTGCGTTCATTAATCCTAAAATAGGTTGAAAGCTCCATAGGGCAACGAACCCCTTTAGGAATGTAAACAAATGAACCATCTGTGAAGACAGCAGAATTTAAAGCAGCATAATAATTATCACCAGTTGGTACAACTGTTCCTAGATATTCTTTAATAAAGGCAGGATGTTCAATAATTGCTTCTGAAATAGAACAAAAAATGACACCGGCACGTGCTAATTCTTTTTTAAATGTCGTCACAATAGAAACAGAGTCAAAGACTGCATCAACGGCCACTTGTCCTGATCCATAAATATTATCATTAAGAGGAGAGCGATCAGCTTGTTTTCTTACTCCTGCCAAGATTTCTTGCTCTTTAAGAGGAATACCAAGTTTTTCATATGTTGCTAATAACTCAGGATCAACTTCATCTAAAGATTTTGGTCCCGTATGATTTTTAGGAGCAGCATAATAATAAAATTCTTGAAAATTAATTTTAGGATATTCAACACGCGCCCACTGAGGTTCTTCCATTGTAGTCCAACGATGAAAAGCTTGTAAACGCCAAGCTAGCATCCATTCAGGTTCATTTTTTTTTGCAGAAATGAATCGGATGATATCTTCATTTAAGCCTTTTGGTGCTTTATCCGTTTTAATATTGGTTTTAAAGCCGTATTTATATTGATCAACGTCTATCTCACGTACCTGGCGTATCGTCTCTTGTACTGCCGGCATCAGTTTTCTCCATTCTTGCCGGTGTTAAGGACCGGTGATTAAAGATCTTATTTTTACAAGACCAAAGCGAGTACTTCAGTCTTTAAATTATATGCAAAAGAGGAAAATTTCAATCAAGCTTTAAAATTAGCTTTATTTTTTTTAATGACAAATTTTATTTTTTACTATTACTTATTATTTGAGAAAAGACCAATAAAAAATCATCGATATCTTCAGAAGTTGTGCAACGCCCTGTTGAAACACGGATTGCACCGTTTGGAATGTGGTACCCCATTGCTTCTAAGATTTTACTTTGTTTTACTTTTCCTGAAGAGCAAGCAGAACCTGCCGATACAGCAAATCCTGCCAAATCAAAACTAATTTGCATTGTTTCGGCTTTTATATTTTGTACAGCAAAATAAGTGGTATTGGGCAAACGCTGGACGTTTTTACCAAAAATTTCAACATAATTACTAATTTGTTGGAGACCATTTTCTAATTTATCGCGTAAATAAAGTAATTTTTCTACCTCTTCTTGTGTGAAAGGATCACTCATCGCGGCTCCAAAAGAAGCAATAAGTGGTAACGCTTCTGTTCCACCACGCATTCCTTTTTCTTGTCCACCAGCAATAATAAGGGGTTGCGGCATGAGAAGATTCCCGCATGAAACAAAAGCCCCAATCCCTTTAGGTCCACCAATTTTATGGGCTGATAATATAAAAAAATCACCACCGAATTGATTGATTTCAATAGGATTTTTATCTACATATTGTACCAAATCAACAATAAGAATACCTCCAGCGTTTCGGACAATAGCAGCTATCTCTTTCATTTTTTGGACAACACCAGTTTCACCATTAGCTGCTTGAATAGCAACAAGGGGTAAGCCTTTTGTATTATCGTGAGAAGCCAGTAAGAGTTTTAGATTATCCTGTTGGATTAAACCATTGTGATCAACTGCAATTGTACTGATCAATTCTTTAGAAAAACGCCCCCCTTGTGCAATAGATGGATGCTCACTTGCACCAATATAAAGGTGGGAAAATTGAACTTTAGAATACCCCATGTTATAAAAAGGGGTCAATAATGTCATTGCTGCTTCACTTGCGCCAGATGTAAATACAACGTGATTTGGATTTGCATTAAGTCTATCGGCAATTTGCCGACGTGCTTTTTGCAATAAAGCTTTAGCAGCACGACCTTCTGCATGAACGGATGATGGGTTACCAAATGTTTCTAAAGATTCGAATAATGCTATTTTTGCTTTTTTTGTAAGCGGTGTTGTTGCATTATGATCAAAATATCGGCGTTTTACAGCCATTTTAAATCCCAACCAGTAATTTTATCAATTGATTTTAAGAAAAATAATGCAATTTTCTTGAAAAATGCATCTAAAACAGAATATCTAACGATTAATAAAGTAAAATCATATAAATAAATTTTATATGAAAGTTAATCAAGGTCAATGAGAGCCTCTTTATAACTTAAGGAGCAGTGAATGCCAGAAATCATTTTTAACGGTCCTGCAGGCCGTCTTGAAGGGCGTTATCAGCCTTCACAACAAAAAAATGCACCAATTGCAATTATTCTGCATCCTCATCCTCAGTTTGGTGGAACAATGAATAATAAAATCGTTTATGATTTATTTTATATGTTTCAACAGCGTGGATTTATTACTTTACGTTTTAATTTTCGTGGTATTGGTCGCAGTCAAGGCGAATTTGATTATGGAACGGGGGAGCTTTCAGATGCTGCTGCTGCACTTGATTGGGTGCAAACACAGCATCCTGATTCTAAAAATTGTTGGGTAGCGGGATATTCGTTTGGTGCGTGGATTGGCATGCAACTTTTAATGCGTCGACCAGAAATTGAGAGCTTTATATCTGTTGCTCCTCAACCTAATATTTACGATTTTTCATTTCTTGCCCCTTGCCCTTCTTCAGGCCTTATAATTCATGGGGATATCGATAAGGTTGCTCCCCCCAAAGATGTTCAAGCTCTTGTAGATAAATTAAAGACGCAAAAAAGCATTACTATTACACAAGAAACACTGGAAGGTGCTAACCACTTTTTTAGTGGATGTCATAAGGAACTTATTGAACGATGTTCACAATATTTAGACAATCATCTTGCGGGCGAGTTGTCAGGTTGTCCACGTGAAATATTGGCACTTTCTTGAAAGTATTAAAAAAAGATCATACTAGTGGCTAAACGGCGTTTCGTAAGAAGTATTTTGAATTTGTAGTGTACTTTTTTATAAATAAACTATGTTGTGCAATTAATGATATGAACAGAAAATAGTTTAAGCAAAATATATCAATGTCATTTTCTTGAAGTTTCTTTCATGTGTTCTTTATTGGCTTAACATTTTTAGTTTCTTTGTGAATTACGTACGTATCATGTGTAAAAAATAGTGATGAGCTTTCAGCTATAAAAACGATAGTAATATTTATTAGGAAAGAAATCCATGTTTGCCTTTAAATCTGAGTTTTTACATATTATGAACGAACGTGGTTTTATCCACCAAATTTCAGATGAAAAAGGCCTAGATGATCTTTTTTCAAAAGAGATTGTAACTGCTTATATTGGATTTGATCCCACTGCTTTAAGTCTTCATGCTGGAAGTCTTCTTCAAATTATGATGCTTCATTGGCTACAAAAGACAGGTCATCGCCCCATTATTTTAATGGGGGGTGGAACCGGTATAATCGGTGATCCCTCTTTCAAAGATGAAGCGCGGCGTCTTTTAACACATGATGATATTGCTAAAAACATCGTTGGCATTGAAAAAGTTTTTGCCAATTATTTAACATTTGGTGACGGAAAAACTGATGCACGCATTGTCAATAATGCTGAATGGTTGTGCGGTTTAAAATATCTAGAATTTTTGCGTGATATAGGAAAACATTTTTCAGTCAACCGTATGTTATCATTTGATTCTGTTAAACTCAGACTTGAACGTGAGAATTTTTTATCATTCCTTGAATTTAATTATATGATTTTGCAGGCTTATGATTTTGTTGAACTTAATAAGCGCTATGGATTACGTGTGCAAATGGGTGGTTCAGATCAATGGGGTAATATTATTAACGGCATTGAATTGGGACATCGCTTGGGAGCGCCGCAGTTATATGCATTAACCTCACCCCTACTCACAACTTCCTCTGGCGCAAAGATGGGCAAATCATTGAATGGTGCAATATGGCTTAATTCAGATATGCTTTCACCTTATCAATTTTGGCAATATTGGCGCAACACGGAAGATGCTGATGTTATAAGGTTTTTAAAACTGTATACAACGTTGCCAATGAATGAAATTGCCAGACTTTCCACTTTACAAGGCACTGAAATTAATGAAGCAAAAAAGATTCTTGCAACAGAAATTACAGCTATGTTACACGGAAAAGCTCTTGCTGATGCAGCTGCAGAAACTGCACGTAAGACTTTTGAAGAAAAAACACTTGCAGATAATCTCCCAACTATTGAAGTTAACGCTACAGAATTAAAAATAGGTACTGGATTGCTTTCTCTTTTAGTACAAGCAGGATTAGCCAAGTCCAACAGTGAAGCACGCCGACATGTTCAAGGTGGTGGTGTACGTGTGAATGATAAAATTGTGGAAGATGAAACACGCCTTATTGTGGAAGATGATGTCAGTGAAATAGGAGTAATTAAGCTTTCCTTTGGTAAGAAGAAGCATGTCTTGGTTAAGCCGTTATAAGCTATCTCTATTCTTAATCTCTTTTTGTAATTTCTTATATTTTGTTAAATCATAAAAATTTTAACTTCTTATAGTGATCAGGTTCTCATAATTCATTTTTATCATTTCAATTATGA
This sequence comes from Bartonella chomelii, assembly GCF_014138465.1. Lineage (NCBI taxonomy): Bacteria > Pseudomonadati > Pseudomonadota > Alphaproteobacteria > Hyphomicrobiales > Bartonellaceae > Bartonella > Bartonella chomelii. The sequence goes on from NZ_JACJIR010000001.1 coordinate 73,185, forward strand.
CATAATAATACTATCGTATATAATTGAAGCGTTACTGTGTTATGTAATCTAAAATTTGATACTTGTATAAAAAAGAAAGAAAGTGCAATGACAAAACCAACGAAAGGTGATATCGCTCCTGATTTTGATTTGCCATGTGATGGTGGAGGGCAATTACGTCTTTCTGATCTTCGAGGAAAGCCAGTTGTTTTATATTTTTATCCAAAAGATGATACGAGCGGATGCACAAGTGAAGCAATTGATTTTACGCGATTAAAAATAGAGTTTGATAAAATAGGAGTTATCATTATTGGTATATCTCCAGATAATGTTAGCAAACATGATAAATTTAAAGCAAAACATGAACTTGATATCATCCTTGTTTCAGATGAGGAAAAGATTACACTTGAAGCTTATGGTGTTTGGGTTGAAAAAAGTATGTATGGGCGTAAGTATATGGGGGTTGAGCGGAGCACTTTTCTCATTGATGCAACAGGAAAAATAGCAGAAGAATGGCGCAAAGTTAATGTATCTGGACATGCCGAAAATGTTTTAACTGCTGCGCGTGCATTATCTCATTAATGGTTGCGAATTCAGTTAACATTCTTGATAAGAGTCCAATGTTATTATCCTAGATTTAATTCAGTTTTACCGATTAATGATTTGATATATAGATTAAAATTAATAGATCGAGTAATAATACTAGTGTAGATTTTAATATGATAGATTGGTATCATCACTCAGTCTTTTCTTCAATTATGGGGGCTTGTTTGTAAACACGTTGGGCAAGCGCTGCTTCTATAAACGCATCTAAATTACCATTAAGGACAGTTTGTGGATCAGTATTTTCAATACCTGTGCGTAAATCTTTAACAAGCTGATAGGGTTGAAGAACATAAGATCTAATTTGATGCCCCCACCCAATTTCCGTTTTAGAAGCCTCAATAGCATTGGTTTCTGCTTCACGCTTTTTAAGCTCTTCTTCATAAAGGCGTGCGCGCAACATGGACCAAGCTGTTGCTCTGTTTTTATGTTGAGAACGCTCTACTTGGCATTGAACAACAATACCCGTTTTTATATGGGTAATACGAACCGCAGAATCTGTTGTGTTGACATGTTGTCCTCCAGCTCCTGATGCACGGTAGGTATCAATACGGATATCTGATTCTGAAATATCAATTTCAATATTATCGTCAACAACAGAGTAAACCCAAACACTTGCAAAAGAAGTATGACGCCTTGCATTCGAATCAAAAGGTGAAATGCGTACTAAGCGGTGAACACCTGATTCTGTTTTTAGCATACCATAAGCATTATGCCCTTTTACGAGAATTGTAGCTGATTTTATACCAGCTTCTTCTCCGTCATGAATTTCTAATACCTCAACTTTCATTTTATGCTGTTCAGCCCAGCGGATGTACATGCGTAAAAGCATAGAAGCCCAATCTTGGCTTTCTGTCCCCCCTGCCCCAGCGTGAATCTCTAAATAAGTATCGTTTGAATCTGCTTCTCCTGAAAGAAGCAAATCAATTTGCCGTTTATCTATCTCACTTTTAAGTTTACGTATTGTATTTTCTGCATCAGTGATAATTTCTTCATCACTTTCTTCTTCACCCATTGCAATTAATTCAATACATTCTTCAAGTGTTTGCGTAAATAATCGAATACCATTTATTGAATCTTCAAGACATTGACGCTCACGCATCATATCTTGCGCTTGTTGTGTATCATTCCAAAGTGACGGATCTTCAGCTTTTTGATTGAGATATTCAAGACGTTTTAATGACTGATCCCAGTCAAAGATGCCTCCTTAGCAATTTAATAGCCTGCTGTATTTCATCAACCAATGTTTCTATTTCTGCTCGCACAATTTAACCCCTTAGTTTTAATTTTTTCGTTACAAATTCTTTTATTTTATATTAATTATAGCAATAAGAATGGATATTATGCTCTTATAAACTTATCTAATTACAGCTACAGCATAGAAATAATTGAACATTATTCATAGTTATCTACCATATCAAAAAAATTACTTTTTATTAATATAATCCACCAGAACCATTCTGAAGGGCTTTATTAACCTGTGGAGAAGTGGTTACTGTGGGAACACCTTCTTGGAAGGCATTAGTTTCACCAATGACCTGATATACATCAGCAGGACCAGTTCCTGGTTTGAATGCTTCCAAAATAACATCATTATCGTTAGCTGTAGCGAGCATACCGGTTTTACGGTTAATTTTCATTAAAATCATACCCTTTGGTATTTTAAATGGTACATTTGGTTTGTCTTTCAGAGCGGCTTGCATAAATTCTCCAAAAACAGGTGCTCCCAATGAACTTCCTGTTCCAGTGCGTCCTAATGAAGCTGGTTGGTCATAGCCAATGAAAACACCAACCACAAGATCAGGTGTAAATCCTATAAACCAAACATCTTTCGATTCGTTCGTCGTACCTGTTTTGCCAGCAATATGTCGGTTAAGATAACGCAAACGTGCAGCGGTTCCACGCTGAATAACTCCTTCCATCATTGATGTAATCTGATAAGCTGTCATAGGATCAAGAACTTGTTCTCGTTCATCAATTAATGTTGGTTCACTTTGATTATTCCATGATTGAACATTACAATTTTCACAAAGACGATCATCATGATGGTAAATAGTCCTTCCATAACGATCTTGAATTCGATCTATAAAAGAAGGTTTAATTGAATGCCCTCCATTTGCAATAACTGAATAAGCTGTTACCATCCGTAAAACTGTTGTTTCACCAGATCCCAGAGCCATGGAAAGATAAGGTGGCAATTTATCTGTAACTCCAAAACGCTCTGCATATTCAGCAACCAATGGCATTCCCATATGATGAGCAAGCCGTACGGTCATAAGGTTACGAGAATGTTCAATACCGTAACGCAATGTTGAAGGCCCCGTAAAAGTACCACCATAGTTTTTGGGTCGCCAAATTTGACCATTACCTTGAAAAATTTCAACAGGACCATCCAAGACTACTGATGCTGGTGTATACCCATTATCCAGTGCTGCTGCATAAACAAAAGGCTTAAATGCAGAACCAGATTGGCGATAAGCTTGTGTTGCACGATTAAATTCAGATTCAGAGAAGGAAAAACCACCAACCATTGCAAGAACACGTCCTGTATGAGGCTCCATTGCGACAATGGCCCCCTCAATCTTTGGTATTTGTTGCAAACGATAGACATTGTCTGTATTTGATATTTTTTCAACAAAAATGACATCACCAATATGTAGAACATCTGATAAATTTTGAGCAGTTGTTCGACGATCATTTTCGCCAATAACATTCAATGCCCATTTTGATTGCTCTATAGATAATGCAGCAATTACTCGTTCTTTTGATAATAAACCTGAATTTTCACGCTTTGGCTGCAAACCTATCTCTATTTTATCAGTGCTAGAAGACAGAACAACTGCTAAATTCCATTCAGGTACATCACTTAGTCCAGTGATATCTGCAAGTGCTATGCCCCAATCATCTGTAATATCGATATGTTTATAAGCTCCACGCCACCCTCGTGAATGGTCAAATTTAATTAAACCATCTTGCAAAGCACGCCGCGCAATAAGTTGTAAATGCGGATCAAGTGTTGTACGAACTGAAAGACCACCTTCATAAAGTGTTGTAGCACCGTAGTGATGCATTAAATGACGACGTACTTCTTCAGTAAAATAGTCAGCAGCAAAAACATAGCTATCGCTACCACGTACTTTTACTCCCAAGGGTTTTTCTTTAGCCTGTTTACCTTGCTCTGGTGTTACATATCTATTTGCCACCATCCGATCTATAACCCAATTACGTCGCTCAATAGCGCGTTGTGTATTTTTAAATGGATCATAATTTCCTGGTCCCTTAGGAAGAGCTGCCAGATAAGCGCATTCTTCTAAAGTAAGCTCGTGGACAGATTTATTAAAGTAAGTCAATGAAGCTGCAGCGACACCATAAGTACCACGCCCCAGATAAATTTCATTAAGATAAAGTTCAAGAATATGATCTTTAGAGTAAGTCTTCTCAATACGTATGGAAAGAATAGCTTCTTTTAACTTACGTTCAAATGTTGCTTCTGAATTTAAAAGGAAATTTTTAGCAACTTGTTGTGTAATAGTTGATGCTCCTTCTGGACGCCGACCAGAACCGATATTAATAATATTGTTAATTAAAGCTCTAGAAAGACCTTCGGGATCTAAACCAAAATGGTTATAAAAATTTTTATCTTCAGCTGAAATAAATGCTTCTTTAAGAAGATTTGGAATTGATTCAATTGGTAAATAGAGACGATGTTTCGTCGCAAATTCTGCCATAAGACGACCATCGGCTGCATGAACACGCGTCATAACAGGTGGTTCATACAATGAGAGCACCTCATAATCAGGAAGTTCATCAGCTTGGCTACTCGTCATTGCTGTCCATACCATAACTCCAAAAAATCCAAGAGCTGTGAGGGAGCTAAGCAGATATCTAAAAAAAGTCATCATTGAAACGAATATCGCTTTCTTTAAAATTGATCAAAGGAAACATATTTTAATTTTATCATTACTAGGTGTTATTAAATTGAAACAAATGCAAGATTAATCTCTATTATTTTGTTGTTAAAATTTAATATCAATACTCTACTTTTTCAAATATTTAAGGAAACTGCATAATTTCCTTCCGATACTGGGCAAATTGACGAATGGAATGGGCAAGAGAAATAACTATTTGATTCCGCCATTGAGAATTATTCAATAATTTCTCATCTTCTTTATTAGATAAATAGCCTATTTCTATCAATACAGAAGGTACATCTGGAGCTTTTAAAACTTGAAAATCAGCGTATCTATGAGGATTTTTAATTAGATTAATATTATTATTTGACAAATTTAAAATAATAAGATCAGCAAAATTAAGCGAAAGTATATGAGTTTCGCGTCTAGCCAGATCAATCAAAATATCTGTAACTTCATGCGATTCTTCTGCAGGCAATCCATCAAGAAGATCTGCATTGTTTTCAATTTCAGCTAAAGTTTTTGCAATTGCATCAGATGCTTTATCAGACAAAGTGTAGACCGTAGCGCCACGAAGAGAAGGAATATTAATACTATCTGCGTGGATAGATATAAAAAGATCGGCATTAAAATTTTGTGCTTTTTTAACTCTTTCACTTAACCTTAGAAATACATCGCAATCGCGTGTTAAAGTCACATTAATATCAGAGTCTTTTTCTAATTCATTTTGCAATGCACGTGCAAAAGCTAATGTTATATTTTTTTCTAAAATTCCAGTAATGCCTTGTGCACCACTGTCAATTCCACCATGGCCAGGATCAAGTACAACATGAAAATAATGCTTTGGATTGGATTGTTTTTTTATATTTTGGTCGACTTTTTGTTGTTTTGTCGAAATTTCATTCAATTTTTTTTGTGTGTTTTGGGTGATATCAATCAATACCTGCCATAAACCATTCTCTAATTTTTGCACTGTACTGTTTTCAATAATAAAAGAGGTTTTGCTTGTCAGAGTGATGTATGAGGTTTGTGTATCGGAAAAACTGTAATGTACATCAGATAGCATACTTGATAGTATATTTTGTTTGTTTGGAGGCATATTTTGTGTTGAAAAATCAACAGGAGGTAGCTTGATAACCAAACGTGAGGGGTTGTCAGAAATTTCTAAATGAAAATTTGGTTCAGCATTAAAAACTGCAATAATACGTGTAGATGTATTATCACCAATCGTCCGCAGGTTAATAAGTTTTAACGCATCCGCACCTTGAATATATGTTTGAAATATCAAAAAAAAGGATAAACAGCATATAAAATACCAAATAATATTCCAATAGACCGCTTTCAGCATTCTGACGGAGAATTGTTTAATCATTTAAGCAAAACACTTTTTCTGTATTAATAAGTTGGTTTTATTGTGTAAAATTACACTGTAAATATAGGTTATATTATTTCAATAATCGATGTTGGCCTTTTTTCATAAATGTTGAATCTTTTAACCACAACTATCAAAAAAAAATCAAACTAAGAGGATGGATGCATTATAATGGTGCGTATTTATACTTGTTACTTGCCAAAAGCATGATATCAACATAAAAGAATATTTACGCTCTTTAAGCGATATAACCATCTATTATTGACTTAAATTATCAATAATTTTGTTAAGTTATCTTTGAAGGTTTATCGTATATTATGCGTTTAGGCTTTTTATAGGTGATAAGTCTTCATACCTTAAAAAGCAGGATTATGTTATTTTAAATTCGCTGGTTCGGATATCCGAACTATTTTCAAAATTGTTTTGCCGGAGACTTGTAAAAACGTGAGTCATACAAAACAGATGGAACTGATGATTGTAAATATCGTAAACGCTGTAACGTGTTTGCGAACGAAAATCCATTATGTTATGTCGGCACCCCCCTTTTACGGCAGACAGCCTTTTATATTTGCAAGTAGTGATAATGCTTGTTTAGATAAAGTTGTGCGTGTCGCCTTTAGGATTTTAACTTATGTCAAACAAAATGCTTATCGATGCCTCCCATCCGGAGGAAACGCGTGTTGTTGTTGTTCACGGCAACAAAATTGAAGAACTTGACTTTGAGTCAGAACATAAAAAACAGCTTAAGGGGAATATTTATCTCGCACGTATCACACGTGTTGAGCCATCACTTCAAGCAGCTTTTGTAGAATATGGTGGCAATCGCCATGGTTTTTTAACATTTTCAGAAATTCATCCTGATTATTATCAAATTCCTATTGCTGATCGTCTTGCTCTTCTTGAAGAAGAAGAGAAAGCTGCTATTGATGAAAATCAAGCAGATGATTTTGTTGAGGAAATAAAACAGAATAAAAAAGGTTCAAGAAAAACAAAAAAAAGTAAAAACCATAGTGTTCTTTCTGTAGATAGTGAAAACAATATCATATCCGAATCAATAGCAAGTGATGATGGAGAAGAAGCACTTGATGGAAATGTTTGTGATGACGATATTGAAATGGTTGGTGCGGAAGATGCTCTTGAAGAGCTCCCTACTTATCAGCGTAAACCGGTGCGCCAATATAAAATTCAAGAAGTTATTAAACGGCGTCAAATTTTATTAGTACAAGTAATCAAAGAAGAGCGTGGCAATAAAGGGGCAGCACTCACAACTTATTTATCATTGGCAGGCCGCTATTCAGTTTTAATGCCAAACACGGCACGGGGTGGTGGTATTTCTCGAAAAATTACCAATATACAAGATCGCAAACGGCTCAAAGAAATTGTAAAAGAATTAGCAGTTCCAAAAGGTATGGGGGTTATTCTACGAACTGCTGGAGCTAATAGAACAAAAGTCGAAATTAAACGTGATTATGAATATCTCATGCGGTTATGGGAAACTGTTCGTACTTTAACACTTAAATCAACCGCACCATATTTAGTTTATGAAGAAGGCAATCTAATAAAACGCTCTATTCGCGATCTTTATAATAAAGACATTAATGAAATTCTCGTATCTGGTGATAAAGGATATCGTGAAGCTAAAGATTTTATGCGCATGTTGATGCCAAGTCATGCAAAAGTTGTTCAGCCTTATCGTGATCATATACCAATCTTTACACGTAACAATATTGAAGCTCAGCTAGATAAAATGTTGCAGCCGCAAGTTGCTTTAAAATCTGGTGGTTATCTTGTTATCAATCAGACGGAAGCACTTGTCGCTATTGATGTAAACTCTGGTCGTTCTACCAAAGAGCATTCTGTTGAAAAAACAGCGCTACAAACCAATCTTGAAGCTGCTGAAGAAATAGCTCGTCAATTGCGTTTACGTGATCTAGCAGGCCTAATTGTGATTGATTTCATTGATATGCTTGAAAATCGTAACATTAAGCTTGTTGAAAAAAAGCTGAAAGATTGTTTAAAAAATGATCGTGCCCGTATTCAAGTTGGTCGTATCTCACATTTTGGCCTTATGGAAATGAGCCGTCAACGCATTCGTGTATCTGTTCTAGAAAGTACAATGCAGCCTTGTCCTCATTGTGCTGGAACTGGAAATGTACGTTCAGAATCATCAATTGCCTTGCATGTTATGCGCTCAATTGAAAAATATCTTCTTAGTAATTCGCAATATAATATCATTGTGCGGACATCTGCGGTGATAGCACTTTATGTACTCAATCATAAACGCAGTATTCTCGTTGATTTAGAAACGCGCTTTAAGCTTAATATTAGTATTGAAGCAGATGATAGCGTTGGGGCACAGCATTTAGTTATTTCCAAAGGTACCATGGCAGAAAAAGATCATTTGCCTCCATTAGCTATTGAAGATGATGATAAAGAGGAAGACGAAGATGCAATTTTGATGGAAAGCGAATTAACTCATGACGAGTCCCTTGTTGAAAATAATCAACGGCGCCGGCGTAAAAATCGCCAAAGTGAATTACATGACAGCTTTTCTACATCCTCTCATAAAGATGATATTCAAAATAGTGAGGACACCCGCCGCCGTGGACGTCGTCGTGGGCATCGTAGGGGTCGGCGTAATCAAAATAACGGTTTTTATCAGTCTCGTGTTCCTTATGCTGAACCAGTCGGAGAATTTGCCAAACAGGCTTTAGAAGAAATTAAAGCAGCACATCGCCGATATTCTATTCCAGCTGCTGAACCTGTAGGATTTGATGAACAAAACAGTGATGCAAAACATCATGTCAATGTGCAACAAAATGCTGTTTTTAAAGCTAAGAAGAATCGTAATGCACGTCCCCGAAAGGCATCTCAAGACAAAAAAATGCCCGAAAATAATAAAAGCGTGACAACGTCAACACCTGTTGAAGAAAAAAATACTACTAACTCTATTCATAAATCTAAAACAAAAAAAGAGAATAAACCAACTCATGAGATAACTGAAGAAATCTCGACAGATACCAAAAAATCAACACGTCAAACGCGAAAAAAGGCTATTACGAAAAAAACAACTCAAATAACTGAATCATCGGAAAAGGAACCTATAACAAAGCAAGCTGTTGAACAAGTTTCTACCGACCCTGTTGTTACATCTTCAGTGCCTGAGGGGGAGAATAAAACTGGACGCATTGGATGGTGGAAGCGCAAAGTTTTCTCTAAGAGCTAAACAATTAAAAAACGCTATAGAATTATTCTATAGCGTTTTTAGATATAAACAAAATATAAAAAAGCTTTTAAAACCTTTTATATTACTTGTTATTATTTTTTCTGAGCTTTTTCTTGCTCAGCCCGCATACGATCTTCAATTTCTTTTTGCTTTGCTTGGATAGTTTGCTGTAACTTCATTTGTTTTTGTTCAAAAGTTTTTTCATCTATACCAGGACCTGTGTATGCAGCTTTAAATCCACTAAGAGAAAATTCGATAGGATTAGCACCACCCCGAATATTAGTTGTAGTTATAACCATTTTCGAACCAGCTTTCATGGCAGAAACTAACTTGTCACTTAAAACATCATTGGCAATACAACTTGCCCCATTACAAACAACGTAAGGAATTTTCATAGAGAAGTCATTTCCAATTTGGATATGAACACCTTCTGGTAGAAGACGATTCGTAGGTACTTGAATACCTATACGTTTTTCTTCCTTTTGTCCTTTTACTTCAACTAAATTAACAGCAGTCAAAGGTTGACCGGTCTCTGATATAACATTGTTCATTGTGTTACAAATATTAATGTCATTCTGCTTACTGCAAACTTTGTACCAACCTTGAGATAAATTCTCTGCACCTGCTGGAGTATAAGCCATGAGAAAAAAAGTAGCGGCTCCAGCTAATACTGAAATAGCAGTATAGGTATTTTTATGCGACATAATTAAGTTAATCCTTTCAATGTGCTTGTATGATGATCCCAATAGAAGGATATTAAGTTGATTTTTAATCAACTGTATTAAAATTATCAAAAAAATAACACTTCTTTGTGTTTTTCATTATATACAAAGAGAAAAGCAAAATCTAGAGAAAGAAAACAATTAAATAATTGATTGAATTTTTGTACAATTTATATGGTTCATTTTCTTCTCAATTGCTTTATTTTTGATAAAATTTATTCATAAAATGCTTTGCATAATGAATAAAACTAAATTTTGCATAAACGAATTACTATTGCGCTATTATTAAATGTTATACTACAGTTCGTATCGTTTAAAATTTTCTCTTGCTTTTATAATTTTTCTTCTGTGCCATGATGTGATTGCAAATGGTATTGCAATGCGTGGAGCACCAAAATTACCAGATAAGTTTGAATATTTTCCTTATGCTTCTCCCAATGCAAACAATAAAGGCAAAATCACCTATGGTGTTGTTGGAACATTTGATGGCTTAAATCCCTTTGTTATTCGTAGTTTTCGCACAACTGCACGAGGGCTTTTTGCTGATGAGCAACTCTCTGGCCTTGTTTACGAAACAATGATGGTACGTTCTCGTGATGAATCTTTTACACTTTATCCTCTTCTAGCAGAAAAAGTTGAATTAAATGACGAACGCACAGAGATTACTTTTTTTATCAATCCAAAAGCACATTTTTCAGATGGGAAGCTCATAACAATTGAAGATGTTTTATTTACGGTTAATCTTCTTAAAGACAAAGGAAGACCTCCGTTTGATCGGTACATGAAGCGTATAGAATCTATTGAGGTAATTAATAATCATTGTATAAGGATGCGCTTTCCACAATCACAGGATCGTGAGTTTCCACTTATTTTAGCAAGTGTAATGCCAGTATTACCCAAACATGCTATTAATGTTGATGATTTTGAAAAAAACGGTTTAAGTAAAATTCCAGGAAGTGGTCCTTATGTTATTGAACATGCTGATCCTGGTGAACGCATTATCTATAAACGTGATCCCAATTATTGGGGAAAAGATCTTCCTGTTAATAAAGGGTTGCATAACTTTGAGATTATTCAAATCGAATATTTTCGAAATGAAACAGCGCACTTTGAAGCTTTTAAAAAAGGTATTGTTGATATCTTTATTGAAGGATCTTCTAATCCAAATCGTTGGCAGCTTGCTTATAATTTTCCGGCTGTTCGCGAGGGACGCGTTATTAAAGAATCTTTTTCAAAAGGAACACCTGCTGATACTATTGGTTTTGTTTTTAATACCCGTCGCACTATTTTTAAAGATAAAAAGGTACGACAAGCATTATCAATGCTTTTCGATTTTGAATGGGTCAATCGCCATCTTTTTAGTAATATCTATACCAGAACAGAAGGTTATTGGGCAGGATCTATACTTTCATCTGTAGGAAAGCCAGCAAGCGAAGAAGAAAAAAAGCTCTTAGCTCCTTATTTTAATACAGTTCTTCCCGAAGTGATGGATGGAAGCTGGCGTCTTCTTAAAACAGATGGTTCAGGTATGGATCGACTTATCATGCAAACAGCTTGGAAACTTTTGCAAGAATCAGGTTTTACCAGAAAAAATAACAAGGTTATTGCTCCGAATGGTTTGCCTTTTCAATTTGAGATCATGACTCAAACACTTGATGAAGAAAAAATTGCCCTTGCATTTCAAAGTATACTATCACGTTTTGGTATTAATATTGAGATAAGAACCGTCGATGATACCCAATATCAAAATCGTTTAAGTATATTTGATTATGATATGATTATTGCAAAATTAAAAAATTCTCTGTCACCAGGCAATGAACAAATAAACCGCTGGGGCTCTGCTTCTAGAAATTTGAAAGGAAGTTTTAATTTTGCGGGAACAGCTGATCCTGCTATAGATGCAATGATAACCGCAATGCTCAATGCACGCTCAGATACTGATTTCATTGCAGCAGTGCGTGCTTTAGATAGAGTTCTTATTTCTGGTAACTATTATATACCGTTATACCATTTGCCTGAACAACGAGTGGCACGTTGGTCATACATTAAACATCCTATTTATACATCCTTGTATGGGTATTATCTTCCAACTTGGTGGCGTGAATAAAAGAAAAACAAATGAAAACAATTTTATAATTGTTTTTTTTAATTTCCTTTGTTCATAATTCCATTTAAATTACAACGCTTAAAAAAAGATTTTATTGTTCAGAGTATTTTGGGCTGTCTGCTGTTTTGATCACAATTTCAATATAATAATATACCTTATCGGGTACATAGTGAGACAAGTTATAGAAAATAAAAATCTTTATAAATCCTAATGCATATAATCGCCTTTAAAGGAGAATATCAGATTTAGTTGCTAGTTTATAAAAATAGTGCCTCACACAATTGGTATTTACTTGTAGTGTCTAGGAACGGACATATAAATCATGAGAAAGTATACACAATGAATATAACAACATTATTTCATGTTATTTCGAGGGAAAATGAAATATTCTAGATATAGAATATTTTTACAGCAGTTTTTCAAGCTATAAAATGCAGTGTGAATACGATTTTTATAAACTTAAAAATAATATTATTACGCAAACACACTATAAGATATTGGTAAAAGACTTTGTGCCTTTATCGTGAATCAAAAATATTTGTATGAAAGAGTGAAAAGCGAATTTTTATAGAATTTGCGCCACAAAATAATCATGGTTATGGTTCTTAAAAAAGCTAGTAAATACCAAAATTGCTAAGCAGGACATTGTTCTGTCAGTGTTGCAAGTTGTGTCATAATCGTTTCTGCACCTGAGAGTCTTTCATCAGCTGTTGGCCAATCACGAATAAAAATAATACTTTGATCTGGTCGGATTTTTGCCAGAGAGCCTTGTTCTCCAATCCATTTAATAAGGCCAGCACTGTTTTCAAAATAATTATTACGAAACTGCACAACAACGCCCTTTGGGCCAGCATCCAATTTTTCTACATGCGCTTTTTTACATAATGCTTTAATATAAACAATCTTAAGAAGATGTTGAACTTCAGTTGGAAGAGAACCAAAACGATCCACCAATTCAGCGCCTAATTGATTGATTTGTTGCAAATCATCAAGTTCTACTAAACGGCGGTAAAGACTCATACGTAGTGATAAATCAGGCACAAAACTTTCTGGTATTATTGCTGTTATACCAAGTGAAATTTGGGGTGACCATTGACTATCTTCATTGTGTTTGCCATCCTTTAATTCAGCAACTGCTTCTTCAAGCATTTTTTGATAGAGCTCGAATCCAACTTCTTTAACGTGCCCTGATTGCTCTTCTCCTAAAAAATTACCTGAACCACGAATGTCCATATCATAACTAGCTAATTGGAAACCTGCACCCAATGTGTCGAGAGATTGCAAGACTTTAAAACGGCGATCAGCAGTAGGCGTTAAAATTTTACCAGCAGGAAAAGTAAAAAGTGCATAAGCGCGTTGTTTTGAACGCCCTACTCTGCCACGCAACTGGTAAAGCGAAGAAAGACCGAACATGTCAGCACGGTGCACAATTAATGTATTTGCTGTTGGAATATCGAGACCTGATTCAATGATGGTTGTTGAAAGCAGTACATCATATTGCCTATCATAAAATGCATTCATAATATCATCAAATTGTGTAACTGGCATTTGACCATGAGCCACGGCAAATTTAAGTTCAGGTACGTGTGTTTTGAGATATTCTTCTACATAGGGAAGATCAGAAATACGAGGGCAAACATAAAAACTCTGTCCGCCCCGATAATATTCACGAAGCAATACCTCGCGTATAACAACTGCATCGAAAGGTGAAATAAAAGTCCGAACCGGTGTTCTACCAATGGGTGGAGTTGCTATTAATGAAAGTTCACGTAATCCTGATAAAGCAAGTCCTAAAGTTCGTGGTATGGGAGTGGCTGAAAGTGTGAGAACATGAATATCACTTTTAATTTCTTTTAAGCGTTCTTTGTGCTTAACACCAAAATGTTGCTCTTCATCAATGATAAGAAGCCCCAACCGTGAAAAATTAATTGATTCACTAAGTAAGGCGTGCGTCCCAATGGCAATATCAATTGTGCCATTTGAAATATCTTTTTTGACTTGCGCTAATTCTTTAGCTTTTACAAGCCTTGAAACATGACCAATTTTAACAGGTAACCCTTGAAAACGTGAGATAAAGGTCTTGTAATGTTGCCGTGAAAGCAAAGTTGTAGGCACAACAACAGCAACTTGATAACCATTTAATGCAGCAACAAAAGCACTTCGAATAGCAACTTCTGTTTTGCCAAAACCAACATCACCACATATTAGGCGATCCATAGGTTTTCCTGCTGCTAAATCACCTAAAACTGCATCAATTGCATCTATCTGATCTTCTGTTTCTTCATAAGGAAAGCATGCAACAAATTCATCAAACAATCCAATTGGTGGACTTAACGCAGGTGCAGAGCGTGTGGCGCGTTCTGCAGCTATACGGATCAATTGGCCAGCAATTTTCAATAAATGTTTTTTTAGTCGCGCTTTACGTGTTTGCCAAGCAACACCACCTAACTTGTCTAATGTTACATCTGTATCTTCTGATCCATAACGTGATAAAAGTTCGATATTTTCAACAGGTAAAAATAATCGATCACCTTCAGCATAATTGATTTCAAGACAATCGCGTAAAATTCCAGCTGTCATGATGGTTTTAAGACCGATAAACTGTCCAATACCATGATCAACATGCACAACAATGTCACCAGAATTTAGTGTAGCAATTTCAGAGATAAAATGCGTATTATGCTTGCGCCGTTTTGATGACCTTATTAATCGATCACCAAGGATATCCTGTTCGGCTATAATAACAAAATCGTCAATTTCAAAACCATGCTCGATTGCTATGATAGCTGCCGATACCTGATCATGTGATGTTGCTTTTACAGCTTGTAATGACTTTGCAATTTCTATTTTTTTTAATCCGTATTCATCAAGAATCTGCAACAAGCGATTCATAGATCCTTCACTCCAGCAGGCTAAGAGTACCTTCTTGCCAGCTGATTGTAGTGAAAGAATATAATCAACCACATTTGCAAAAACATTTTTTTCCTGCGCATTACGTTCTTTTACAAAATCATATCCCGGTGCAACATTTGTATGAATAACTGTCTGTCCAGAGGTTTGTGGAACATTGAAGGGTATAAAATCAATACGTTGCCCCGATTGTTGTGCACGTGTTAAAACTTGTTCTGGTGCCAGATAAAGTAGGTTAGGCTCTATTGGATGATAGGAAGCATTACTTTCTTCATTGTTTTCTTGCTCTTTACGAACATTATAAAAATCTTCAATAAGACGATAGCGCTCAGTTAGCACTTCTTCTATAAGGTGCTCAAAAACAATAGGTACGTCACCACAATAATCAAAGAAATTATCGAGATTCTCATAAAAAAGCGGCAACCAATGTTCCATACCAGCAAAACGCCGCCCTTGAGAAATGGCTTCATAAAGCATATCATTTCTTTGTGATACACTAAGTGTACGAATATAATTATTTTTAAATAGATTGATCCGCTCAGGCGTGAGGATAACCTCACTCATTGGCTGTAAAAAAAATTCAGTTTTATTGCCTGTTGTACGTTGCGTAATTGGATCAAATACGCGAATAGTCTCTAAAGTATCACCAAAAAAATCAAGACGCAAAGGCTCACTATCACTAGGAGAAAAAATATCAATAATTCCTCCTCTGATAGCAAATTCACCAACATCGTGCACAATCGCAACGCGTTCAAAACCACTACGCTCTAAATAATGGATTAGATTATCCATATTAACACATTGACCAATCTTCGTATGAATAATCTGATCATCAATTATGGCACGAGGCGGTAATTTCTGAATAATTGCATTAGCTGTTGTCAATATAATCGCGGAACGTGGATTTTTATGCAAATGTGATATATGTGCCAAAGTTAAAAGACGTCGCGCAGTAATGGCTATTCCAGGCGACACACGATCATAAGGCAAACAATCCCATGCAGGAAACTGAAGAACAGGTAAATTGGGCTCAATAAAATTTAAAACTTGTTGTACATGGGAAATCTTTGTTCCATCACGAACAATGTAAACAAGTGGCTTATCTTGAGCAATTTCTGAGCTTAATTGAGCAAGTACAAAAGATTCAAACCCATCAATAATGCCATCAAGAATCATTAAATCTTGCATATCTTTAGGAAGAATAATTTTTTGAAATATGGACATTTTGATCAATTAAAATTTGCGCAAATACGATAATTTGCAATGTCACGAAAAAGCGGGCTATCTACCTCAGATGGTGTAGGAATTTCCCCGGTAATCCACATAAGTAAATCGCGATCTTCAAAAGACATAATATATTCAAGTTCAGAGATTGTTTCATCACTCATCTCAATGATATGCGAATCAACATATTGCCCTAAAATTAAATCCATTTCACGAATGCCTCTATGCCACGCCCGAAAAATCAATCGCCGACGCCGTGCATTTAATTGATTTTTATCAATTACAAAATTTGTCATAAAAACTCTTCAATAGGTGAATATAGACATACAGCTATAGTATTAATTTTCTATAATAAACGGTGTACTGTATTTTTAAGGAAGTTCAATAATTTTTCTCTCTTTTATTGTAATTCGACGATGCATCAACTTAGCCAAACTGTAATTATGTGTTGCAATAAGAGCAGCAAGCCCAGATTGACGAACAAGGGCTGATAAAGCCTGAAATACATAAACTGAAGTTACAGGATCAAGATTTCCTGTAGGTTCATCAGCTAACAGTACACAAGGAGCATTTGCTATGGCACGGGCAATAGCGACACGCTGTTGTTCGCCGCCTGATAATTCTGATGGACGATGTCTGGCACGGTGAGAAACCCGAAGGTATGTTAATAATTTAAGTGCGCGATTTTCTGCAGTCGATTTTTTTAACCCTGCTATCATTTGGGGTATCATTACATTTTCTAAAGCTGTGAACTCTGGTAACAAATGGTGAAATTGATAAACAAAACCGATATTTTTTCGTCTCATAGCTGTTCGTTCACTATCAGAGCATTTTGCACAAGAAACACCATGCAACAAAACATCACCAGCTGTTGGTTTTTCCAGTAACCCAGCAATATGAAGAAGTGTTGATTTTCCAGCACCAGATGGTGCAACAAGTGCTACAAGCTCTCCGCGATTAAGAATAAAATTAGCTTTGTCTAAAATAATTAAAGGTTTGTCGTTATCAAAAAAACGTCGCTCAATCTCGACAAGTTCTAAAACAACGGACATTACTCATACCTCAAAGCTTGTACAGGATCTAACTTAGAAGCTTGCCACGCCGGAATGAGTGTTGCAAAAAACGATAAAAGTAAAGCCATCACAGCTACTATAGCAGTTTGTCCCCATTCAATGCGTGCTGGCAATTTTGTTAAAAAATAAAGTTGAGGATTAAAAACATCAACATTGAAAAGCCAAGATACAAAATCCTGAATATAATTGATATTTGTGGCAGCTATGATACCTAAAATTAACCCCAATATTGTTCCAATACACCCAATCATCATGCCAGTAGAGATGAATATGCGCATGATTGCACTCTGGTGTGCTCCCATAGTACGTAAAATTGCAATATCGTGGTTTTTATCTTTCACAAGCATAATTAGCCCAGAAATAATATTTAAAGCAGCAACAAGGATAATAAGAGAAAGAATAAAAAACATGACGTTACGTTCAATCTGTAAAGCTGAAAAGAAAGCCTGATTGCGCATACGCCAATCAATTAAGTAAACTTGTTGATCCATCTCTTTTTCTATTACCTGCTTTATTTGATCAACAGTATCAGGATCATTAAGAAATAACTCTATTGATTGAATTTTCTGCCCTAGATTGAAAAATGCTTGCGCCTCAAAAAGAGGCATAAAAACAAATATTGAGTCATATTCAGACATACCCACTTCAAAAATAGCAATTATTTTATAAGCTTTAATACGTGGCATAACGCCAAAAGGTGTTACATCACCATCTGGTGTAATAATACGCAGATCACTTCCAATTGTTAGCCCTAATTTTTCTGCCAGACCACTTCCGATTGCGATGCCCTCTTCTTCTTCAAAATGAGCAAGTGTACCTGATTTAATATTTTGAGATACTATTTTAAGCTTCTCTAAATCTTCTTGGCGCATACCACGAATCAAAGCACCAGTCCCCCCACCAATATCACCCTGAACAAGTGCTTGCCCTTCAACAACAGGCAAAGCAGAATTTACACCGTCTATGGATTCCAAATAAGAAATAAAGGTATTATAATCGGAAAAGCCAGAATCAGTCGTTTGAACGATAAGATGTCCATTCATGCCGAGAATGCGATTAAGAAGTTCTGTGCGAAAACCATTCATTACTGCCATAACAACAACTAAGGCAAAAACCCCTAGCATAATCCCAATTAAAGAAATGATTGAAACAACAGATGTAAACATATGTTTTTTATTAGGAATCATGTAACGAAATGAAATCATCCATTCATAAGATGAAAACCATTTTCTTCTCAAACCATTCATAACATTGCCCATCTAAGTTGTAGAAAGTCGGTTAAGTACTGATTCAATTGTTAGAGATTCTTTAACACCTGTTTTTCTATCTTTAATTTCAACCTCATTTTGCGCAGCACTTTTGGGCCCAACAATTATTTGTGTTGGTAAGCCGATCAAATCCATTATCGCAAATTTCACACCAGGGCGTTCATTTCTGTCATCTAACAATGGGTCAAAGCCAGCACGTATAAGTCCTTGATAAAGAGTTTCGCACATATGGTTACATTTTTTATCGTCTGGTTTCATGTTGATGATACCAAAATCAAATGGTGCTATTGGTTTTGGCCAAATGATACCATTTTCATCATGAGAAGCTTCAATTGCTGCTGCAACAAGACGTGAGGGACCAATTCCATAGGATCCCATAAAAACCGGGTGTTCTTTTCCGTCTTTCCCCATTACTTTTGCTTCCATTGGTACAGAATATTTAGTGCCAAAGTAGAAAATATGCCCTACTTCAATGCCACGTGCTGAAAGCTGATTGGATTCAGGAATTTTATTCCACTCTTCCTCATTATGCATTTCCTCCGTTGCAGCATAAAAAGTTGTCCACTGTTTAACGATATCAGCTAAAACAGTTTTATCAGTAAAATCAATTGAAAAAAGTGGAGTATTAATGTCAAGAAATTGTTTATCACAGAATATAGCACTTTCACCTGTTTCAGCTAGAATGGTAAATTCATGGCTACGTTCGCCACCAATCGGGCCTGTATCAGCGCGCGTCGGGATTACTTTCAATCCCATGCGAGAAAAAGTGCGTAAATAAGCAACAAACATACGATTATAGGATATTTTTGCACTTTCATAATCAAGATCGAAAGAATATGCGTCTTTCATTAAAAACTCTCGTGAACGCATCACACCAAAACGCGGACGGATCTCATCACGAAATTTCCATTGAATTTGATAAAGATTGAGAGGAAGATCCTTATAAGAACGAACATATGAACGAAAAATATCTGTTACTATTTCTTCATTAGTTGGGCCATAAAGCAAATCACGTTCTTGGCGATCTTTAATACGTAACATTTCAAAACCGTAATCGTCATAGCGACCACTTTCATGCCAAAGATCCACAGATTGAATCGTAGGCATTAATATTTCTAAAGCACCAGCTTGTTTTTGTTCTTCACGAATAATCGTACAAACTTTATCAAGTACTTTTTTACCTAATGGCAACCAAGAATAAATCCCTGCTGTTTGTTGACGAATCATGCCTGCACGCAACATAAGTCGATGTGAAACAATTTCTGCTTCTTTAGGATTTTCTTTTAAAATAGGTATGAAATATTGAGAAAGACGCATTGAAATTATTAACTCCTGATTAAGCTCATCAAATTGGAGCAGTTCAAATAATGTTATGCATTAATCATAGCTGTATTCTGAAAGCTTACAAATATAACAAACCAGTATATTATAAAAGTTTTATTTGATATATTTTTTAGGTTACTTACCCTCAGTAAAATGTAGATACGTATTAGTAATAAAGCTAACCTAGTAATTCTTTTTTCTTAATTTAACTAAAAAGAAATAATTGTAAGAGCAATTTTTATTTTGAGCGATGTAAGAAAATTGTACAGACAGGTTTTTTTCCCCAAATTTCATTAACAGCTGCTCTGACAGCCCGACGTGTTGCTTCTTGAATAAGTTCATTATCTTTTCTTTTAATCTGTGGAATATTATTAATAGTATTTTCTACAACAGTTAGAAGAATATCCTTTAATGATTTCCCTTTTCCATCGTTTTTAGGCAATCCAAATGCTGTAAAACCAATATCATCAAGTAAATCATGCTTACTATTCATGTGGAGAGAAATTGCAACATAACCAACATAACTTAATTTGCGACGTTCATTAATCCCTACTTCATCTTCACTACCAATCAGGTAACCATCTTTATAAATTTGACCAACAGGTACTTTCTCAACGATCTCTATTGGTTTGGGAGCAAGACGTAGCATATCGCCATTTCTAATTTCAGCAATAGTTTTGATATTAGCCTCACGTGCTAAAGCTGCTTGAGCCACAAGGTGTGCAGCCTCACCATGCACAGGAACAAGTATTTGCGGTTTTACCCAATCATACATTTGTAGAAGTTCTAAACGGCGGGGATGGCCTGAAACATGAACAAGAGCATCATTATTTGTAATTACTTTAATTCCCTGATCAATGAAACGATTTTGTATCTCAAAAATAGCTTTTTCATTTCCCGGAATACTACGTGATGAATAAATAATTGTATCACCAGGAGAAAGTGCAATATTTCTCATTTCATTTCGTGAAAGCTTTGCTAAAGCAGAACACGGCTCACCTTGACTTCCTGTTACTACCAAAACCATGTTTTTTCGTGGAGTGTGACTATAATCATCTTCCGTTATAAACGGTGCTAAATTATTCAAATAACCAAGTTCTTGTGCCACACTAACACTACGTTTTATAGAACGCCCCACCAAAAGAACTTGGCGCCCAGCAGATTCTGCTGCAAGAGCAATTGAACGTATTCTACCAATATTCGATGAAAAAGTTGCAATAACAACGCGGCCTTCAGCTTTTAAAATAATTTCAGAAAGACTATCCCTAACTTGTTGTTCCGATGGCGATATACCATCTTGAAGGGCATTAGTGGAATCACATACTAATGCTAAAATACCTTTGTTTCCTAAAATCCGTAATCTTTTTTCATCTGTCACGGGTCCAAGTGAAGGTGTATGGTCAATTTTCCAATCTCCAGTATGGATCACATTTCCTAAAGATGTTGTAATTGCCAAAGAAACAGCTTCTGGAATTGAATGATTGACAGCAATAGCTTCAATTGTAAATGGACCGATTTGAAAGCAATCACCAGCTTGAAAAATATTTAATGGAATTTTGTGAAATTTGAAATTTGATTTCTTTTTACTTTCCAATAACCCTGCTGTAAAAGGGCTGCAATAAAGCGGAACCTGAAGTTTTGGCCATAAATCAAGGACAGCACCATAGTGGTCTTCGTGAGCATGTGTCAAAACAAGACCACGCACATTATGTTTTTCATTTTCCAGAAAATGAATATCTGGTAAAATAAGATTTGCTCCTGGTAATTCAGGGCCAGCAAAACTGACCCCCATATCGACAAGCAGCCATTCCCGGCAATCCTTTGGACCAAATCCATAAGCAGCCAAATTCATTCCTATTTCCCCTACCCCTCCCAAAGGCAGAAAAACCAATTCATTTTCATTGGTAGAAACCATAAATATCTCCTAAACTATTAAGATAATCTCATGGTGAAATAAAATTTATACGTTAATAATGATTTGTATTAAGAGAAGCAGCTAAACCAAAATAAACATCTCCAGCGGTTATAATTGCTTTCTGACCGTCTTTTTGTTTGACAATGCAGTTAAAATCATGATCAAGACCATCAAAAATACCTTCAGTAAGTTTTTCACCATTGATTATTTTGATAGGCTGTCCAAGATGAGCTGAATATAAAAGCCATTTCTTATGGATTATACTGCTCCCCTCCGACTGCTTCCAAAGAAGATAATTTTCAGCAAAACATTTCGTTAAAACCATAAATAATTCTTCTTTATCAATATCTAATCCAACATTCTTTATACTTGACGTTAAATATGGTGCATCTTTAAAATGATGTTTTACATTCACACCGATACCAATAACCAATGCATATTTTTGTGGGGTTAATGTAAACAGCTCAAGTAAGATTCCAGAGCTTTTAATCCCTTTAAGTAGAATATCATTTGGCCATTTTAAACTAACAATGCTATCTTCTTTATCTTTTATAAAGTGCCTTATAGCTTCTACTATACTTACTCCAGCAACAAAACTAAGTTGAGAAGCAGTTTGGCAAACAATATCATCAATTAATAAAAGGCTAGAATACAAATTCCCTTTCGGGCTATACCATGTCCTACCTCTTCTAGCTCTTCCTTGCGTTTGTTTTTCCGCAACAATCCAAAGATAACCACGATGACCAGCATTTGCTTTTTGTTGTGCAATAAGATTTGTCGAATCTACACTTTCATATGCTTCAAGAACATACCCTTGTTTTAAAGCAAAATCTGATAACGCATAAACCATGCTTATTAAAATAATGATATTGCTGCTTTTTCTGCAAATTCAGCAAACCAAATTCCGAAAAATACATAAAATAAAATAAATAATGTAGAAAGCCCAAGACAAAGCTTAAGTTCGCTTGATAAAACAATAAAATTATCTTTAACAGCGTCAAACCACATAATTTTAATAATCCGTAAATAGTAAAAAGCACCAATAACAGAAGCAACCATGCCGATGACAGCAAGTGGAGTAAGACCTGCATGAACAGCTGCAGAAAATGTATACCATTTACCAAAAAAACCAGCCATAGGAGGTATACTTGCTAAAGAAAAAAGCTGTATCGTCATCGTAATAGCCATAAATGGATTAGTTTTCACCAATCCTGCAAGGTCATAAATATTTTCAACATTTCCGTCACCGGATCGCATTCCAAGAATAAATGCAAATGAACCAAGAGTCATGCCAAGATAAATGGTCATATAAAGAATAACACCTTTTACCCCAAGCATACTTCCAGCAGCTAAACCAACAAGTGCATATCCCATATGACTGATGGATGAGTAAGCCATTAAACGCTTAATGTTACTTTGGCCAATTGCAGCAAATGCACCTAGTATCATTGACGCAATTGCCATGAAAATTAATATCTGCTGCCATGCAGGCATAGAACCATCAGAACTGCCTAATGGAATAAAGGTAACAATAATGATACGGATAATTAATGCCATTGCTGCAATTTTAGGAGCACAAGAAAAAAATGCTGTAATAGGTGTTGGTGCTCCTTCATAAACATCAGGTGTCCACATATGAAATGGAACTGCAGAAATTTTGAAAGCTAAACCAGCTAGAATAAAAACAATGCCTAAAATAATACCTAGCTGTAAAGCTTCATTATTTAAAGTAAAAGCAATTTCGCGAAAACCAATTTGAGCAGTAAAACCATAAAGCAATGAAATACCATAAAGTAGAAACCCTGAAGACAATGCACCTAAAACAAAATATTTTATACCCGCTTCAGAAGATTTTATATTGTCGCGATTGATTGCAGCAAGAACATATAGAGCTAAGGATTGTAATTCTAACCCCATGTAAAGAGACAGCGTATTCCCAGCTGAAATCATTAACATCATACCCAAAGTCGCAAAAAGGACTAATATAGGAAACTCAAATATATCAAATTTCTGAGCACATGCAAAACCAACGGACATAATGAGAGCAAAAAGTGCACCGACAAGAGTCAAAACTTTCATATAGCGGCTAAAGGAATCAATAATGAGCGTATTTGTATAGAAAACGCCATTTTGCGGAAAGACGACCATAGTAATAATAGTTGCAACAAGTAGAGCAATTGCTAAACCAGTGATAGTTAAATATGAACGTGCACCGGAATAAACACCGATTAAAAGGAGCACCATGCCCCCCAGTGCCATCAAAATTTCTGGAAAAATTAATATTAATTGAGCTATTATATCAGTTTGCATGAGTATTTATTTCTTATTTAGTGCAGCTGGTTAATAAGGGTTTCTACTGTAAACGCCGTCGTTTTAAGAATCGGCATTGGATAGACACCAAAAAATATTGTAAGAACAACCATTGGATAAAGGATAATCTTCTCTCTTAGAGAGAGATCATGGAGCACTTTCAGACCCTCCTTATCTAAGGGGCCAAAAATCATACGTCGATAAAGATAAAGTGCATAAGCGGCAGATAATATAACACCAGTTGTAGCAAAAACTGCAACTAATTTACTAATTTGAAAGACACCTATTAAAGTTAAAAATTCACCTAAAAACCCTGAGCTTCCAGGTAAACCGACATTCGCCATAGTAAAGATCAAGAATACAACCGCATATTTGGGCATATTATTTACTAAACCACCAAAAGCCGAAATTTCACGCGTGTGCAAGCGATCATATATAACTCCAACACAAAGAAACAAAGCGGCAGAAACAATCCCATGTGATAACATCTGATAAATAGCACCTTGAATACCTTGCTCATTAATAGCAAAAATACCCATTGTTACGTAACCCATATGAGCTATTGACGAATAGGCAATAAGCTTTTTTATATCATTTTGAACAAGCGCAACTAACGATGTATAGATAATTGCAATAAGCGATAACACAAAAACTAAAGGAGCAAAATCAGCTGAAGCGATGGGAAACATTGGTAAAGAAAAACGAAGAAAACCATAACCACCCAACTTGAGTAGCACTCCAGCCAAAATAACAGAGCCTGCTGTTGGCGCTTCTACGTGTGCATCAGGTAACCATGTGTGGACTGGCCACATTGGCATTTTAACTGCAAAAGAGGCAAAAAACGCAAGCCATAACCACATCTGCATATGTGTAGAAAATTGATAGGTCAATAAAGTCGGTATATCAAGTGTTCCCGCTTCCCAATACATAGCCATAATAGCAACTAACATGAGTACTGAACCAAGCAAAGTATACAGGAAAAACTTCATACTTGCATAAACACGGCGCGCCCCACCCCAAACACCAATAATAATAAACATTGGAATGAGACTACCTTCAAAAAAAACATAAAATAGCATTGCGTCAAGGGCACAGAAAACTCCAATGATTGCAACTTCAAGGAGAAGAAAAGCAATCATATAAGCTTTTAATCTGTCTTTAATATTCTCCCAACTTGCCAAAATGCAGAATGGCAATAAAAAAGCTGAAAGGACGACAAAAAGGATAGAAATGCCATCAACACCCATATAATAGCTAATGCCACCACCTAACCAATCGAATTTCTCGACCATTTGGAAGTCAGAATTTGTGTTATCAAACTTTACCCAAATAATTAAAGAAATAACAAACACAAAGACAGATGTAAAAAATGCTACATTGCGTATATTATGTTTTTCAGCTTCGGTATTATCTTTGATTAATAAAATCAAAAACACACCAACAAGCGGTAAAAATGTAACTGTAGAAAGAATAGGCCAGTCGGTCATCAATTTAAACTCCCGATCATTATCCACGTGATCAGCGCTGTAACGCCAATAAGCATCGCAAACGCATAGTGATAAAGATAACCTGTCTGCAATCGGATAATTTTGTTTGTAATATCAACAATACGTGCAGCAATACCATTTGGTCCCAAGCCATCAATAATTTTACCATCACCTATCTTCCAAAGAAAGCAACCAATTCTTAAAGCAGGACGGACAAACAAAAGGTCATAAAGCTCATCAAAATACCACTTATTGTAAAGAAAACGGTAGAATGCAGGCATAAATTCAGAAAGTTTTTTGGGAAGTGACGGAATAAAAATATAGAACAGGCAAGCCAAAGCAAAACCAAGAACCATTGCTGTAAATGGTGACCATTTTACCCAATTTAGTACACTGTGTGCTTCATGAAGAATATGGTTGTGGTTGCTTGTGAACAATGCACCTTTCCAAAAAGTATCATACAAATCACCAAAAAAATAAGGCTGAAAAACCATACCTGCAAATAATGCCCCAACAGACAAAACAAACAGAGGAATCAACATAACCGGAGGCGATTCATGAACATGATGCATAACATCAACAGTTGCACGTGGCTTACCATGAAATGTCATAAATATAAGCCGCCATGAATAAAAACTCGTTAGTAAAGCAGACAAAACAAGAAGCCAAAAAGCGTATTCTGAGACAACACTATGTGACGCAAAAGCGGATTCTATAATTGCATCCTTTGAGAAAAAACCAGCTGTACCAAAAAGTGTACCAGGTATTCCAACACCTGTTAATGAAATAGTTCCTATAATCATCATCCAATAAGTTGCTTTTATATGTTTACGCAGCCCCCCCATCTTTCGCATATCTTGCTCATCAGATACTGCGTGAATTACAGAGCCTGCACCGAGAAACAGTAGAGCTTTAAAAAAAGCATGTGTAAAGAGATGGAAAACAGCTGCTCCGTAAGCTCCAACACCTAAAGCAACAAACATATAACCAAGCTGTGAACATGTTGAATAAGCAATAACGCGCTTGATATCATTTTGTACAAGCCCCACAGTTGCCGCAAAAAATGCAGTCATCGTTCCAACAATAATAATCACAGTGGAAGCCGTTGAAGAAAGTTCAAAAATTGGTGACATACGTGCAACCATAAAAACGCCAGCGGTCACCATTGTTGCTGCGTGAATGAGAGCAGATACAGGCGTTGGCCCTTCCATTGCATCAGGAAGCCATGTGTGCAGCAGAAACTGTGCTGACTTACCCATGGCACCAATAAATAAAAGAAGACACGTTACAGTAATTGCCGTTTGTCCATCAAGTTGCCAACCTAAAAATGTTATATTTTCTACAAAACTACTGTCTGCAGTCTTTGCAAAAATATATGCAAAATTAACTGACTGAAACAAAACAAAAATACTAAAAATACCTAGAAGAAAACCAAAATCACCAACACGGTTAACTACAAAAGCTTTCATCGCCGCTTTATTAGCAGAAGCTCGCTGAAACCAAAAACCAATAAGTAAATAAGATGCAAGCCCAACACCTTCCCAGCCAAAAAACATTTGGATTAAGTTATCAGCTGTCACCAGCATAAGCATCATAAATGTGAATAAAGAAAGATAGGCAAAAAACCGAGATCTTGAAGGATCGTGATGCATATAACCAATTGAATAAATATGCACTAATGCTGAAACACTATTAACCACAACAAGCATGACGGCTGTTAATGTATCAATATACAAGGCCCAATCAAAAACTAAGCTACCAACAGTTACCCAGTGCAAAACCGGAACACTAACCGCTGAAGCATGACCAATAGCAATATTTAAAAAAGCTATCCATGACAATGCAGCAACAATTATCATGAAACTAGACGTCACAATTTCACTTGCACGAGCCCCTATAGTTTTTCCGCCGACAGCAGCAATTAAAAAGCCCAAAAGTGGCAGAAAGACAATTGCATAATACATTATTATCAGCCTTTCATCACATT
The DNA here is from genome assembly GCF_014138465.1 of Bartonella chomelii. Lineage (NCBI taxonomy): Bacteria > Pseudomonadati > Pseudomonadota > Alphaproteobacteria > Hyphomicrobiales > Bartonellaceae > Bartonella > Bartonella chomelii. The sequence continues at coordinate 100,602 of NZ_JACJIR010000001.1, forward strand.
AACATCTTCAACTGCGATAGAACCGCGGTTACGGAAAAAAACAACAAGAATTGCTAGACCAATTGCTGCTTCAGCGGCTGCAACTGTCAAGATAAATAAAGCAAATATTTGACCAACTAGATCATGAAGAAATGCTGAAAACGCAATAAAATTAAGGTTGACTGAAAGTAATATAAGCTCAATTGACATAAGAATAATAATCACATTCTTCCTATTTAGAAAAATACCAAAAATGCCAATTGTAAACATTATCGCAGAAACAGTGAGATAATGAGAAATGTCAATATGCATAGTCGTTTCCCCGCTAAATACCCTTACCTGATTCAACTTGTTTGATTTCAATTGCACTTTTTGCTGTTCTAGCAACTTGCACTGCAATTGATTGTCGTTTGACACCAGACTTATGACGGAGCGTTAAAACAATAGCACCAATCATTGCAACTAATAAAATCATTCCAGCAATTTGGAAATAGAAAATATAATCTGTATAAAGAATATCCCCTAATGCTTGCGTATTGGTTCGCCGCGCTAAATCTGGCATCGGTTGCGTAACATAAGATCTTAAAACAGGAGAAAAGTGGCTGCTAATAAAAACAGAAATCAATTCTACAACAATAACAACACCAATAAAGGCACCAACAGGAATATATCGAAGCACTCCACTTTTCAATTTAGCAAAGTCCACATCAAGCATCATAACCACAAATAAAAATAAAACTGCTACAGCACCAACATAAACGACAAGTAAAATAAGCCCTAAAAATTCAGCTCCCAAAAGCACAAACAAAACCGCTGCATTAAAAAATACCAAGATTAAAAACAACACCGAATGCACTGAATTACGTGCAGCAACAACAGTAACTGCACTCACGAGCATGATAAAAGAAAATATATAGAAAAATACCGCCGCTGAACCTGTTAGCATAGGATTTCCTTCGATTAATAACCACTAATTAGCATAAAATTCATACCCAGCTATAATTTGCCAGATAGAATCATCCGACTCCTTATTGACGATACACCTAACGATAAGGTGCATCCATCAATATATTACGAGCAATTTCTCTCTCCCAACGATCTCCATTACTTAAAAGCTTTTCTTTATCATAATAAAGTTCTTCACGCATTTCTGTTGCAAACTCAAAATTTGGCCCCTCCACAATAGCATCAACTGGACAAGCTTCCTGACAAAAACCACAGTAAATACACTTAACCATATCAATATCGTAACGAATAGTTCTACGTGTACCATCATTGCATCGTGGTCCCGCTTCAATTGTAATAGCTTGCGCAGGACAAATTGCCTCACATAATTTACATGCAATACACCGTTCCTCACCATTCGGATAACGACGCAAAGCATGTTCACCACGAAAACGTGGAGAAACAAAACCCTTTTCATAAGGGTAATTAATCGTAGGTTTTGGCGAAAAAAACTGACGCATCGCCAGAAAAAAGGCACTTATAAATTCTAATAAAAGCAGTGATTTTGCCGCTTGAATAAGACCTAACATACGAAACACCCCCTTCTTTAAGCAAAACTAATACATTTTAAGACAGCAGCAGTTATCACAACCATTGCCAATGAAATAGGAAGGAATACTTTCCAACCAAGCCGCATTAACTGGTCATAACGATAACGCGGTACAAATGCTTTAACCATAGCAAAACCAAAAAATACAAAACAAACCTTCAAAACAAACCAAATGACGCCTGGAACCCAATTAAGCCACCAAACATCCAAAGGGGGCAACCAACCACCTAAAAACAAGATGGTTGTTAATGCACACATTAAAACAATAGCAACATATTCACCAAGAAAAAAAAGCATATAAGGAGTTGAGGAATACTCAACCATGTGACCAGCAACAAGCTCAGATTCTGCTTCAACTAAATCAAAAGGAGGACGATTTGTTTCAGCAAGTGCAGAAATAAAAAATATAATAAACATTGGAAAAAGAACCAACCAATTCCAATCCAAAAAACTGTTAAAAGGTAGACCAAGATTCATTCCAAGCCCCCTGCTTTGTTCACGAACGATTGTTGCGAGATCTAATGAACCACTTACTAAGATAACAGTTACAAGAACAAATCCAATTGAAACCTCATAAGAAACCATTTGCGCTGCTGAACGAAGAGCTCCCAAGAAAGGATATTTTGAATTTGATGCCCACCCCCCCATGATAACACCATAGACCTCAAGAGATGAAATAGCTAAGATATAAAGCAAACCAACATTAATACTAGCAATTTCCCAATTCTCATTAACAGGTACAACAGCCCAAGTTGATAACGCAAGCATAGCAGAAACAAAAGGAGCCAAAAGAAAAACACCTTTATTGGCACCAGCAGGGATAATAGGTTCTTTAACCGCAAATTTAATTAAATCTGCAAAAGATTGAAACAACCCCCATGGACCAACAACATTCGGTCCCCGCCGCAATTGCACAGCGGCCCAGATTTTTCTATCTGCATAAAGAAGATAAGCAATTAAAACTAAAAGAACAACCAAAAGGAGAAGTGTCTTACCCACTATAATCAGCAGCGGTAATAGCCCGGTCATAAAGAAATCATACATAATATTCTTTTTCCCTTCTGTTCTTACTCTACAGATCCAGCAGCATGACTCTTTGCAAGAGCTGAACATTCAGCCATAACTGCAGAAGCACGCGCTATTGGATTTGTTAAATAGAAGTCCTTAATTATAGAAGCGAATGTTTGCTTACTTAGAACAATTAATTGTGAACCGAGCGCTTTGAGATCACTTACACATGCAGGTGCTATATCATCAATTGCGCAAAGATGTGGGAAATCACTGAATAAATTCTGCCTTAATTGAGATAAAGAATCAAAAGGAAGCTTTTTTCCTAAAACATCAGATAAAGCGCGCAAAATTGCCCAATCTTCCTTTGCTTCACCCGGAGCAAAACCGGCTCGATTCGTCATTTGAACACGACCTTCTGTATTAACATAAAGCCCTGATTTTTCAGTATAAGCTGATGCTGGCAAAATTACATCAGCAGCATGTGCACCATTATCACCATGGCTACCAATATAAATTGTAAAAGCCTTTTTATGGGTTAATTCCACTTCATCTGCACCAAGTAAAAATAAAACTTCACAGGTCTTAACAATATTTTCAGTTCCAATATTAGAAACAAAACCAATATCTAATCCCCCAACAGTCGAGGCAGCATTATGAAGCACACCAAATCCATTCCACTCTTTATTAAGAGCACCAACAACATCAGATAATTTTGCGAGATTTTTTAAAACAGACAACCCCTCTTTACCTGAAACAGCAGCTTCCCCGATAAGAATAAGCGGGCGTTTAGCTTTTTTCAGAACATCAAAAAACGCATTCTTTCCACTAATGAGTGCACTTAACGCTTCAGTACCAGCCCCAAGATAAGAATATGGATAACGCAAATCAACTTGTTCTCCAATTAATGCAATTGGAAATTGCCCCATCCGTTGACGTTTTAAAATACGCGCATTTAAAACAGCAGCTTCAGCACGTGGATTAGACCCCACAATAAGCAATGCATCAGCTTGCTCAATACCTACAATAGTTGGATTGAAAATATAACTTGAGCGCCCTAACTCAGGTGACAAAGCCATACCTCTTTGACGACAATCAAATACCTTTGACCCTAGTGAAGTGAGCAATACTTTAAGCGCATACATTTCTTCAACAGATGCTAGATCTCCTGCAATTGCACCAATTTTTTCTGCTGATGTCTTAGATATTGCGGTCTTAATACTCGCAAAAGCTTCTGACCAACTTGCAGGCTGAAGTTTTCCATTTTTGCGAACATATGGTTTATCAAGCCGCTGAGTGCGCAGCCCATCCCAAATAAAACGCGTCTTATCAGAAATCCACTCCTCATTTACGTCTTGATTCGTACGTGGTATTATTCGCATAACTTCACGCCCCCGACTATCAATACGAATGGCACTACCAAGCGCATCCATCACATCAATTGATTCTGTCTTAGTTAATTCCCATGGACGCGCATGAAATGCATAAGGTTTTGAGGTTAAAGCGCCTACCGGACAAAGATCAATAACATTCCCCTGTAATTCAGATGTCATTGCTTTTTCAAGATAGGTCGTAATTTCAGCATCTTCACCACGACCAATTAAACCAAGCTCTGAAACACCTGCAACTTCTGTCGTAAAACGAACACAACGGGTGCAATGAATACACCGTGTCATAACAGTTTTTACAAGCGGACCGATATATTTATCTTCTACAGCACGCTTGTTTTCCGTATAACGAGAACAATCACGACCATAAAACATTGCTTGATCTTGAAGATCACATTCACCACCTTGATCACATACAGGACAATCTAGCGGATGATTAATAAGGAGAAACTCCATAACACCTTCACGTGCTTTTTTAACCATCTCTGTATTGGTAAATATCTCAGGTATTTCACCATTAGGACCCAGTCGTAAATCACGAACCCCCATCGCACAAGAGGCTTGAGGTTTTGGAGGAGCACCTTTGACCTCAACTAAGCACATGCGACAATTTCCAGCAATTGACAAACTTTCATGAAAACAAAAACGTGGCACTTCAGCACCAGCAGCTTCAGCGGCTTGAAGCAATGTATAGTAGTCAGGAACTTCAATCTCTTTACCATCAACTTTGATACTTATCATCATTAATCCAGTCCGCAGATAATTTACCTAAACTCACATTTTATTATTCATTAGAATAAAATTTTCACTCTACTACTTCCAAAGCAACATTTCTGCTTTGAACCACGTTTCGCGTATAATCATCAATTCTTTGCTCAATCTCTGAGCGAAAATTGCGTATTAATCCTTGCACAGGCCACGCTGCAGCATCACCAAGTGCACAAATAGTATGCCCTTCAACCTGTTTAGAAACTTCAAACAAAAGGTCAATCTCACGTTTTTGAGCTCTTCCTTCAACCATGCGCTCTAAAAGGCGCATCATCCAACCAGTACCCTCACGACATGGTGTACACTGCCCACAACTTTCATGTTTGAAAAAAGCCGCTATACGCCAAATTGCCTTGATAATATCCGTTGATTTATCCATAACAATCACACCACCTGTGCCAAAAGAAGACCCTACATCACGCATCCCATCAAAATCCATGATTGCGTCTATCATATCTTCACCCCGAACAACCGGACAAGAAGCTCCACCTGGAATAACTGCTAAAAGATTATTCCACCCACCACGAATACCCCCTGTGTGTTTTTCAATTAATTCACGGAAAGAAACACCTAGAGCTTCTTCAAATGTACAAGGGGCATTGACGTGACCAGAAATCATAAACAATTTTGTTCCAACATTGTTTGAGCGACCGATTGATGAAAACCATGAAGCACCCCGACGCAAAATTGTTGGAATAACTGCAATGGATTCCACATTATTAACTATTGTCGGACAACCATAAACCCCCATATTAGCAGGAAACGGCGGTTTAAGCCGAGGCTGCCCTTTTTTTCCTTCAAGACTTTCTAAAAGAGCCGTTTCCTCACCACAAATGTACGCTCCAGCACCATGATGAACAATAATATCGCAAACATGCCCACATTTGGTCTTCTTACCAAGCAAACCAGCATCATAACATTCATCAATCGCAGCTTGAAGCGCTTCACGCTCACGAATATATTCACCACGGATATAAATAAAAGCGACATTTGCTCCTATTGCAAAAGTAGCAATAACACATCCTTCAATTAAAGTATGAGGATCATGGCGCAAAATGTCACGATCTTTACACGTTCCAGGTTCCGATTCATCTGCATTCACGACTAAATAATGTGGTCGACCATCGCTTTGCTTTGGCATAAAAGACCACTTCATACCAGTAGGAAAACCAGCACCACCACGACCACGCAAACCTGACTTTTTTACCTCATCAACAATCCAGTCACGACCTTTTTCGACAATTGCCTTAGTACCATCCCAATGCCCACGCAGCATAGCGCCTTTTAATGATTTATCCTTTAAACCATAAATATTAGTGAAAATGCGATCTTTATCAGTTAGCATACCCCACCTTTTTTCTCTAACATCGAATATGTTCTCAACATTTTCCTAAATCCAATAATTTTTCAGTATTTTTAAAAGATTTGTTACTTCTACTAAAATATTTCCAAATAAACAAACAATAAACACTCTATTAATGAAGCGTTATTTACTCTGTTTTTATTTTTTATTATTTTTTTCTTGAAAGTTTTGATGATTTTTTCTTCCCCTCACTCTCATCAACTAAAGAAGTTAAACCATTTATAGGTTCCGATGATTTACGACCATTTTGAGGCCCTACAGCTATATCAGAATTTTTTCCCGCCTCAAATGCATCTATAATTTCTTCAAGACGTTCCGCTGTAAGATCTTCATAAGTATCTTTAAAAATCATAACCATTGGAGCATTAACACAAGCACCAAGACACTCTACCTCTTCCCATGACAAAGTTCCATCTTTGTTAGTAACAAAAGGTTCAGAATGAATTTTCTTTTGGCAAACTTTAATTAACTCACCAGAACCACGCAACATACAAGGAGTAGTACCACAAACTTGAATATGCGCTTTTGTTCCAACCGGCTTAAGTTGAAACTGAGTATAGAAAGTAGCAATTTCTAAAACGCGGATATAAGCCATTGAAAGCATTTGAGCAACATACTCGATCGCAGCACGTGTTACCCAACCTTCTTGCTCTTGAGCACGCATTAAGAGGGGAATTACAGCTGACTGCTCACGCCCTACAGGGTATTTTGCTATAGTATTTTGCGCCCACACTTGATTTTCTTTTGTAAAAGAAAATTCTAATGGTTGGTGAGCATCATCTGCAAGACGACGTACAGACATTAGCGATCAACCTCCCCAAAAACAATATCAATTGAACCTAAAATAGCTGTTGCATCTGCAAGCATATGACCCCGAGTCAAGAAATCCATAGCTTGAAGATGAGCAAAACCAGGAGCACGCAATTTAACCCGATAAGGCTTATTTGTTCCATCAGAAACAAGATAAACACCAAATTCACCCTTTGGAGCTTCCACAGCAACATAAACTTCGCCAGGAGGAGTATGAAACCCTTCCGTGTAAAGTTTAAAATGGTGAATAAGCGCCTCCATTGAATTTTTCATTTCATTACGCTTTGGAGGAACGATTTTATGATCTAAATTTGAAACGGGTCCATTTCTTTCAGTACTAAGCAAGCGATTCACACATTGACGCATAATTTTTGCTGATTGACGCATTTCTTCCATACGAATGAGATAACGATCATAACAGTCACTATTTTTACCGACTGGAATATCAAATTCCATTTCATCATAACATTCATAAGGTTGACTTTTACGCAAATCCCACGGCACACCGGCACCGCGAATCATTACCCCAGAAAAACCACGCGCCCAGGCCTCATCACTACTTACCACTCCAATATCTACATTTCGCTGTTTAAAAATTCGATTTGGCGTTATAAGCGCATCAAGCTTACCAAGAGCAACAAGAAATGGATCAATAAAATTACCAATATCTTCAATTAAAGATTCCGGCAAATCTCTATGTACACCACCAGGACGAAAATAATTAGCATGAAGCCGTGCACCGCATGCACGTTCATAAAAAATCATCAAACGTTCACGCTGCTCAAACCCCCAAAGTGGTGGCGTTAAAGCACCAACATCCATTGCTTGCGTTGTCACATTAAGTAAATGATTAAGAATACGTCCGATTTCAGAAAATAGAACACGGATTAACTGCCCCCGTTTAGGGACCTCAATACCCAACATTTTTTCAATAGCAAGCACAAAAGCATGCTCTTGATTCATAGGAGCAACATAATCCAAACGATCCAAATAAGGGCACGCCTGAAGGTACGTTTTTGTCTCCATCAACTTTTCAGTACCACGGTGCAATAACCCAATATGCGGATCTACACGTTCAACAACTTCACCGTCTAATTCAAGGACCATACGCAAAACACCATGCGCCGCAGGATGTTGAGGACCAAAATTAATATTAAAGTTTCGGACATTGACCTCAGCCACAATCAACCCCTTGCTTTTTCACAACACGCTCCCAATTGAACGCCAATAAAATTTTGTTTACCATATCGTAAAACACAAGATAACGACTTACTACATGCAAACATTTACACCCTCCCTACTAAAAAGTATTCAATCATCTAAAAATCTGCCTGTTTCAGTGTTATTCTTGTCAGTTTTAATATCATTTCTCGTCGTTTATCTTTTCATCACCCGGCAAAATATATTCAGCACCTTCCCAGGGTGAAAGAAAATCAAAATTACGCATTTCCTGCCGCAAAACAACAGGTTCATAAATTACTCGCTTAACTTCATTATCATAACGACATTCTACGAACCCCGTTACCGGAAAATCTTTACGTAAAGGATGCCCTTCAAACCCATAATCGGTCAGAATACGCCTCAAATCTGGATGACCAGAAAATAAAATACCATACATATCGTACGTTTCACGTTCATACCACTCTGCCCCAGGATAAACTGAGCACGCAGATGGAATCGGCACATTTTCATCAGTCCGCACCTTAACACGTAAGCGTAAATTATGACGAGGAGACAATAATTGATAAGAGACATCAAAGCGTTTATCTCGAGAAGGATAATCAACGCCGCTAATATCTGTGATATTAACAAACTGACAGCGAGAATCATCACGCACAAACATTAAGACATCAGTAATTACATCAAGACGTGACACAATCGTCAATTCACCAAATGCAAGAACACTTTCTTCTAATTTATCCCCTAATTGATTCTTCAAATAGGCAGAAAGCTCATTTAATGATTCAAACATCACCCTAAAGCCTCTATCGCTCTATAGATCCAGTACGACGGATTTTCTTCTGCAACAACAATATACCGTAAAGCAACGCCTCTGCTGTCGGAGGACACCCTGGAACATAAATATCTACCGGTACTATACGATCACACCCACGCACAACTGAATAAGAATAGTGATAATAGCCACCACCATTTGCACACGACCCCATAGAGATCACATAACGCGGCTCAGGCATTTGATCATAAACTTTACGTAAAGCAGGCGCCATTTTATTGGTTAAAGTACCAGCAACCACCATCACATCTGATTGACGAGGTGAAGCGCGCGGCGCATATCCAAAACGCTCATTATCATAATGAGGCATTGAGCACTGCATCATTTCAACAGCACAACAAGCCAAACCAAAACTCATCCACATCAATGAGCCAGTACGCGCCCAAGTGATCAAAGCATCTGCTGAGGTTACTAAAAAACCCTTATCAGACAACTCAGCATTTATATCATGAAAAAATTTATCATGAGAACTTACCAATTCACCAGCACTCAGCCCCGCCATTTCTTTAGACTTTGGAGTTATAACTGTTGGATTATTTAATATTAATCCCATTCAAGAGCCCCTTTTTTCCACTCATATATAAATCCAATCGTCAAAATTGCTAAAAACATCATCATTGACCAAAAACCCAACATACCTATTGAGCCAAACGAAACAGCCCAAGGAAAAAGAAAAGCAATTTCAAGATCAAAAATAATAAACAAAATTGAAACCAAATAAAACCGAATATCAAATTTCATGCGAGCGTCATCAAAAGAGTTAAATCCGCACTCATAAGCTGATAATTTTTCCGGATCGGGGGCACGATAAGCCACAATATAAGGCGTAATTAAAAGAGCCCCCGCAATAACTGCTGAAACAATAATAAAAATCAACACTGGTAAGTAAGAACTCAACAAATGAGTCATCATCTTCTTCCGCTTTAATAAAGTGCCTGAAGTAACGTAATTATTCGATATTGTCTAGATAAGTACATAAATTATCATAATTGTCCCGCTACTCCCGCTCGTACAGCTTCAAAAGGCATGCCGTGCAATTTTTTCTTATTGATATAGGTACAGCAGTGCGAAAAAAGACGCAAGCCCCTATTCTCAGAAACTATACAAATAAAGGAAAAAAATTGAAATGTTAAAAAGAATTTTATAGCCAATACTAAATTTAGTACTTTGCGAATGAAACGTATATACTAACAAGAGAAAATTAGGAAAGAAACTATAAAATGGCGCGAGTGACGGGGCTCGAACCCGCGACCTCCGGCGTGACAGGCCAGCACTCTAACCAACTGAGCTACACCCGCGCACTTCTTTCGAACCAATTGTTTAGCTGGTGTAAGAGGTTCATTCGTTTCTGTCAAGCATTCTTAATGCGTTTTTTTCAAAAAAAATAAAAATTTAACATCCTTTAAAAAATATCAAATAAAAATATCTTTTATTCTTGCGTTTAAATAAAATTTTCCTTAAAAAGCTTTCATTCAATGACAAAACATTGATTGGGCGATTAGCTCAGCTGGTAGAGCGCCTCGTTTACACCGAGGATGTCGGGAGTTCGAGTCTCTCATTGCCCACCATATATTTTTATCTTCTTACATTTTTTTATTTCATTATTATTTTTAAGTTTAAAGACAAGATAATAAAGTCAAAGTTTAAAGTCTTTCAGTTCTCTTCTTGTTGTAATTATAATAATTCTTCTTCCCTGAATTCCTGAATTTGGAAAAGCACAACAACAGATAAAAATAAAAAGCTCTATCATATGATAGAGCTTTTTAAATAACTTGAATTGTAGAACAAATTAGAATTTATAGGCAACACCAACCCGAAAATCATTGGTTTGGTAGCTAAGTTCTAATTTGTCCTTAAAAAATTTCTGCTTGCCAAAATCTGAATAACGATATTCCGCACGTAAAATAACATTATCAGCCATCGCAAAATCAATACCACCACCAACGGTATAACCCACCATCATTTTTTTATCCAGTAAGTCAGACAAATTTTCTTTCCGATGTTCCATCTCAAGTGATCGCGAAAAAATACTTTGAAGCTGTGTATAAGCAATACCGCCAGCAACATAAGGCATAATACGATCAACTGCAAAACCTATACGTATTCGTGTAGCACCAGACCATTGTTGTTTTAAAGTATAACTACACGTTTTAACAATTTCTGCTATTTGGGTGAATTCCTCCGTTTCCCTACCATCACGTGTACTTCTTGAGATTGTTAGCATTTGTTGTTGACTAGTAAATTCTTCATTATGGGAGGAAACACTACTCCTCCTTACTCTTTCTCTTTGTTCTATTTGAGCAGATTGAGTTGATAGAGCATCAGTTTCTCGCGGTATTACATCACGCTCTACCCTCTCTTGTACTTGCTCTTCCTCTTCTATTCCTTCTAGGCTTAATACTTCAAATGTTTTTTTAGAAACAATTTTTGTGTCCTGTTTATTAGACCAAACAATATCCGTATCAACGCCTAGAATAAGACTGTTCCCTAGATCAACATTGGCTCCTGCATAAAGCCCTCCCATAAAACCGGAAAGTTGAGGCAACGTGTCTTTCTCAACCGCTGTCCATTCTCTCGTACCAGGACCTTTTTTAGCGTATAAACTGATCCCTGTTTTTCCTGAAAAGCCACCAATCTGCCCTCCAAGATAGAAACCATTCCAAGAAAAAGTAGGTGCAGAAATGACTGGTGGAACATTAGAATTAGAACTCATTTCAACAGGTGGTGAAATTTGCCCTGATGTTTGAGGAGGTGAAACAACAGGCCTCGACTCTCGAGGTATCGTAATATCTGCAGCCTGTGCTACAGAAGCTGTAAATAGAGCGATAATGGATGTGCTGATTAAACATTTTGTGTTCATGAGTTACTCCGAAGATAATGTTGAGAACCACATAATGATACATTATCCTCATTACATAATCTTTTCAAAAAGAGCTATAATAAAAATGACACAATCATAAAAAATAAGTTCTATAGAACTTGAAATAATGAATTTGATTATAAGGCAGGAACTTGTGAGTGAAGGGAAATTTTATTACAGTTTCCCAAAATGCTGACAATAAAACGATTCTTATACCAAAAACTAAACCATAATTTTTGCTATAATTAGCCTGTGTATTGGCTTTCTCATACAAATTTGTATCAATAATTTTACTATATATAACAACAATTCATAATAATAATACAATGTGTTTTATTAATTTTAGCAATAAAATGCATTGCGAATAGAATTCGTTATCCTATTTTTCAAACTGGATTATGAAATTATTCATTTTAAAAATTGTAACTGACCAATATGGCCAGAATTAAATGCTACCATATAAACCTATGAAATAACGAGTGTAAATTATGTTATGCATTGGTGATTCATTCAAACGATTGAAATGCGTAATGAGCCCCAAATAAACTATTTCATAAATATAAATCGGCTGCAAAATTTTAAATACTTTTCCTAAGTGAAATATACTTTATATAACATAGTTTGCAAAAATAGCTTTGGGGATATTTATACTAGATGTATTAAATTCACCTGCTTATTCTATAACAAAAATGTTAAGATGATTTTCAAGTACCATTGTATTAACATTTTTAACTGATTGTGGATTTAATACAATACCAACAAATCAAGGAAAAGCATATGCGGCATAGAGTAATGTTCTCAATCAATATCAGCGCCGCGCGGATCTCATCCCTAATTTCATAGAAATTGTCAAAGCTTATGCATCCCATGAGCAAACTATTCTTACTGGTGTTATTGGAAAAACGTGCAAAAGCGACGCAAATGACCATTAATGCTGATATATTGAATAACCCACAAACTATGTAACGATACCTCAATAGCCAAGCTAATTTGTTGAGTGCACTTTCACGTTTTATGGCTGTTGTTGAAAACTACCCTGATCTCAAAGCAAATCAAAATTTCTTACTTTTCAATCACAATTAGAAAGAACTGAAAATCCAATTTCTTCTCTTAATAAGTTAATGTTAATGATATAGCTCATTTGCTTGACACAACAACGATAAAAAGTCTGACAGAAAAGCTATCTACACTAAAAAAACAGGAGATCAAATTGTCATTGTGACCGTCCCTACCCTTTCGGAAATCGATATCGAAACTTACAGCAATTCTCTGCTTCGCACATGAAGCTTGGTAAAAAAAGATCAATAATAGTGTATTGCTTGCTGTTGCATCAAACGAGCGCAAAGTATGTATTGAGGTGGGATATGATTTGGAAAAAGAGCTAACAGATGCGATTTCTGCAGTCATTATTGACAATTTTATTTTTCCTAATTTTCATGAAGGAAATTATCAAAAAGGGATCATTGAATCAGTTAACACAATTACTGAAGTTATTACAGGAAGTAATTCCAATGTTATGTCTAGAATGAGAGCAAAAGCTAAAATTATTGAAGCGCAAAGTAAACAAACTGAAAAAGAAGAAATGATAGCAAATACTATTTTCTTTTTTATCTTTTTTCTAGTAGTTGGTTTGCTAATTTTTGTAATGATTTTTTTATAAAAAAGTAGGTCTACAAAAATATCGTTGGATGGATATAGTTTTCACGCTTTAGTTTAGTAATAAAAAACACTTTGACGGAAGATTGGAAAGATATTCAGCTGGTAATTTTGCTGGTTCCATATCAAATTTTAATTTATTGTACCTACACTTTAAAAATTGCAAGCTTTAAACTCAACATAATAATGTATTACTTATATTTAACTAACGGCTTTCTACTCAACTAAAATGATAGAAATAATTAAATGCTTTCACTAATATATAAAAAATATTGATATTACTCATTTTCTATTTTGATTTTAATGAACAAACCCATATCTTGCTACGCAATGTTACTAATAGCAAAAAATATAATCCTTATTAATATAAATATTTCTGATGACATTTAAATTGAAACGCACTGATCGTGATCATTTATCGTATGATTTTAAAACAGATTCTCCCACCTCTCCAATTGAATGGAAAATAAGTGATAGTTTAGTCGAATATCCTGAAGCGCTTTGTTATATGCAAGAGCGCGTAGAAAATATTTCTGCAAAAACCGCACATGAACAAGTTTGGCTTCTTGAACATCCTCCCCTTTATACAGCTGGTACAAGTGCCAACAAAAAGGATCTTCTAGCACCTAATTTATTTCCTGTTTATGAAGCTGGCCGTGGTGGTGAATTTACATATCATGGCCCAGGACAACGTATTGCCTATGTTATGCTTGATCTGAAACGCAGAAAACAAGACATACGCGCTTTTATTAGTGCATTAGAACAGTGGATTATCCAAACGCTTGCACAATTTAATATTAAAGGTGAACGCCGTGAAGATAGGATTGGTGTTTGGGTTACACGACCAGATCGTCCACAAACAATAAAAGGCACTTCTTGTGAAGATAAAATCGCTGCTATTGGTATCCGTGTACGTAAATGGGTAAGTTTTCATGGAATTGCTATTAATGTTGATCCTAACTTAGATCACTACTCAGGAATTGTTCCATGTGGAATTGCAGATTATGGTGTAACAAGTTTAATTGATTTAGGTTTACCTATAACAATACATGATGTTGACATTGCTCTAAAACAGGCATTTGAACAAATTTTTGGTCCAACAATTGATGTTTCTTAAGTGCGTTGATTTTTAAATGAAAAACGGGCATAAAACTTATCTTGATTAAACGTTTATTTTAAATAACTTAAAATTTAGATAGATAATTGAATGCTATGAGCGATAATAATAAAGATCTTTTTAGTATTTTAAACAAAGCTCAGCTTCGTATGGAAACGAAAGCAAATAGTCAGCAAACTTCAGTAAATTCAAAAGCAATACCTTCAAAGGTGCCTGTATCTGCCTCTAAAGATAATGCAGAAACGAATGACTACAATGCGTCATCTATCCGAGTACTTGAAGGGTTGGAGCCTGTGCGTTTGCGACCTGGAATGTATATCGGTGGAACAGATAGCAAAGCGCTTCATCATTTATTTTCTGAAATCATTGATAATGCAATGGATGAAGCTGTTGCTGGTTACGCTGATTTAATTGATGTATCACTAGATAAAGATGGTTATCTAACGGTTACAGATAATGGACGTGGAATTCCTATTGAAAATCATCCTCAAATGCCAGACAAATCTACTCTTGAAGTCATTATGACGCAGCTTCACTCAGGAGGAAAATTTGATGGGAAAGCTTATCAAACCTCTGGTGGTTTACATGGAGTTGGTATTTCCGTTGTTAACGCTCTTTCTGACGATATGGAAGTCGAAGTAGCACGAGAACGAAAACTTTACCGTCAGCGTTTCTCACGCGGTATTCCTCAATCTGGATTAGAAGATTTAGGTGATGTCTACAACCGCCGCGGTACGCGAGTTCGTTTTCACCCTGATAGTAAAATTTTTGGCGAAAAAACAGCTTTTGAACCAGAAAAAATTTATAAAATGGCGCGTTCTAAAGCCTATCTTTTTAGTGGAGTTAAAATTCGCTGGAGTTGTGACCCCATAGTACTTGAAGGTATCAATAATGTTCCTGAAAAAGCTACTTTTCATTTTCCAGATGGGCTTAAAGACTATTTATCATCATCATTGAATAGTAAATATTGTATAACAACTGAAATCTTTTCTGGTAAAACGAAACAACGTGCCAATCATGGCTCAGTTGAGTGGGCAGTAGCTTGGCATAATGGTGATGCTGGTGTACAATCCTACTGCAATACTATTCCTACACGAGAAGGTGGAAGCCATGAAATAGGGCTACGGCAAGCTCTTTTACGTGGACTGAAAGCTTATGCTGAATTAATAGGAAACAAACGCGCTGCTATTATTACTTCTGATGATGTTATGGCATCAGCCGTTGCAGTGCTTTCAGTCTTTATTAGAGAACCTGAATTCGTTGGGCAAACTAAAGATCGATTAGCTACAATTGAAGCACAACGTATCGTTGAAAACGCAATACGTGATCCTTTTGACCATTGGCTTGCTAATTCTCCACAAGAAGCGACAAAGCTTCTTGATTGGGTTATTGAACGAGCAGAAGAACGTGTAAAACGACGTCAAGATAGAGAAATAAATCGAAAAACAGCTGTACGTAAATTACGCCTACCCGGTAAATTAGCAGATTGTAGCCAAAATTCTGCTGCTGGTGCTGAATTATTCATTGTTGAAGGAGATTCGGCTGGTGGTTCTGCTAAACAAGCACGCAATAGAGCAAACCAAGCAATTTTACCTCTTCGGGGGAAAATTTTAAACGTAGCCAGTGCTGCACGCGAGAAGATGATTACAAGCCAAACAATTAGTGATCTTATCCTCGTGCTTGGATGTGGAACACGTTCTAAATATCGTGAAGATGATCTTAGATATGAGCGTGTTATTATTATGACTGACGCTGATGTTGACGGTGCACACATTGCTTCACTCTTAATAACCTTTTTCTTTCAAGAAATGCCCGACCTCATCCGTGGGGGGCATTTATATCTTGCTGTACCTCCTCTCTACAGAATATCACAAGGGGGAAAGATTGCCTACGCACGCAATGACGCCCATAAGGATGAGTTGTTAAAAACTGAATTTACTGGAAAAGCTAAAATCGAAATTGGACGTTTCAAGGGCCTGGGAGAAATGCGTGCTGAACAGCTTAAAGAAACAACTATGCATCCCCAAAAACGCACACTTTTGCGCATTTCTATCGATGCACTTGAAATGCAAAAAACTAAAGATACAGTGGAAAGTTTAATGGGGCCAAAACCAGAAGCACGGTTTCGATTCATACAAGAAAACTCAACTTTTGCTCATAATCTCGATATTTAATCGAAAAAATATCTATCAAGCCACTGCCGCCGCATCAATAACACGCAATTGTGGTTTAATCGTTCCATTCCAGTAATTTAAACTAAGATTACCTGCCACATGAATTGTTTCACCAACATTTTCAGAAAGAAAATTGCCAAGGGATGTTCCCACTGCATGAAAAGCTATTCCTTGGAGTTTTTTGCCTTCAAGATCAGAAACAAAAAGGCGTAAATGCCCTTTCCCAACCTCACATACACTGACCAATCGATGAGAAGGAAGAACAAAAACAGGTGTAGCATTTTCCGAACCAAAAGGGCCTGCTTTTTCAATCATATCAAAAAGATCTTTATTAGCGCCAGAAGCAGAAAGAAAGCCATCTATACTAAGAGACTTTTTAGCACGCAATTGCGAAACTACTAAAGAAACCTTTTCTTCTAACCATTCTCGAAAAGCTTCAACTTTCGTAGATTGAATTGTAATTCCAGCTGCCATACTATGCCCTCCCCCTTTTTCTAATAAGTTTAATGTGACAGCTTCATGAACAAGTGCACCTAAATCCACACCACTAATTGAACGTCCTGACCCTGTACCGCTACCATCTGCTTTTAAAGCAATTACAAAAACAGGACAAAAAAAACGTTCTTTTAAACGAGATGCAAGAATACCAACAATTCCTGGGTGCCATTCTTGGCAAGCAACAACAAGTGATAACATTTCTTTATCGTGATGAACAGAATCAATATAAGCTTCTGCTTGAGCTAATTGAATAGCTTCCATCTCTTGACGTTCCTGATTAAGCTTATTTAATTGCTCTGCCATTTTATCAGCTTCATCTCTATTATCACAACTGAGCAAGCGCGCTCCCAAAGCTTGGTCCCCAATGCGCCCTCCCGCATTAATTCTAGGCCCTAATAAAAAACCTAAATGAAAACTGTTAATTGGCTCACCTATACGTGCAACCTTTGCTAAAGCAGCTATCCCGACATTATGCATAGAACGCGCTACTTGAAGCCCTTTTACTACAAAAGCGCGATTAACACCTCGCAATGGAACCACATCGCACACAGTGGCTAATGCAACAAGATCAAGCATACTCAAAAGATCAGGAACAGTTTCTGTCCACTTTTGCTTTCGCAGTAAATGATTTACCCATACCAGTGTAACAAATACGATGCCTGCAGCACATAAATGCCCTTGTTCAGAAAAATCATCAGGGCGATTAGGGTTAACAAGAGCAACAGCCTCCTGATGAACGTCTGACATTTGGTGATGATCTAAAACTACAACATCAGCACCTGCAAGCCTAGCTGCCTTTATTGCATCTGGACTGTTTGCTCCACAATCAACGGTAATAATTAAACTCGCCCCTTCTTGGGCTAGCATCTTCATTGCTTGTTCATTTGGACCATAGCCCTCAACGATACGATCAGGAATATAGATTTTAACTGTTATACCAAAATAACGTAAAAAACGTGCCAAAAGCGCTGATGAACAGGCTCCATCAACGTCATAATCACCAAAAACAGCTATTTTCTCTCGGTTCATAATAGCTTTAACCAAGCGCTCTGCTGCACATTGCATATCCGTAAAGCTTTCTGGATTAGGCAATAGATTGCGTAGCGTGGGATTAATAAAAGAAACAGCTTCAGATTCATCAACGTTTCTTGCAGCAAGAACCCGAGCTAATTGATCTGGAAAACCAAATTTTTGAGAAATAGCACGAGCATTGTTGATCCCTTGAATATCAAGAGGATCCACCCAAGCTTGATCACAAGCAGAAGATTTAACATTGAGACAATAATAGGGTAACTGCATTATCCTTTATGTACAACGAAAGTAGCAAAAATACAATTAGCACTTAAAAGATGAAATATTTTATATAGCATCATATTTTATCTCATGATATGAATAGACTGTTACACTTAAGAGCATTATAATACTCTTATTCGTAATTGCGTTATTTATTAGTTTTTATTTTTTCTTGACGCAAATCGTAAGACATTATATCAGACAGATAATATATACTGAGATGTATTTTGTTGTGGTAATCATTCACAACGTAAAATAATAAAAATGTTTTCATATTAAAGGGCTTTAATAAAGGATACTTCTATGGCAACTTTTTCACAAAAGCCAACTGAAGTGGTAAAGAAATGGGTTATTATTAACGCAGAAAACCTTGTTTTAGGTCGTCTTGCCACGCTCGTTGCCAATCGCTTACGTGGCAAACATAAAACTACTTTTACCCCCCATGTCGATGATGGCGACAATGTCATTGTTATCAATGCAGAAAAAGTGGCTCTTACTGGCAAAAAATATACTGACAAGAAATATTATTGGCATACTGGCTATATCGGTGGCATCAAAGAGCGTACAGCTCGTCAAATTCTTGAAGGTCGTTTTCCTGAGCGAATTGTTGAAAAAGCAGTAGAGCGCATGATTCCCCGTGGTCCACTTGGTCGTCGTCAAATGAAAAATTTACGTGTTTATGCTGGCAGTCAACATCCGCATGCAGCGCAACAGCCCGAAGCTCTTGATGTCGGTGCTTTAAACCGCAAAAATAAAAGGATTGCTTAAATTATGGCTGAAATTAATTCTCTTTCTGAACTTGGTGCAACAATATCGACTGTAGAAGTTAATAATAAAAGTGAAAATGTTGCTGCTCCTATTCACGTGCAAAAACTTGATTCACAAAAGCGTGCTTATGCAACAGGAAAACGTAAAGATGCTGTTGCTCGTGTATGGGTCAAGCCAGGCTCTGGAAAAATTACCATTAATAATAAAGAGTTTGATAAATATTTTGCCCGTCCTGTTCTTAGAATGATTCTTCGTCAGCCGATTGTTATAACCAATAGAGATACTCAATTTGACATTGTTGCAACTGTTGCTGGTGGTGGTCTTTCTGGCCAAGCAGGTGCAGTACGTCATGGAATTTCTAAAGCTTTAACTTACTATGAACCAGAACTTCGTCCTATCTTAAAAAAAGGTGGGTTTCTTACACGAGATAGTCGTGTTGTTGAACGTAAAAAATATGGTAAAGCGAAAGCGCGTCGTTCTTTCCAATTCTCAAAGCGTTAATTTTCAGTTCTTGTATGATACGTAAAACCCCACTTTTAGTGGGGTTTTTTAATAGTATATTAAAAAACTATTTTTGAAAATTACACTCTCAGTTTATCTTCCTATTACCATTAAAAAAGAAAACTGAATAACAACTTCAGTCTAAAAAAGACTTCAGCATTGTAATAAAATGCGGAACAGAAATAGGTTTTGACATATATTCCTCACATCCACTTGCACGAATGCGCTCTTCATCCCCCTTCATGGCAAAAGCTGTTACAGCAACAATAGGAATAGATTTAAGTTCTTCATCCTCTTTTAGTTGTTTAATAACATCAATCCCTGAAACTTCAGGCAACTGAATATCCATAATAATAAGAGAGGGCTTTGTCGAGCGAGCTAGATCTAATGCAATAAGACCATTACGTGTTTCAACGGTTTCATAGCCACTCACCTCTACAAGATCACGGAATAACTTCATATTCAGTTCGTTATCTTCTACGATCATGACTTTCTTTAACATTAATATAAATTTACCCTTCTATAAAAATAGGAAATATAAACAAAAATGCATATTTTCTTTTTCTAATTTTTCTACACAAACCTTTTTTGTAGCGCTATAGTACCTAGAAAATTGTATTGGATCCACTTCTCAAAAGAAATATATTGACACTTAATTTTGCAAAAAAGAGAGAATAATTATTGTAAAGAATATGTAATATACACTGTAATTGTTAGATAAAGCCTATAACTTTGTTTAATTTAGTTTGCTTTCAATTGACATTAAAACTCAAATTATTCTCTATTTCATGACTTTATTGTACGCAAATTCAATAATTTTATATATTCTAGAGTACATTTGTTTCAAAGGTAAGACCTTGATAAGCAGGCTCAACGTTTGGTGGGACGTAATTTAAAACATCATTATAATCAAGCGAATTATCCATATGAGTTAATATAGCTCGTTTAGGCTTTAAATACTTTATCCAATGCAATGCTTGATCAACCGAAAAATGACTTGGATGGAGCTTAAACTGAAGAGAGTCAATAATTAAAACATCTAAATCCATAAGGTTTTGTAATGCTTCCGCAGGAAATTGATTTACATCTGTACAGTAAGCAACATTGCCAATACGAAAACCCAAAGAGTTAATAGCACCATGAAATTGTAAATGTGTGTTAAAAGTAATTGCTCCACCCTGCCCTTGAATTGTAAATTCACTGTTTTCATTTATAAGATGTGCCTTTAAAATGGGGGAATAATTGGAACCCTTTGGTGTTTGAAAACAATAACCAAAAGACTCATTAAGATACTTTAACGTAAATGCATTTGCATAAATATCTATTAAACATTTTTGGGCAAGCGCATAACTACGTAAATCATCAATACCATGAACATGATCTGCATGAGGATGTGTATAGACAGCAGCATCAAGATGGTTAACATGCGATTTTATCATTTGTGATCGAAAATCTGGGCCTGTATCAATAACAACTGTTGTTTTCTTTCCCGATTTATCAATTCGTTCAACTAAAAGAGAAGTTCTATAGCGTTTATTTTTCGGATTATTCGGATCACAAGCTCCCCAATAACCATTGGGACGCGGTACTCCTGGAGACGAACCACAACCCAATATCGTAAATCGGTAACAATCAAACATTCTTTTTATTTCATTTTGCTAAATAAACGAAAAGCATTTTGTGTTGTTATCTGAGCGATTTCTTCAATACTTAAGCCGAGAGTTTCAGCCAAAATAACCGCTATATGACGCACAAAAGACGGCTCATTTGTTTGTCCACGGTAAGGAACAGGTGCTAAAAATGGTGAATCTGTTTCAATTAACAAACGTTCATGAGGCATAATTTTTGCTATTTCACGAATTTCGAGTGCATTTTTAAAAGTGAGAATACCTGAAAATGATATATAGCCACCAAGCTCAATACCAGCACGAGCAAGCTGCATGCCAGACGAATAACAATGAAAAATAAATGGAAATTCCCCTTCTTTCATTTGTTCACGTAATATTTGCTCCATATCAGCATCCGCATTACGTGAATGAATTACAAGAGGTAGCTGTGTTTCCCGAGAAGCAATGATATGTTCCTGAAAACTCTTTTTTTGTTCTTGTGGTGAACTATAATTATAATAATAATCAAGCCCAGACTCACCAAATGCGACAATTTTAGGATGTTTTGATAAACAAATAAGATTTTCAGCTTTAATATTTTGTTCTTCACACACATGATTGGGGTGAGTACCAACAGAACAAAAAACCTGTTCATAAGCTTTTGTGATTGCTAAAAGTTTATCCAACTTATGAACATGTGTCGAGATTGTTATCATACGTCCAACATCAACAGCTAAAGCCCGTTGAATAACACCATCCAAATCCTGAGCAAAATCTTCAAAATCAAGATGACAGTGCGTATCAATCAACATCATTCACATCAGCTTTCTTAAAGACATAACGGGGAAAAATCGGCACAGGTAACGGAAGATTTTCACCTTCTTTAATTTTTGAATCTCTTATATGATGTAATAAGCGATCTTCTTTAGCAATTGCAAGACTATCAAGAAGTTTAGCAGCTGATTGAGGAATAAAAGGCAAAAGCATAATACCTATCCGTCGCAAAACTTCCAAAGTTACATAAAGAACTGTAAAAAATCTTTCTGGATTACTTTTACATAAACTCCAAGGCTCCTCACTGGCAAAATAGCGGTTAGCATCTGCTACAACTGCAAAAATAGCTGAAAGTGCTAAATGTGGTGCCTGGCGTGACATAGCTTGGCGTGCAACCTCAATTACTTGAAGAGATTGTTCTAAAAGTTGTTCATCTTGAGCTAAAAATTCAGTTGGCGCAGGAATTTTTGCGTCACAATTTTTTTGTATCATGGATAAGGAGCGTTGTGCTAAATTGCCAAGATCATTAACAAGATCTGCAGTGATACGATTTACGAAACTTTCGTGATTATAACTACCATCTTGCCCGAATGATACTTCACGAAGAAAAAAATAACGGACTTGATCAAGGCCATAACGATCAATTATTTCAAAAGGGTCAACTACATTTCCAACGGATTTTGACATTTTTGCACCGCGATTTAACAAAAAACCGTGCGCAAAAATACGTTTAGGCAATTCAATCCCAGCTGACATCAAAAACGCCGGCCAATAGATTGCATGGAAACGAATAATATCTTTGCCAATAATATGAGTACTTGCAGACCAAAAATGACGTTTTTTTGATGTTTCATTAAAAAAATCAATTGCTGTAAGATAATTTGTAAGCGCATCAACCCAAACGTACATTACATGCTTTGAGTTATTGGGGACACCAACTCCCCAATTAAAATTCGTCCGAGAAATGGAAATATCTTTCAACCCTGATTTGATAAAACTTATAATCTCATTACGCCGTTCATTGGGAGCAATGAAATCAGGATATTTTTCATAATGCTCAAGAAGAGCTTTTTCATAACGAGAAAGCCTAAAAAAATAACTTTCTTCTTCATTCCACTCAACCGGAGATCCTAGCTCTTTTTCACGACGGATTCCATCTTCCCCAATTTGGGTATCCTTTTCTTCATAATAAGATTCTTGACGAACCGAATACCAACCGGCATAACGATCAAGGTAAACATCTCCATTAGCTTCCATTTTTTTCCAAATCGCTTGACAGGCTCGGTGATGCCTTTCTTCTGTCGTGCGAATGAAATCATCGTTAGAACAGTTTAACTTTGTAAGCATTTTTTGAAAGATAGCACTGTTACGGTCTGCAAGTTGCTGAGGTGTTATGTTCAATGCCTCTGCTGCCTGTTGCATTTTGAGACCATGCTCATCCGTGCCAGATAGAAAAAATACGTCTTTACCGTCTAATCGTTGAAAACGGGCTAAAGAATCACTCGCAATTGCATTATAAGCATGCCCAATATGCGGAGCACCATTAGGATAAAAAATTGGAGTTGTTATATAATATGTGTCACGCATGTTATACCCAGTTGAAACATAAAAAAGGATACAATGACATAACGCCTATTAATTACATTGTCACGGAAAAAGCTTAGATTCGTGAACGATCTTATGAACTTTAAAAAGTAGATTGATAATAAATTGCTTTTTATCAAGATTAAATGATTGCAGTTGTGCTATTTCCTGATAAATCTCTTGCCATGTTTGTGCATATTTTTTTGAAAGAGTGAGAATCCCCTTTTCAGCCAAAATAATAGTTCTTTTTTGAATCTTATCAAGAATTTCATCACAAAATTGCTGAAATTTGACATCCGAATCTGATGACGAAAGTGTCTGAGCAAGATTGTGAACAAGAGCTAGATTACAAACTGATTGTTCTAAAAAACTATCGATGCTTTGAAGAATTTCAAGCCCACCATAACACGTAAGTAAGAGCGCTTTTCGAGGGTTTCCTTGGGATTTTTGAACAACCATTTCCATAGTCTCTTTATCAGCCCCCCCCTGATCAGAAAGAATATGTGAAATAACCTGTTTCATCTCATCATCACACAATGGTCGCAAAAAGATTTGTTGACAGCGTGAGCGAATTGTCGGAAGTAATTTTCCTGAACAATGTGTAATAATAATAAATAAAGCCTTTACTGGAGGCTCTTCAAGCATTTTAAGAATTGCATTAGCAGCACTTCTACTCATATCATCTGCAGAATCGATGATAATAATACGCCATCCACCATCTTGCGATGTTTGGTTCAAAAAATGTGTGACATCGCGGATATCATCAATTGATATACTTGTTTTGAATTTTTGTGTTTTTAAATCAAAATGGCGAGAAACGTGTATAAGACCAGGATGACTACCCTGCATTATCTGGTGCCATACAACTGAATCATGTTCTGGCTGCAAAAAACCACTTTCTTGATTACTTAAAATATTCCAAGCAAAGTGAAATGCTAATGTTGCCTTACCAATCCCCCTCTCTCCTTCAAATAATAATGCATGATGTACACGCCCTTCTTTACGTATTTGTGCCAAAAAGTGACGAACTTTTTTGTGACCAATGATGATATTATTTTGTGATGGTGATAAAACCCCTTCGATATCGTCATATTGGCGCAAAAAATTGATATCACTCATGTCACATGACCCAATATTAACTGATGACAGATATCTTTTATTTGTGATGCTATCGTTTCTACTGCACAGGTTGCATCAATTACACGAAATCTAAAAGGTTCATTTCTAGCCAATTGGAGAAAAGCTTGTCGTCTTTGCTCTTGAATATTTAATTGATCTTTTTCGAAATAATCGATCTTTTCAATTTCTTTCCTTCGTAAATCTGTGCGCTCCATACCAAACGTTGCTGGTATATCTAACAAAAATGTCAAATTGGGCATAACTGTACCCAGACCGATACGTTCTAAAACAGAAAGAAGGTGAGAATTCACCTTATTATTAAGCCCCTGATAAACCCGCATAGAATCAATAAAACGATCACATAAAACAATTTTTCCTGCCTGCAAAGAAGGTAAAATAACTTCACTAACATGGTCAACACGTGCTGCTGTAAATAAGACTGCTTCAATGAATGCACCATATTGTTCCGTATTACCTGATAATAAAACATAGCGCATTGCTTCAGCACCCGCTGTTCCTCCAGGTTCTCGGGTTATAACAACATCATAGCTTTTGCTACGAAGATATTGCGCAAGCAAAGAAATTTGAGTCGTTTTGCCCGCTCCTTCTCCTCCTTCAAATGTAATAAAATAACCTGACACGTATAAACCTTAATTCCTTACTTTGGCTTATATTATAAGTATTTTTTTAAGCATCCAATTGTTATTTTATAAAGCGCATTTTAAAAATAAATAAAATATTACTTCAATTGTCATTAAGTTTACTAATGAAAATAGGAAAAAGATAATATTATTCTGTTTTTTAATATTATCATGCACCATCAATTATAGCGATCATGGTGTAGAGATTTTAAATTTTGCGCTTTTATCTATTAAACATTAATTCCAAAATAAGGAAAAAACTTTAATGTTATTGCTATTATGCGGTTGTTTCCTCTTTGCTTAGAAAATCAGCATAAAAAGCAGATTGTACAAAAAAAGAGGTTATTTATTTTTCACAAAAAATATATTTATAGATTAAAAAATTTTTATGTTTTTCTTATAATTATAAAAATTATTTTATAAAATACATTATATTATTAATATAAACATATTATATATTATACATTTTTTTGTTATATAGGATTTGCTTATAATATTTTATTCAGTTATTGGCTTGCTGTAAATATATTTAATTTAGCTTTGTTTTTTATATTTCCTTAGATCATTTGCTACTTCTTTATGCATATCGCAAAAAATACAGCGTTTTTTCTTAAGATAATTACAATAGGCTTATTCCTGAGTTTTCTTTATTGAGTTTATGAGCAAAAGCTAGTTGATTAAGTGATGTGGGTTTATTAATCAAAACAGGGCCAATATCTGGTAATTTTATCGGAAAAGTTCCAATTGATTGTTTTGGATTTACTGCAGCCTTCATCAGCTGTTTTTGGTGACCTGTATTAAACGCAAAAAATACATTATCTTCCTTATCTTCTAGAGTATTTGCTAATGCTAGCATCATAGATGAATTATAATCTCTAGATGTATAAGAGGCCATTAAAAAAGCACTATCATAATCATTTACAGGCGCTTTACTGACATACTCTACTTTAACATTCGTCACCCCTTTATTGACATAACCAAGAATCGTTGCAGCTTGTTTGGATAAATCAATAATTCTATCTTTTATAAAAGGACCACGGTCATTTACCCTAACAATAATAGAAGAGCCATTTTCTAGGTTTGTAACGCGAGCATAACTAGGCAAAGGCATCGTAGGATGGGCAGCAGTTAAGAGATTCATATCATAGATTTCACCATTTGCAGTTAAACGCCCATGGAAATCTGAACCATACCATGATGCTTGACCAACACGTTTATAAGTTGGATCATCTTCTGGATAATACCATTTTCCTTTTATTTGATAAGGTTTACCAACAACAGCTCTACTGCCTTTATTTTTTGATTTATGCTGTGTATTTAAAGCCTTTTCAGGTACAGTAATGGCCTTTGCTGCCTTTACCTTAGGTGTTGTATTAGTAGGACTTTTCCCTGCAAATTGTGTTGTTTGATTTGCACAAGCTGTTAATAAACCAACAGCAGCAATCATAGGCACAAATTGAAATATCATTTTACCAACGGAGGTTAACTTTCTTTTACTATTTAAAAGCATTTATCAGCCCGCTTACCCTTCTTCAGCTTTTATTGTAAATATGGAAATTACATTCTTTGTGTACGGTAGAAAAATTTATACCCATGAATGACTATATTCGTTAGATTTATGGTATTCTAAAAATCAATCTTTCATCAAGCTATTAACGTAATATAAAAGAATATTTGTTATAATTTATGAAAGGTGATGTATGCCTAAGGTTGATAAGAATTAAATAAAATCAATAAGTTATAAATATAAAATCAGAAACAAAACATCATAATATAAACTGTGAATTAAGCCGAACTTACTTTATATGAATAATAGAAGGGTAGGTATAATTTACAAATAGCATAAATAATTTTTACCAATTTACGAGGAATTTGGAAACATTATTTATGGTGAGCGCGCAGGGATTCGAACCCTGGACCTACTGATTAAAAGTCAGTTGCTCTACCAACTGAGCTACGCGCTCCCACACAATTATTTTGCTTGTGGAAAATGAATGGGAACATACGGTCGACTTTTCATTTGGTCAACACCTTTTATGAAAAAATATCATTTTTTACTTTGTTTATCAAAATACTGTTTATTGCACCCAACTTTCTTACTATTTTATGCACTCTTTTAGGATACAAAATAATACATAACAGCATATTGTACTCTTTACACCCATTAATATAGGTAGAAGATATGCTTTTCAGTAAATGCAAATGACATCATTCAAATGAAAACAGAATATTAATGATTCAAATTTTCAAGAATTCTTTGCTTCTTTTTTACACAATTTTAGTATGACTTAATCTTTCAAATAGTAGCTAACATTGTTGTGAATTAATCATTTGATAAAGTGATTCTAGCTATGCAATTCGTAACTGGCTACACTCAATTGAAAAGTTGTTCTTTAATTGATCTATTATTATAATAATAAAGTAGGCAAAATATTTGAGTTTATCTCTATAAGGTAGAGATAACATTTTTCAAAAGCTGATCATAAAATCATACGAAAATTATTTATTCAACCTGAGAAAAGTCTTGGTTGATACCCAAAAATCACACTAAAAACTATAATTATGTCTATTAAAAATAGAGCCTAATATAAATTAAAGTTTAAGAAATTTTCTATCCATCAATGATCATTTATATTCTTACCTAAAAAATGATATTCTACATATAACTACAAAATATAAATTTGACGAGTAATATATACGAATATTGTCAGATAAAAAACAAATGACCCCACACTCTTTATTTCTAGGCTCAAATTTCTAGACTCAAAAATAAAGTAAAGAGTTTTGTGTTATTTTATAAAAAATTGTAGAATAATCATAAAATACTTATGTTTTGTCTTCTATTTTTTCTTTTTCGATTTTTTGATTGGAATGTTGAATGCTGACATGTAAACAATATGAACTACTTTTATTCATTCACAATCATATGAAAGAAACTGGTGTTCCCCCCACCTTTGATGAGATGAGAAATGCATTAGAGCTTGCTTCAAAATCCAACATCCATAGACTTATTACAGCTTTAGAAGAGCGTGGTTTTATACGTCGTTTACCAAACCGTGCTCGTGCAGTAGAAGTTATCCGACTTCCTGATAAAATAACATTCGATCTTTCCTCTGCACGTAAAATTTTTCCAAGTATGGTAGAAAAAAACAAAAAGAAAATATTTCAAGACCTTGATAATCTTGATCATTCTGACACGAAAAACAAACAAAATATTACTATCCCTATTATGGGCCGTATTGCTGCTGGCGTACCTATTTCGGCAATACAGCAGCAAACAAATACACTTTCTCTTCCACCAGATATGATTGGTTTAGGTGAGTATTATGCCCTGGAAGTTAAAGGTGATTCTATGGTTGAGGCAGGTATTATTGATAAAGATACTATAATTGTTAAACGTCAAAATACAGCAACACAAGGTGAAATTATTATTGCATTAATTGATAAACAAGAAGCAACTTTAAAACGTTACCGGCGTAAAGGGCTTTCGATTGCATTAGAAGCTGCAAATCCTCATTATGAAACGCGCATATATAAGCCTGAACGTGTTCATATACAAGGCAAACTCGTTGGGCTTATTCGTCATTATTAAAAGACAAAATCGTTGAAAATATAAATAAACAGCTGTGTACGTTTTGGAAATGTTTATATATACAAAGTCGTCACCGTGATGACTATAGATAACGCTATTTATTAGCGTTTTTGTCTTTTGTATTCTGTGTGCTTGTGATTATAAATAAGTTTACATAACTTTGTAGCAAAATGTATCAAATGCGTCTAAAAGTTAAAGAGTATGCAGACATTATTCCTAAAAAATAGGAATAATGGATCAGTTAGATTTTCGTTAAAGAATTACAAGGATTAATTATGGCAGCACCTCGCATTAGTTTTGTTTCTCTCGGTTGTCCAAAAGCACTTGTAGATTCTGAGCGTATTATTACAAGTCTTCGTTCTGAAGGTTACGAAATCTCACATAAGCACCAAGGAGCGGATCTCGTTATTGTTAATACCTGTGGTTTTCTTGATTCTGCACGAACTGAATCACTCGCTAATATTGAAAAAGCTATCAAAGAAAATGGAAAAGTTATTGTAACTGGATGCCTTGGTGCTGAACCTGAGGTTATCCGTCAAGCACATCCTAGTGTATTAGCTATTACTGGACCACAAGCATATGAAAACGTCATACAAGCAGTTCATACAGTCGTTCCTCCAGTCCATGACCCCTTCGTTGATTTAGTTCCTCCGCAAGGTATCCGCCTTACACCCCGCCATTATGCTTATTTAAAAATTTCTGAAGGATGTTCTAATCGATGTAGTTTTTGTATTATCCCTGCTTTGCGCGGTAATTTGGTCTCTCGCCCTATAGACGATATTCTCCGCGAAGCAGAAAAGCTTGTACAAGCAGGCGTAAAAGAACTCTTGATTATTTCACAAGATACTAGTGCTTATGGTATTGATATTAAATATGCTGAAAGCTCTTGGAAAGACCGCACAATAAAAACTAAATTTTTAGATCTTTGTCGCGAACTAGGAGATATGGGTGTTTGGGTGCGTATGCACTATGTTTATCCTTACCCTCATGTTGATGCAGTTATTGAACTGATGGCTGCAGGAAAAATCCTCCCTTATTTAGATATCCCTTTTCAGCACGCATCACCAACTGTTTTACGCAATATGAAACGCCCTGCTCATATGGAAAAAACGAATCGTAGAATTGAAGAGTGGCGAAAAATTTGTCCAGATCTCACTTTGCGATCAACATTCATTGTTGGTTTTCCAGGAGAAACCAATGAAGATTTTGAGATGCTTCTTGAATGGTTAGAAGAAACAAAAATTGAGCGTGCTGGTTGCTTTAAATATGAGGCAGTAAAAGGTGCTGCTGCAAACGATCTTGAATTAGGAAACGTCGCGGAAGAAGTGAAAGAAAGTCGTTGGCATCGCTTTATGGCAAAACAACAACAAATTTCTGCCCGTCTTTTAAAGAAAAAGATTGGACAAAGGCTTCAAATCCTCATTGATGAAAGTCAAGGTAAAGTGGCTAAAGGCCGCAGTAAGTATGATGCTCCAGAAATAGATGGTGTTGTTCATATATCATCACGGCGACCACTTCGTAGCGGTGAATTTGTTACTGTTAAAATCGAACAATCCGATGCCTACGATCTTTATGGTATTGCTGTTTAAATTATAGTAAAGTATTAAAAGCGAAAAGTTTTTTATCAAGCAAA
This sequence comes from Bartonella chomelii, assembly GCF_014138465.1. Lineage (NCBI taxonomy): Bacteria > Pseudomonadati > Pseudomonadota > Alphaproteobacteria > Hyphomicrobiales > Bartonellaceae > Bartonella > Bartonella chomelii. The sequence goes on from NZ_JACJIR010000001.1 coordinate 131,304, forward strand.
TGACTTGGGCGTACATTTGTTAAAGCACGAATCATAGTATCTTTTCGCCCTGGCATTCTTTTTTCGATATCATTTAGCATTTCTTTTATTACATTGCGTTGTAAACCACTTTGGCTACCACAAAGATTACAAGGAATAATAGGAAATTGCATTGCTTGAGAAAACTTTTTCATATCTTCTTCAGCTGCATAAACAAGAGGGCGCAAAACAAAAAGATCCCCCTCATCATTTATAAGCTTTCCAGGCATAGCTGCTAAACGACCACCATGAAATAAATTCATAAAAAACGTTTCTAAAACATCATCACGATGATGTCCCAGTACTAATGCAGAGCACCCCTCCTCACGTGCGATACGATACAAATGCCCACGCCGCAACCTGGAACAAAGCGAACAATATGTTTGCGTTGGTGTCAGCTTATCTGTAACAACTGAATAAGTATCCTGATATTCAATGCGATAAGGAATTTGATAACTATTCAAATAATGAGGAAGAATATGCTTTGGAAAGCCTGGTTGACCTTGATCAAGATTACAAGCTAAAATTTCAATTTGTAAAAGACCACGCCATTTTAAATCTAAGAGAAGAGCCAGTAAACCATAAGAATCTTTCCCACCGGATAAAGCAACAAGCCATTTTTTCCCTGAAGATAACATAGAGAAATCATCGAACGCTTGCCGTATATGACGTAAAAGTCGTTTACGTAATTTATTAAATTCTACAGTTGAAGGGGCAACTCGAAACATTGGATGGCAATCATCAATACTCTCCTCCAAAAGACCACCTATACCTACATTTTCCTATTGTTCGATATTACTTAAAAAGTTTAATTTATAATACTATACCCTATATAATAATACAATGGCTCACTCTCAATCATAATTACAAACAGCAACAAATATAACAGGATTTAAATTTATGCTAAATTCTGTCCGTAAATTGGATATCCATAATCAAAAAGATAAAAACGTACGTACTCTCTCGCAGAAAAAACTGATAACCTCAGCAAATTAATGATGTTATCAGTTCCAACGATTGCAAAACAACGTAGCTCTTTTAAAATACACAATCAAATTAGAGAGTGATAAACCTACTAAAAAATTTAGCGTGAATAAAATTCAACAACTAAATTAGGTTCCATGTGAACAGCATAAGGAACATCTGAAAAAGCAGGAATACGAGTAAAAGTTGCTTTCATTTTGCTATGGTCTGCTTCAATATATTCAGGTACATCACGTTCAGCTAACTGTATAGATTCTAAGACCAAAACAAGCTGCTTTGATTTTTCACGAACTTCAATAACATCACCTGGTTTACAACGGTATGACTGAATGTTGGTACGTCGACCATTTACATTGACGTGACCATGATTGATAAATTGACGAGAAGCAAAAATAGTAGGTACAAATTTTGCGCGATAAACAATAGCATCTAAACGTGACTCTAGAAGACCGATAAGATTTTCACTTGTATCACCACGACGACGAACAGCTTCTTCATAAATTTTACGAAATTGCTTTTCCGAAATGTCACCGTAAAATCCTTTTAATTTCTGCTTAGCACGCAACTGGATACCATAATCAGAAAGTTTACCTTTACGGCGCTGTCCGTGTTGACCAGGACCATATTCACGACGATTTACAGGAGACTTTGGACGCCCCCAGATATTTTCCCCCATACGGCGGTCAATTTTATACTTTGTTGATTCGCGCTTACTCATCGCATTTCCTTTACATAAAAAACAAGGTCAAAATATAGACCTCAAGGAAACGCACCCTCCTCTGCCTTCTAAAGTGAAGACTGACAGGATATCTCACACACAAATTTGAAAGCTATCCACGGGACACGTCAATTAATATTATTTTCTTAAAAGAAAAAGTTAAAATAACTTTATTCAATTATACTTTAAAGTCAACTCCCTTTACTATATTAAAACCAAACTTTTGTAATAAATGCTCAGTTGCAACTCCTATATTTTGCGATGTAAATAAAGCACAGTTTTCATATTGCTTTATGTTTTTATTTCGTATTTCCTCTAATAATAACGATCTGGTGCGCCTGGCTATAGCCTTTGCTGGATCAATCCAACTTACCGGCCATAAAGCCTGCTTGTGAAATAAATTAATTAAAAAAGGATAATGTGTGCAAGCCAAGACAACAACATCTGTATATTTGCCATTTTTCTTAACAAAGCACGGTAAGATTTCACGACGCAATTCTTTGTCATCGATAGGATTTCCACGTAAATAATTTTCAGCAAACCCTGCAAGTTTTGTGCTTCCTACAAGCTGGACATGGCACTGATTGGCAAAAGAATCTATTAATTTATGTGTATATGCACGTTGAATCGTCCCAGGAGTTGCTAACACTGAAATAAGACCTGACTTTGTCTTTTTAGCTGCTAATTTAATTGCAGGTACAGTTCCAACAAAAAGAACATTAGGAAATTTTCGTCGTAAATCTGTTATCACCAATGTAGAAGCTGTATTGCAGGCAATAACACATAAAGCAGGATTATAAAGTTTTAATAGATTTGTAAAAATCTTTAAAATGCGTTGTTTCAAAGCATCTTCACTCCAAATACCATAGGGAAATCCTGCATCATCAGCAACATAAATAAATTGGAATTCAGAAATAAGAGCGCGTACTTCCTCCACCACTGTTAACCCACCAATACCGCTATCAAAAAAAAGAAGTGGTCGCTCACTCATTAGTGTTTACACCTGTTGTGATTTTCTTTTTGCGATTACGCCCCACAGGTGCACCGCTACCCCGTGGAAATTGAGGTGAAAAATGATCTAATGAAGATATAACTCCCCGTAGCAGTCGAATTTCAGATTCACTCAATTTAGCACGTGTAAAAACAGAGCGTATATTGAGGACCATCACCTCTTTGCGTTCTTGCGGTCTAAAATATCCACGAGAATCCAAAGCATTTTCTAATTGCGATAAAAAACCGTGCAGCGTGGCTTTATCCGCTGATTTCATCTCTGCTACACGAAAAGCCGTATCGTTTAAATCATCTAAACCGGATTTCATCCATTCATAAGACATCAACAAAACTGCTTGGGCAATATTCAATGAAGCAAAAGCAGGATTAACCGGAAAAGTAACAATTTCATCAGCAAAGCTAATTTCGTCATTTTTAAGCCCCCACCTTTCTCTACCAAATAAAATACCTATTTTATGCCCAATACCTTCATGATAACGTAAAATACCTGCTGCTTCTACAGCACTTCTAACCGTCTTAAAACCACATCTTTTACGTGCTGTTGTGCCCAAAACATAATTTAAATCTGCGATTGCGTCATATAATGTATTAAAAACTAACGCATTATCAATAATATGATCAGCTTTACTGGCTGCAGCTCTAGCTTTTTCATTTGGAAATACTTCTCGTGGTTTAACCAGCCGAAGATTAGATAGTCCAAAATTTGCCATCGCTCTTGCCACCATACCAATATTTTCTGGCAATTGCGGCTCAACTAAGACAATAATTGGACCATTCATTATATTTTGACGACTCCTATTTGTCCCAGCCATTTCATCTCACCGATCTTCATAAATCATATCTCTATAGCTATTTTTTTCTGCAACTCAACCTCTCAAATCAATACTCCATGAAATAACCTTTTTAGTGACAAATTGTAGTCAATTTTATCTCCTCAATAGAAATTCATTGATTTATCTAAAAAAGGATTAAGTATGAATTCCGAAAGAAAAATGACTCTTGCACTCATAACAATGTTATTGATTGTTACAACTATTATTTTTTATGCCAATGTAACTATATCTGATGTGCTTCAACTTATCTAAATATAAGTCTTGAGTTGAATTATAAGATTATGCCCTTTAATAAGGGAATATGTTCTTTGTTCCTGAACTCTATCCCGCAAAGCTTGTTCGCCGTTATAAACGCTTTCTTGCTGATGTTAGAAAGAATGATCAGCATATCTTTACCGTTTCAGTTCCCAACACAGGCTCGATGCTTGGGTTAACAACTCCCGACTCTAATGTTTGGCTTTCATACAGTAATGATCCTAAGCGAAAATATCCATATCGATTAGAAATTGTCGAAGCAGATAATACTTTGGTTGGCATTAATACAACTTTGCCTAACAAACTTGCATTAGAAGCAATTCAAAATGGCTTATTACCCGAATTAAGTGGATATAAAACCATTTTAAGTGAACAACGCTACGGTACACACTCACGTATTGATTTTCTTCTACAAGATGACACCCTTCCAGAATGTTATCTGGAAGTAAAAAACGTTCATTTCATACGTCAAAAGGGATTAGCAGAATTTCCCGATACCGTAACAAAACGTGGTGCACGCCATCTTGATGAGCTCATAAAAATTGTGCAACAAGGAAAGCGAGCAGTTATGCTTTATATCATTCAACGAGAAGATTGCTCAGCTTTTACAGTTTGCCGTGATCTTGATCCCACTTATGGATGTAAATTTGATTTAGCTTTAAAATCAGGGGTAGAATTTTATGCTATAAAATGTCACGTAAGTATAAAAGGTATTTTTCCGATTCACCAAGTAAAAATAGAAAATAGCAAGAAAAATGACCAGTTATATTGAATATAATAAAGTACCCTTAAAATTTAATGGACAAATTCGTATCTTTGACGACTATGCTTTTTCTGAAATGCGTAAAGTTGGTCGCATTGCAGCAGAATGTCTTGATGCACTCACAGATATCATTAAACCTGGTATCACTACACAAGAAATTGATGATTTTGTCTTTATTTATGGAGCTGAACGCGGTGCTTTACCTGCCGACTTAAATTATCATGGATACAGCCACTCATGCTGCACATCTATCAATCACGTTGTTTGCCATGGCATACCCAATAAAAGGCCTTTGCAAGAAGGTGATATTGTTAATATTGATGTAACATTCATTCTCAATGGTTGGCACGGAGATTCAAGTCGCATGTATCCTGTTGGAAAAATCAAGCGTGCTGCAGAACGCTTGCTAAAAATAACTCATGAAAGCCTTATGAGGGGAATTGCAGCAGTTAAACCTGGTGCAACTACAGGTGATATTGGTGCAGCCATTCAGCGTTATGCGGAATCTGAACGGTGTTCAATTGTGAGAGATTTTTGTGGCCATGGAATTGGTCAACTTTTTCATGATGCACCAAATATTTTACATTACGGAAATCCAGGGGAAGGTGAAGAATTAAAACAAGGTATGATATTCACAATTGAACCCATGATTAACCTTGGCAAGCCACAAGTTAAGATTTTATCTGATGGCTGGACTGCTGTGACACGTGATCGTTCACTTACTGCACAGTATGAACATACAATTGGCGTAACAAATCAAGGATGCGAAATATTTACTGAATCTCCTAAAGATATTTTTTATGTTCCAAATTCATATGCTTAAATAAATGTAGTAATATTATGGCTAAAAAATCAAATAAAAATGGAGTCATGCAAAGCAATTCCTTTGAGCTAACATCAAGTGCTTCGCTTAATCCGATAGCACAAACAAAAAATGAAAAGCTTAAAACAAATTCAAAAATAACTAAACATTATGAAGGACATCGTGAACGTCTGCGTAAACGCTACTTAAAGACGAAGGGCAATGCAATTGAGGATTATGAATATCTTGAGCTATTGCTTTTCCGTACTCTTCCTCGAGTAAACACAAAAATAATAGCCAAAGATTTAATAGAACGTTTTGGCTCATTAACTGATGTGTTGAACGCTGATATTAACCTTCTTCAAGAAGTTCCTGGATGTGGGCCAGCTACTGCAATAGACTTAAAAATCATTTCAGGTGTCGCAGGACGTCTTGCTCGTGCACAACTGTCTAAACGTGATATTTTTTCCACGTGGGATAAAGTATTAGCTTATTGCAAAGCTGTTATGGCGCATGAAACACGGGAACAATTTCGTGTTCTATTTCTTGATAAGAAAAACGGTCTACTTTCTGATGAGGTGCAACAAACTGGCACTATCGATCATACTCCTGTCTACCCTCGTGAAGTTGTCTCTCGAGCTTTAGAATTATCTGCATCAGGACTTATCTTAGTTCACAACCACCCTTCCGGCGATGCTACACCTTCTGATGCAGATATATCAATGACGTACAGATTAAAAGATATTGCCAATGCACTCGGAATTATTCTTCACGACCATCTCATTATCGCGCGTAACGATTACACAAGCTTTAAAGCACTAAAACTTATATAAACCAATTGAATGCAGAAGAAAATCGTATTCCAATTACAATTAATTGCGTCACTTTCCTAGATCAATATCTAATATAGCCATTGAGAAGTTATAGGATAATTCATCTTCATCCTCATCCCGGTAAATAATACCCAAAAATTCATCCCCGATATAAACTTCACAAGAATCATCTTTTTTCGGCCGTGCTTTTACTTGCAATGCTGAATTTTGGAACGTCTTTTTAAAATAACTATCAAGTTTTCTTATTTCATCAGCATTCACCGCACTCTCCTACATTTTAAGATTATCAATTAATTCCTTTTTTGCAGATAAAATACTTCTATGATTCTGCAAAGATGGTAAAATTTTTTTATTCCCATTATCTTTAATCCTGTTATTTATGTTTAAAACAAGATCATTTTTACAAACTTTATTGAATAACTTTCAATAAAAAAGCCTATAATTATTATTAAATTTTAAAATAAAAAAATAAACAACAATCTTCGTTTTATTTTTTTATTTAGCCCCCTCTTCTATAAAGATATTCGAAACATACCTTAAATATCAACCGCTACAATGCTTAGTTATTTTACTTCAAGTAAAGTCATTATAAATAAAAACATTATTTCCTACAAACAATGTTTTACTTACCATGAATTTTTTTGCATGATCTACAGTAATCTTTTTCCAATAATTATTTACTAAGTAAATAAATACAAACAGAAAATATTTTTGAAAAATAAATTTACTCTTTTGTTTTTTTCTATAAACAATAACTTTGAACTCAAAAAGAGAATAAGTTCAACTAATCTATCGTGAAGAAGATTTTTATTCTAGCATAAGTTGTATTAAATTTATAGCAGTTACGATTTGTCTATAAAATCTACGATATAAAAATCATTCCATTTATTTTACAAATTAAAAAACTGAAATATTTAATTGATTTATATTATTTATTTCAATATTTTTATATATAAAAATTAAATTATAATATAATCGGTTAATGTAAGCTTTTACCAATATCTTTCTGTTTTTAAACATAAGCTGTACAATAAAACAGAAATTCCGAATAAGCTTTTTATATTTTCAAAATAACAAAATGTTAAATTCTATTTCAACATTCTATAAATAATATAAACGAATTTCATGCAATCGGATAACGAGAAAGAAAGTCGATAACACCTTTTTTATAAACCTGATCTCCCACAGCAAGCATATGATCTCTTCCTGGAATTTCTAACACTTCACCATGTGGCAACAAAGCTACTAATGGCTCTGCCTCACCACTGATATCATCTAACGAACCAACAGCAACAAGTGCAGGTTGCTTGATTTTATGAACATCAGACTCTGTTAATTTTTGTGCTGATGTCATGATACAAGTAGCAAGAGCGCGTCTGTCACTTTTAGTTTGATCTACAAACTTACGGAACATCAGACCACGTGCATTAGTAATAGTTGAAATATCTTCTGCTAAAAGAGCTTCTGAAACGGGTTTCCAGTCACCTCCCCCTGTTACCATACCAATCCCTAAACCTCCAAAAATAACACTATGCACATATGTTGGATACAAAAGCGCCATAAATGCACTGATCCGAGCACCCATGGAATATCCCATAACATGAACTTTAGATAATCCTAAATGTTGAAGCAATTTAACCGCATCGCCAGCCATAGCTTGAGGAGTGTAAAATAAAGGATCATAACTTTTAACTGAATCACCATGGCCACGATTATCGAGAGCTATAACTCGATAACCTGCTTCAACAAGGCTACGAAACCACCCTGTTGCATACCAATTAATCCGTGCAGAAGATCCAAAGCCATGAATCAACAAAATAGGAATACCCTGACCTTCTTCGCGATAAGCAAATCGTAAACCATCGTGTTCAAAAAAATAAACATCTTTTGCCGTCATTCTCTATTACCTTTACATTTCCCACAAATAGCAGGATGAATAACACGCTGCCCTTTTTGTATGTTTTTATCAGCAACTTCACCAGCATTGAGTTCAATAGCAAAAGCTGCCGGCACTATTGATGAAATAATATCTTCCGAAAAGATACGGGTATTTTCAACAATTGAAACAATAATTCCCTCAGAGTTTAAAAAAATCATATCCAAGGGTAAAGGAGTATTTACCATCCACATAAACATTTCCTGTGTATTCTCAGATGTATTATTTACTGAATTTTTAAATAACATTGCATGATTTTGAGGAAAATGAGTGCGGTACATCAAGCCAGCGCTTGACTGAGCTTGTGAAAAGGCAATTTCAACATTATAAGAAAATGCACCTTGTTTTGTATTAATTACTAAGGGGGTTGAATCAACTGGAATTTGTATAGGCTTTTTTGCCATAATCACTTTCATACCTACACAAAAAAATATTCCTATACAAAAAAAGATCAATTGAATGATTTGTTTTCTTTTAGAAAACTTCAAATATCTTACTCCTTTTTAATGATTAATTTTTTAGCTTTATTAGAAGATAAAAAGTACTAAAATCTTAAAAAAAATAAAATAACTATGAATATTGAAATTTAATGCGTAGCAAATGGAAGTGCTATATCGGGATAAATTTCTGCTGTCATCAGGCCTTTTTCTCCTTTACCAAAACGCACAATAACAACTTGCCCAGAACGAAGCTCTGCTAAACCAAAACGACGCAATGTTTCCATGTGAATAAAGATATCTTCTGTTCCCTGCCCTCGGCTAAGAAAACCAAAGCCTTTATCACGATCGAACCACTTAACAATTGCACGCTCTAAACCACTTTCAGGAGTAACTACAATATGTGTACGTACCGGAATTTCTGATGGATGAACAGCAGATGATAAATCAATAGACTTGACCTGGACACATTTTAATCCCCGTTCAGTTTTCTTTACAGCGCAAATAATTTTAGCACCTTCCAAAGCTGTTTGAAATCCATCTCGTCGCATTACAGTAACATGTAATAATATATCAGGAAGCCCACATAAATCAGGTACTATAAACCCATACCCCTTACTGCCATCAAACCATTTAATAACACCACTAATTTCAGTAATTTCACCACAAACATCGAAATTATCTTCAGACAGGGAATAATTTTTTAAGGTATCCTTACTCGTCATAATCAAACATGATTCCTGTAGGGTTAAATTCTACAAATTGATTCTTATCACGTTCAGTAAACATTGCTATTGTATCAACAAGCAAGCCCCAAGATAAGATTTCCCCTACATTGTAGTAACACCTAAAATTTGGCAAATTAATCCACAATATAAATACTTCTCTGAAACGCTTAATCGTATACTTCACACGGTTAATAAAGAACCTTCATACACAATGATTAATTTTTATTAATTGTGTAACTTGCATGATAATAGAGTTCAATATAAAGTATAAAGTTACAATTATAAATAAGGGGAGTATACAATGCAATTGAAGAAATTCCTCACTATAATCGCTACAATGGTGATGCTTATAGCAAATGCTTATGCTAATGCTCCTATTAAAATTGGTGTTTACCTTCCATTAACAGGCCAAAATGCATTTGGAGGTCAACTTGAACTGGAAGGTATACAGTTGGCACATAAAAAAATACCTGAAATACTAGGACGTAAAGTCGAGCTTATTATTATTGACAATAAATCCGATAAAGTAGAAGCAGCTAATGCTGTCATGCGTTTAACTGCAAATGACAATGTTAACGGTATTATTGGAACTTATGGCTCTTCATTAGCATTAGCTGGTGGAGAAGTATCTGAAAAAGCAAAAACTCCTGTTATCGTGACTTCAGCAACAAATCCGCTTATTACGCATGGCAAAAAATACTCTTTTCGTACATGCTTCATTGATCCTTATCAAGGTGCAGGTGCTGCAACTTACGCAATTCAAAACTTACATGCAAAAAAAGCAGCTATATTAAAAGATATATCAAGTGATTACGCAATCGGGCTTGCAAATTATTTTAATCGTTCATTCAAAAAATTAGGTGGTGAAGTTATTTTAAATTTAAACTATAATTCTGGAGATCAAGATTTTTCAGCTGCTCTCACACAAATTATAGCACAAAAACCTGATGTTTTATTTATCCCATCTTATTTTTCTGAAGGTTCCATTATCATGAAGCAGGCGCGTGAATTAGGTGCACAATTCCGCATTATGGGGGGTGATGCTATGGACAACCCAGAAACTATTGCAATTGCAGGACAAGCTGCAGAAAACTTTTTACATACAACACTCCCCTACGATAAAGATATGCCAAATATGTCAAGAGCTGCACAAGAATTTACAAACGAATGGAAGACAGCTTACCCCCATAAAGAGCCAAATATCAATTCAGTTTTAGGGTACACAGCTTACATAATGTTTATGAAAGCTATTGAAAATGCTGCAAGTGCTGATCGCGAAGCAATCACTATAGAATTGAGTAAATTAAAAGATGTACAAACACCTTTTGGTAGTATGTCTATGGATGAAAATCACAATCCTCAAATCCCTATCGGTGTTATTGAAATAAAAGGTGGCAAACGTATCTATTTAAATGAAATCAAGCCTGCCATTTAATTTTAGAACATTGATTTATTAAAACTGATTGAAAATTATTCTTTCAATTAAATTATTCAAAAATCTTATATTCTACCCTATATAAACTAACAAATGCAGAAGGACAAAAGATGAATACTGAAATGTTCATTCAGCATTTTTTTAACGCGCTAGCATTGGGATCGCTTTATGGGCTTATCGCGATTGGTTATACCATGGTTTATGGTATCTTAAGATTAATTAATTTTGCTCACGGCGATATCTTTATGTTAGGGGCATATTTCGTTTTCTTTTCTACAATTAGCTTTATGCCTGCGTGGGTTGCTGTCCTGCTTATATTGTTAGCTCTCCTCATTTATTATTCAGTGTTTATAGGGTTTAAAAAACGCCCTGAAATTTATTGGATTGCAATTCTTTTTATCCTTATTTTAGGGCTTATTTATTATTCAAAAATTGCTCCACAAAATTTCACACCGATTTGGATTTTAGCCATTTGTTTTTCAATTTTTATCACAAGTGCACTAGGTATTGCTGTTGATCAATGTGCCTATAAACCTTTGCGTAATGCTCCACGAATTTCAGTGCTCATCAGTGCAATTGGTATTTCCTTTTTCATTGAAAATCTTGCAACTGTACTTTTTAGTGGTGTTCCCAAGGGTGTGAAACAGCCAGATTTTCTTGTCACACCAATTCAATGGCATTTGGGACAAGGATCAGATGCGATTATTCGAATTAGCCCTATGTCCTTTATTGTTCCTGTTGTTTCCTTTATTCTTGTTGTTCTCTTGTTATGGATTATTCATAGAACAAAACCTGGCCTTGCTATGCGTGCAATTTCGCATGATATTGAAACTGCTCGTTTAATGGGTGTTTCTGTTAACAAGATTATCGCATTCACATTTGCTATAGGTTCGGCATTAGGCGCCATAGCAGGAATCATGTGGGCTTTACGTTATCCTCAAATCCAGCCTTATATGGGTATACTTCCTGGACTAAAAGCATTTATCGCTACTGTTATTGGAGGTATTGGATCAATTCTAGGAGCAATGCTCGGAGGATTATTGTTAGGTTTTCTTGAAATTATGATTATCGCCTTTTTTCCAGCTTTATCTGGATATCGAGATGCTTTCGCTTTTATTTTATTAATTGTTATCCTGCTGGTAATGCCAACTGGTTTAATGGGCAAAAAAAGTCAAGAGAAAATCTAATGGCAAAATCAACTACGCTTTTTCTATCATTTATCAGTATTGTGGCTCTCATCGGCTTTTTATTTTATGCCGATACTCATTTTAATGACTATACACTGCGTATTATCAATCTTATTGCTATAAACGCCATATTGGCAATCTCTCTTAATTTGACTTACGGATTTACAGGTATGTTCTCTCTTGGACATGCTGGTTTTATGGCTATTGGTGCTTATATATGTGCAATTTTACTTCTCTCTCCTGAACAAAAAGAAATGATGTGGATTCTAGAACCGATAGCTGAACCATTGCAAAATCTGCAATTACCTTTTTTTATTGCTGTCATTATAAGTGGTTTATGTGCTGCAGCTGTAGGCTTATTGGTCGCTTTGCCTATATTACGCCTTGGTGGTGACTATCTTGGAATTGCAACATTAGGTTTTGCAGAAATTATTCGCGTCATTATTACCAATGCTACATCTTTAACAAACGGTTCATTGGGAATTAAAGGAATACCTCAAAATGCTACATTATGGTGGAATTATGGTTGGTTAGCATTTACAATTATTTTTATAACTCTTTTATTACAAAGTAATATTGGCAATGTATTGCGCGCTATTCGTGACGATGAAATCGCCTCAAAAACAATGGGCGTCAACACTTTCTTCTATCGTAGCCTTTCTTTCACTGTTGGTGCATTTTTTGCAGGTATTGGAGGTGCATTAACAGCTGCTCTTATTTCAACCATCGATCCTAAAATGTTCAACTTCCTTCTAACCTTTAATATTTTGATGATTGTTGTTGCCGGTGGTCTTGGTTCTATTACAGGAAGTATTGTAGGCAGCATTATTATTACAGTGATGCTTGAATCACTTCGTATTATTGAATCCCCATTAAATTTAAGCTTTATATATATTCCAGGAATACCAGGACTACGTATGGTTGTTTTTTCACTTCTATTGTTGATAATCATCTTATTCTGGAGAAAAGGATTATTAGGTCAACGTGAATTTTCATGGAATTGGATTTATTCCTTTTTAACAAGGAGGACACTCTCTAGTAGTGAGGAAAAGTCATGAACGACATTATTCTTTCACTTAATGATGTTATAATGCGTTTTGGCGGATTAATCGCTGTTAACAATATCAATATGGCTATCAAACGGGGAACAATTACTGGATTAATTGGTCCCAATGGTGCTGGAAAAACCACTGTTTTTAATATAATTTCTGGTTTTTATACACCTACAAATGGAAAAATTCTTCTAGATGAAGAAAATATTTGTGGTCTTTCACCTCATATTATTTGTAAACGCCATATTGCACGAACATTTCAAAATATTCGCCTTTTTTCAGGATTAACAGTATTGCAAAATGTCATGGTTGGTGCCCACGTTCGGCAAAAATACCCATGGTTTGCTTCCGCTCTTTTATTACCGAGTGCAATTAAAGAAAAAAACAAGCTTTATAAAGAATCGATGGAGATTCTTGAACGACTTCAGCTTGCTTATCTCGCCAACCAGCCAGCAACCACGTTGGCTTATGGTGCACAACGGCGTTTAGAAATTGCTCGGGCTTTAGCGACAAAACCTAAATTACTTCTTCTTGATGAACCTGCTGCTGGAATGAATCCTCAAGAAAGCGAGGAACTTAGAAAATTCATAGAAAAAGTAAGAACAGAATTTGATCTTACAATTCTACTTATTGAACATGATATGAAAGTTGTCATGGGGCTTTGCCAAGATATTTGGGTGTTAGAATATGGCCGTTGCATCGCCAATGGTACCCCAGATGAAATTCGCCATAATCCTAAAGTTATTAAAGCTTATCTTGGGGGAGATATGTATGAACATTCTTGAAATAAAAAATCTTCACGTTCATTACGGCGCTATTAAAGCTGTTCAAGATATTTCTATGTCCATAAAAAAAGGGAGTATAGTAACTTTAATTGGTGCCAATGGAGCAGGAAAAAGCAGTACTGTACGTTCTATTGCAGGACTTAACCGGCCTATTTACGGAGATATTATATATAAAGGTGAATCTATTACAGAAAAACAGCCCGAAGAAATTTTACAATTGGGCATTGCATTAAGTCCTGAAGGACGGCGTATTATGCCTCATTTGACTGTATTAGAAAATCTCCAGCTAGGCGCTTATATTCGTAATGACAAAGTCGGTATTGCTCATGATATTGAATGGATATTTGACTTATTTCCACGGTTACGTGAAAGATCCAAGCAATTGGGTGGTACGATGTCAGGCGGTGAACAACAAATGCTGGCTGTAGGACGTGCACTTATAAGTAATCCTGACATGGTGATATTGGATGAACCGTCTCTTGGTTTAGCGCCACTTCTTGTACAAGAAATTTTTTCGATCATCCGCAAAATTAATGAAATGGGAAAAACTGTTCTTCTTATTGAACAAAACGCATTTGCAGCTCTTTCTGTAGCCGATTATGCTTATATTTTAGAAGTAGGAAAAATTTTATTTCATGGTAAAAGCCAAGCTATGCTTTCTGATCCACGGGTAAAAGAAGCATATCTTGGCGGTTAAAAAATATAATACGAAATTACAGCCCGCTCCAAAAGATCTTTCTCTGTCTCTTAAGGAGAGAGTGTTTTTACTGCTTCATAAAAAATGTAAGCTTGTGATTTTTTATGGCCACCATTTTTCAGCATTTAACGTTCCCGCCGCTTGCTCTATAATGTAAGCTATCTGAAAAATTGTTTCCTCAGCAAAAGGCTTACCAATCAATTGCAATCCTAGTGGTAAACCATTTAATGATAAACCTGCAGGAACAGAAATACCTGGTAATCCCGCCATATTAACTGACACAGTACAGATATCGTTTAAATACATTGCTATTGTGTCATTCTTTATTTTTTCATCAGCAATACCAAAAGCTGATACCGGTGTTGTAGGCGTTAAAATAGCGTCAACACCAGCAGCAAAACATTGATCAAAATCACGTTTAATTAATGTTCGCACCTTTTGAGCTCTAAGATAATAAGCATCATAATAACCTGCAGAAAGAACATAGGTACCAATTAAAATACGTCGTTTAACCTCATCACCAAAGCCAGATGAGCGCGTATTTTCATACATTTCAATGACATCTTTTCCTGGCATACGAAGCCCAAAACGGACACCATCATAGCGTGCTAAATTAGAAGACGCTTCTGCAGGAGCTACGACATAATAAGCGGGCAAAGCATATTTTGTATGAGGTAATGAAATATCAATAATCTGAGCCCCTGCTTCCTTTAGCCAATCCATCCCTTTTTGCCAAAGGTCAACAATTTCAGCAGACATTCCTTCAATATAGTATTCTTTTGGAATACCAATTTTCATTCCCTTAATTGATTGACCTATATAATTTTCATAATCAGGCACAGGTACATTAACCGAAGTTGAATCTTTATCATCAAAGGAAGCCATTGATTTCAGCATAATCGCGCAATCACGCACATCTCGTCCGATAGGCCCAGCTTGATCAAGCGATGAAGCATACGCTATGGTCCCCCACCGTGAACACCGTCCATAAGTCGGCTTTATTCCCACAGTACCAGTAAATGCTGCTGGCTGACGTATTGACCCACCAGTATCAGTTGCTGTTGCTCCTGCACAAAGTCGTGCTGCAACAGCAGCTGCAGAACCACCTGAAGAACCACCTGGGACAAGTTTTTCATCTGATCCTTTTTTTCGCCATGGATTAATAGCTGGCCCATAATGTGATGTTTCATTAGACGACCCCATCGCAAACTCATCCATATTAAGTTTGCCTAACATAACCGCCCCATCTTTCCACAAATTAGCCGTTACTGTTGATTCGTATTTAGGTTTAAAACCATCGAGAATATATGAACAAGCTTGAGTATGGACATCTTGTGTTGCAAAAAGATCCTTAATTCCTAGTGGAATCCCCTCTAAAATACCAGCTTGTCCTTTCGCAAAACGCTTATCTGATTCAGTAGCCATTTTTGTTGCTTGTTCTGCTGTTAGCGCCACATAGACATTTAAAGTTGGATTAGCTAACTCAATTGCTTTTAAATAAGCTTCTGTTAATTCAGTTGCTTTTAGATCTCTCTTTGTTAAAGCATCACGAGCTTGTGCAATCGTTAGGGTTGTTAAATCAGTCATATTGATTCTCGAATTTTAAATATTAAAAATTACTCGACGACCTTTGAAACAAGAAAGAAATTTTCTTCTGTTATAGGTGCATTTGCTACAATTTCTGCAGCTTTATTACCATCTGTAATATTATCTTCACGCATTCGCAAAGCCATAGGCATTACCGATGTTAATGGTTCAACTCCATTGATATCAACTTCATTAAGTTGTTCTACAAACTCTAAAATGGCATTGAATTCCTTTGTCATGCGTTCTATTTCATCATCATGAATAGCAATACGCGCTAAATGTGCCACTCTTTTGACTGTTTTATTATCAACAGACATATTATGCCTTTCTGCTCAAATTTGATTGCGACATTACTCTCTTCATGTTTTGGCTATACAAGCTCACTTCTATAAGCGCAAGAATATTGATATCTGTATCAAAACTTCACTATAAATATTAACCTAAAATATTAAGAAACTCTAAGTATAAACACATGGCTGTCATTAACATACATGAAATTACTACACATCTTTTACCCAAACAAACGATAGCAGGTTTGGATTTGGGCACAAAAACTATCGGAATTGCTATTTCTGATATCAGTTTAACCTTTTCAAATCCACGCCCCGTCATTCAGCGGAAAAAATTTACCTTAGATGCCCTTACACTTGTTCAAATCTTTAATAATGAAAACGTAGGGGTTGCTGTTATTGGCTTGCCTGTTAACATGGATGGAAGTAACGGCCCTCGTGTTCAAGCAACCCGAACTTTTGTTAGCAATATGGGAGCATATACAAAAATTCCATTTGTTTTTTGGGATGAACGATTGTCAACAATTGCTGCACAACGCTCCCTTTTAGAAATGGATGTATCGCGTGCTAAAAGAGCAGCCCGTATTGATTCTGCAGCTGCTGCTTTTATATTACAAGGCT
This sequence comes from Bartonella chomelii, assembly GCF_014138465.1. NCBI lineage: Bacteria > Pseudomonadati > Pseudomonadota > Alphaproteobacteria > Hyphomicrobiales > Bartonellaceae > Bartonella > Bartonella chomelii. Next base: position 148,276 of record NZ_JACJIR010000001.1, read on the forward strand.
TTCTTGATAGAATTCAGAACCTAAATCACACAGAAGGATAAAGGATCTCCAATAATTGTCCGGGATTATATCGTGCAATCATCATACCATAGGATAATCTCCATTGTCCTCCAAGGCGGCTTTCCATATAAGCATTTACAATATATTCCATTTCCTTATAACGTAATGATGCAGTTGCAGCAGCATATGCCACTTGCTCAACAAAAAAACGACCTGCTCCTTCATTTGTTGAAGCCATATGGATAGCAGATTTGATAATTTCAACTGCTCGCGGACCTGCTGGCCCAATATTAGTTGCAATTTTTTCTAACAGTTGCTGAAATAATCCAGGTGCTTTATTAGCTATAAGAATTGCGTCCCTCACCAATTGATTAGAATCATTATTTCTAACTATCCGCGCAGATCCATCATGTAACATTTGCGATAATGGATTGCCTTCCACAAAACTTTCTAAACCAAGCTGTGCAATAATTTCACTAACAATAGGAACAACTAATTGATTTACATGACAAGCAATAATAGGCGTCATAATACGTGCAAAAGCTGCTTCAGCGCGACTATTTGTAGCATTATCAAATGCCCGTGCTAAACGTAAAACCAATGCTTGTGAAGCAGCAATATCAAGTGCAATATCAGCAAAAATACGCTCTGTTAGTGGTGGTAAAGGCTGATTTGGCATTTTTTTCCGAAAAAAGTCTATGCCAAATTGAAGTGCTGCGCGCAAAACACCTGTTGATATCACAGACTGATCGAAGCGTGTCATAGTCTCGATATCTTTAATTATTTTAGCCCCCTCCCCAATATTTCCCAAAAGCCAACCATAACTGCCTTGGAAATGGACAACCCCCTCTGGCACTGAATATTCTCCAGAACGCTGCAATAAATAATGAATTGAGATATTATTTATTGCACCATTTTCTTGCACGCGTGGAACTAAAAAGCAGCTTAAATGACCATCTATTTCCGCACTAACAAGATACCCATCAGCGACCGGATTAATAACATTGGTTTTCACACTATTTAAATGATACAGATCACGCCCCATCTTTTCATCAAAAGAAACTTTCTGAGCAATTGGAAAACTAGAAGGATATTTTTCACTTTTTGCAACATTATCAAAAGCACAAGTAAGAGAAGCACCTTTTTTATCATCAATAGGCTTGAGGGATGAATCATATTGACGTGACAAAAGTACGTTTCGCCATCTTTTAAATAACTTAATGTCCCCAATTAATACCGCAATAGCTGCACTTGTTATAATAACCTCATTCAAATGACCGGTTTCCAGACCGGCAGATAAAGCTAAACGAATAGCACGTGCTTGATAACGTATTCCACTTTCCGAAGCTATATTTTCCCACAGTGAAGTACTTAACCCCACTTGTCTAGAATATCTTTGAAGAGTATCATAGGCAGGGTGAATTTCTAACTGTTCTGTTAATTGGCTCCATTCGGTATTATAGCGTAATATTGGTCGATAGTGATTTGCTAAACGGGAGAGATCTCGTGCTTCATGGCTAGCTACAAATGCCCCTATTTCTTCAAAACTTGCTAATAAAGATGCAGGCAAATTAGATGCAATACGAAACATAAGTGTATCACTAAGAAACGCATTTTTTCGGTGGCCATTCTGCATAAACAGAGCACTCATAGTATATTCCTTATTCGAATCATTGATATCATAGACTATTTATCTTTTTACATTTATTACATTCAAACAAATACTTGTTTAAATTCTTTAGAAATCTCTAGAAAAGAATGCTATGACTCAAAATACTCTTTTTCCGATTTTCCCCTACCGTCATCTTTTAGGTATTAAAGGTTTAAATGTACAAGACCTTACCACACTGCTTGACCGTGCAGATGCAAATATTACTTTTTCCAAGATAATTGACAACAAAAAACCCACACTGCACGGACGTACTCAAATTAATCTTTTCTTTGAAGCCTCCACACGAACACAATCCTCATTCGAACTAGCTGGTAAGCGGTTAGGAGCCAACGTGATGAATATGGCTATTAGTAATTCATCCGTCAAAAAAGGAGAAACATTGATTGATACAGCAATAACTCTCAATGCAATGAATCCGGATATACTCATCATTCGCCATAACTGCGCCGGAGCAGCTGCTCTTTTAGCGCAAAAAGTTGATTGTTGTGTCATTAATGCAGGAGATGGTGCACATGAGCACCCAACACAAGCTTTATTAGATGCCCTGACTATTCGAAGAATAAAAGGACGTATTGAAGGATTAACTGTTGCAATTTGTGGGGATATCTTGCATTCACGTGTCGCACGTTCCAATATTATTAGCCTTAATGCTTTAGGAGCACGTGTTCGTGTTGTTGCTCCTTCAACACTTCTGCCAACTGGAATAGCAGACATGAGCGTTGAAGTTTTTAACACAATGAAAGAAGGTCTTAAAGGTGCTGATGTTATCATGATGTTACGCTTACAACGCGAACGTATGGTAGGTGCCTTTATTCCTTCCGTTCGTGAATATTTTCATCATTTTGGTTTACATAAAGAGAATTTAGCTTATGCAAAAAGTGATTGCATCGTCATGCATCCTGGCCCAATAAACCGTGGTGTAGAAATTGCTTCTGACATAGCAGATGGAGTACAAAGCGTGATCCACACACAAGTAAAAATGGGAATCGCTGTGCGCATGGCTGTTATGGAAGCCTTACTCGATTCGCGTCATAATTGGAGTGGAGAAAAGAAATGACAAAACCAACGGTTTTTCAAAACGCTCGTATTGTTGATCCTTCGCGTGCAATTGATGAAATTGGTACAGTTATTATTGAAAATGGACTGATTGTAGCAGCTGGCAAAGAAGCTTTAAATCAAGGAACACCCGAAGGTGCAGAAATTATTGATGCACAAAATAAAGCGATTCTACCTGGACTTGTTGATGCACGAGTTTTTGTTGGTGAACCAGGAGCTGAGCACCGTGAAACAATCGCTTCAGCTAGCCAATCTGCGGCAGCAGGAGGTATTACTTCCTTCCTCATGATGCCAGATACACAACCAGTTATTGATAATGTGGCGCTTGTTGAATTTATTACGCGCACAGCACATGAAACGTCATTGGTCAATATTTATCCTGTTGCTGCTATCACCCAAGGTTTAGGTGGACAAGAAATTGCCGAATTCGGTTTATTAAAAAATGCAGGTGCTATCGCTTTTAGTGAAGGAAAAAAAACTCTTCAAAATTCATCTGTTATGCGACGCGCAATGACTTATGCGCGTGATTTTGATGTCACTTTGATTCATGAGACACAAGACAAAGACCTTACAGGTCAAGGTGTTATGAACGAAGGTCTATTGGCAAGTTGGCTTGGCCTTTGTGGAATTCCGCGTGAAGCGGAAATCATTCCATTGGAAAGAGATTTACGACTGGCTGCACTAACACAAGCACGCTATCATGCTGCACAAATATCAACAGCTATGTCTGCCGATGCTATTCGTTTAGCAAAACAGAACAATACAAAAATTTCAGCCGGTGTATCCATTAATCATTTATCCCTTAATGAAAATGATGTCGGTGAATATCGTACCTTTTTTCGTCTAATGCCTCCACTGCGTGCAGAAGAAGATCGTATAGCAATGATTGAAGCAATAAAAGATGGAACAGTCGATATTATTGTTTCTTCTCATGACCCTCAAGATGTTGATACAAAACGCTTACCATTCCAAGACGCTCAAGCAGGTGCTATTGGCATGGAAACTCTCTTAAGTGTTGCTTTACTCCTCTATCACAATGAAATGATATCTCTTTTAAGACTGACTGAACTCTTATCAACAGCACCTGCAAAACTCTTTGGTCTTAATGCTGGAACACTCATAAAAGGTGCTAATGCAGATCTCATTTTAGTTGATCTTGATGAACCATGGATACTATCTTCAGATATGCTTCATTCACGTTCAAAAAACACACCATTTGAGAATACACACTTTCAAGGACGTGTTATCCAAACACTTGTTAAAGGCCAGTCAGTGTTTAAGCTTGATCAACAAATTAAATGAGACTTTTGATGAGTGAAATAGAAGCACTTTTTCAAGTTCATATAGGATTTATTTTTCTAATATCTTATCTCATCGGTTCTATCCCATTTGGACTACTTTTCACACGCTTTGCTAAACTTGGCGATATAAGGACAATTGGCTCTGGAAATATTGGAACGACAAATGTTTTACGTACAGGAAATAAGACAATTGCAGCTCTTACTTTTCTTTGCGATATGCTAAAGGGAGCTATTGTTATCCTAACTGTAAAATTTCTAATCTATCCAATAGGAAACAGTATTCCAGTAGAACACAGTATTATTGTTATTCTAGCTGGCTTTTTTGCTTTCTTAGGACACACTTTCCCTATATGGCTTAAATTTAAAGGTGGCAAAGGTGTTGCTACTTATCTAGGTGTATGCTTAGGATTTTACTGGCCATCAGCAGTTGTTTTTATCATCATTTGGATGGGAATTTTTCTATTTACGCACTATTCTTCATTATCCGGGCTTATTGCTGTTATTATTGTTCCAATTTTTATTTATTTTTTTTCTCCTTACTTCTATGCTCATTGCATAATAGTAATAATGAGCATACTTGTGATTATAAAACATCACACGAATATCAGTAGATTATTAGTTGGGAAAGAAAGTAAGATTGGCACTAAAAACAGAAATAAATAAAGGGATTCCACTTACTGATCATCAACGTTTAAACTGGTTGCGGTTATTACGTAGTGAGAATGTTGGGCCTGTTACTTTTCGTAATTTAATTGATCATTATAAAACAGCAGAAAATGCTTTGGCTGTACTTCCTGAGCTTAGTAAAAAAGGTGGTCGTTGTGCACCTATTCGAATAGCAACGTTAGAAGATGCTGAAAAAGAGATGCAAAAAGCTGAAAAATTGGGTATTCGTTTTGTCGGCGTAGGAGAACCAGATTATCCAGCATATCTTAAGGTAACAGAAGCCTCCCCACCACTCATTACTATAAAAGGCAATGTTTCAGTTTTTCATAAATCTTCCGTTGGGATTATTGGCTCTCGAAACGCTTCGGCAGCAGGTAAAAAGCTAACTGCTCAATTTTCTCATTTTCTTGGTAATGCTGGTTTTATAACCATTTCTGGACTTGCACGTGGCATTGATAGTATTGCTCACCAAACAAGTTTAAAAACAGGTACCGTTGCAGTTATGGCTGGAGGAATTGATCATATCTATCCTCCTGAAAATAAAAAACTTTATGATGATATTATCACGAATGGTGGAGCAATTATTAGTGAAATGCCTGTTGGTTGGAAACCACGTGCTATCGATTTTCCAAGAAGAAATCGTATTATTGCAGGTTTATCGCTTGGCCTCTTAGTAACAGAAGCAGCTATGCGGTCAGGATCCTTAATTACAGCCCGTCAAGCTGTTGAAATAGGACGATTAATTTTTGCCATTCCCGGTTCTCCACTTGATCCAAGATCAGTTGGTACAAATAATCTTATTAAAGAAGGTGCTTTATTGGTTACACACCCTTCTGATATTATAGAAACGCTTACACCATTAGTCTCAAACACTGTAAGTTCTCAACTCAATCTTTTTGAAAAAGAATATCCAATTCAATTTCAACAGGAAGGTTTTAGTTTACCTAATACAGAAACTGATAAATCTGCTTCTACTAGAAATGATTCAGAACGCCTAGCTGTTCTTTCAGCTCTTTCAACAACTCCAATTGATCTAGATACATTAAGTAGTCATTCAAATATTCCCTTACAAAACCTTTACCTCTTATTAGTTGAACTTGAACTTGCCGGGAAGCTTATTCGACACTCTGACGGTTGTGTGTCATTGTCGACGTTGAATCTTCCCCAAGCCCCTCAGAGCTATTAATAACACTTTGCCCCTCCTTGGCTACCATATCCAAGAGTAATGCTAAAAGTGGACTATGAGCTTGACGCGCCATTTGACTCATTTGTTTTGACATATCCGTGATATAATGGATAATTTTTAAACGATTTATAGGCATATTTTTTTTATCCTTGAGCATTCTCCCCATCTCTCAATAGATGTTATCTTAATATTTTACCGCATACTTTTTTATATTAGTCACGGAAAACAAGTTGTGCGGTCTCTTATAAAGTGTATTTTTAATAATAACAATCAAAAGTTGTATAATATAGTTTTTTTTATGTGTTCTTGACTAATTGCCATTAGCTATTCATTTGAAAGGAGTTTATAGAGAGAATTTTTTATTTTAACATTCGGGTAAAATCATGGATATCGTTATCGTCGAATCTCCAGCTAAAGCAAAGACAATTAATAAATATCTTGGACCTCAATATAAAGTAGTAGCATCATTTGGGCATGTGCGTGATTTGTCTGCAAAAGATGGCTCTGTTTTACCTGATCAAGATTTTGCCATGAAATGGGATATCGATACTGCTTCTGCAAAACGTTTAAACGAAATAGCAAAAGCAGTTAAAGAAGCTGATAGTCTTATTTTGGCAACTGACCCCGACCGTGAAGGGGAAGCCATTTCATGGCATATCCTTGATGTTCTTAATCAAAAAAAAGTTTTAAAGGATAAACCTGTTAAACGGGTTGTTTTCAACGCAATCACTAAAAAATCTGTACTTGATGCTATGAATAATCCGCGTGATATTGATATATCGCTTGTTGATGCTTACCTTGCGCGCCGCGCTCTTGATTATCTGGTTGGTTTTACACTTTCACCTGTTTTATGGCGTAAACTACCAGGTTCACGTTCAGCTGGTCGTGTTCAATCGGTTGCTTTACGTATTATTTGCGATCGCGAATCAGAAATAGAACATTTCATTAAAGAAGATTACTGGTCGATCACAACATCCTTAAAAACGATTCGAGATGATAATTTTTACGCGCGACTGGTAGCATTTAACCAAGAAAAGCTTGGAAAGCTTGATATTAAATCCTTAGAACAAGCAGAAAAAATCCGCTCCATGCTGGAGGAGGCAGAATATCGTACTTTAAATGTTGAAGCAAAACCTATAAAAAGAAATCCTTCCCCACCATTTACAACATCCACGTTACAGCAAGCTGCCTCTTCAAAATTAGGTTTCTCTCCTTCTCGTACTATGCGAATTGCCCAAAAACTTTATGAAGGTGTTGAAATTAATGGTGAAACATCAGGTCTTATCACTTATATGCGTACAGATGGTGTACAAATGGCAACAGAAGCCATTGATTCAGCACGAAAAGTGATTAAAGAGTCCTTTGGTAATAACTATGTTCCTGAAAAACCACGTTTTTATTCAACAAAAGCAAAAAATGCACAAGAAGCGCATGAAGCTATTCGCCCAACAGATTTTCAACGCAACCCCAATCAAATACGCAATTTTCTTGATAGTGATCAAGCAAAATTATATGAATTAATATGGAAACGCGCTATTGCAAGCCAAATGTGTTCTGCTGAAATTGAACGTACAACAGTCGAAATTCAAGCGATTCAAGGAGAAAATAATGCAAATTTGCGTGCAACAGGATCTGTTATTCGCTTTGATGGTTTTATTTCTGCCTATACCGATCAACGAGATGAAGAAAATGGTGAAGATGATGAATCAGCGCGCCTACCCCACATCAACGCTAATGAAGCACTAACAAAAGAAAAAGTTGAGGTAACTCAACACACTACAGAGCCCCCTCCCCGTTATTCTGAAGCTTCATTAATCAAAAAACTTGAAGAATTGGGTATTGGCCGTCCTTCAACTTATGCCTCTATATTAGCGATACTTTCTGAACGTGGCTATACTGTAACTGATAAACGAAAGCTTGTTCCTGATGCTAAAGGACGTATTGTCACAGCTTTTCTTGAAAGTTTCTTTAATCGCTATGTAGAGTACGACTTTACAGCAAATCTTGAAGAAAAACTCGACCTTATATCGGATGGAAAACTAGCTTGGAAAGACGTTTTACATGACTTTTGGAATGAATTTAATGCATCCGTTACCGATATCCAGAAATTGCGTATAACGCATGTCCTTGATGCCTTAAACGTAATATTAGCACCTCTTGCTTTTCCTACGCGTGAAGATGGAAGTGATCCCCGATCTTGTCCTCTTTGTACAAATGGCCAGTTATCGCTAAAATTAGGGCGTTATGGTGCATTTGTTGGCTGTTCCAATTATCCTGAATGCAAATATACACGCCAACTTGGTATAGATACAGGAGAAGAAAGTGAAGCTGTGCGCAGTGACGAACCTCTTGTACTTGGCGTTGATCCTGAAACGGGAAAAGATATCTTTCTTTGCACTGGTCGCTTTGGTTCATATATTCAACTTGGTCAAGATAAAGGAGCAAAACGTGTAGGGCTACCAAAAGAGTGGGCAAGAAAAAATATTGATCTTAATCAAGCCCTATCTTTGCTATCTCTTCCCCGTGAAATTGGCGTTCACCCTGAAACGGGAAAAATAATCACAGCCACAATTGGGCGATATGGCCCCTATCTTTCTCATGACGGAAAATCTGCAAATCTTTCTGATATCAATGAAGTTTTTGAAATTGGTATCAATCGTGCTGTTACAGTATTAGCTGAAAAACAAGAAAATAAAACAAAACGGGGCCGGACAACACCTGAAGCACTAATCACATTAGGTGAGCACCCAGAGGGTGGAACTGTCACTGTGCGCGATGGACGTTATGGTTTGTATGTAAATTGGGGAAAAATTAATGCCACATTACCAAAAGATAAAGACCCCACTGATGTAACACTTTCAGAAGCATTAGACCTTCTCTTAGCCAAAGCATCCGCCCCTAAAAAAGGGCAAAGAGTGAATAGGAAAAAATAGTTACACAAGAAAAGATAGCATCAAAAAAAATTCTTCTAAGATAAAAGAGGCATAAATTTTGGTTAAAGGTCAGAAAAAAACAAAATATCTTCAGTCTTCTTATACTGAACAACTGCCTAATAAAGCAGAAATTTTGTCCTTTATTACTGATAATCCTAACCTATTAAATAAACGCGAAATCGCTAAGGCTTTTAATTTAAAAGGCGATTCTCGCCGTTGGTTGAAAAATATGCTCGATCAGTTGAAAGATCCTAGCTCTGTATCAAAAAGACATAAGAAAATAACGACTCAAGAGAGATTGCCCCCTGTTACTTTAGTTAAAATAAGTGCATCAGATAACAATGGCGGTTTTATAGCACAGCCTCTTGAGTGGAAGGGTGATTTAACGCTAAATATTGAAATACCTCCTCGCTATATAAAAGAAGCCAGTATTAGTCTTGGAGATCATTGTCTTGTAAAAATTTTTCGAAATAAGGCCCCTCAAAGTTTCTCCTACACAGGGCGTATTATCCGCAAAATTAATAAGCAAGAAAGAACTATGCTCGGCATAGTAAAAAAATTAGAAAATAACCAATGGCAGCTTTGTTCTATAGACCGTAAAACTAATGACCTAATTATTGAAACACCCTTAAATGTTGATATAAAATCGGGTGATCTCGTTGAAGCTGAAATTAGAAAAAATACGGCTTACAGATCAAAAAGCGCAAAAGTAAAAAATGTTTTGGGATCTATCGATAGTGAAAAAGCACTTTCAATGATTGCGCTTATCTCAAAAGGAATTCCTTATGTTTTTCCTGAAGAGGTCTTGAAGCAAGCCAAAGGTGCAAAACCTATTGTCAGCACAACAAATCATGAAGATTGGCGACAGTTACCGTTTGTTACAATTGATCCACCAGATGCAAAAGACCATGACGATGCCGTTTATGCCGTAAAAGATGAAGATCCTGAAAATAACGATGGTTGGATTGTCACTGTAGCAATCGCAGATGTCTCTTATTATGTGAAAACAGGAAGTGCTTTAGACCAAGAAGCATTGAAACGAGGCAATTCTGTTTATTTTCCTGATTGCGTTGTGCCAATGCTTCCTGAATACATCTCTAATAATTTATGCTCTCTTCTTGAAGGAAAAGACAGGCCTGCTTTAGCAGTTCGTATGATTTTTGATGCAAATGGCAACAAACGCAAACATAGTTTCCACCGTATTATTATGCGTACGGTAGCTAAACTATCTTATCAAGAAGTACAATGTGCAATTGAACGAAATACAAATGAAAAAACAGCCCCTCTTCTTGAGAATATCTTGCAACCATTGTGGAGCGCTTATACCAAACTCAAAATTGCACGCAATCGTCGAAAACCACTTGAATTAGAGGTACCAGAAAAAAAGATCATTCTTGATCAAAATGGGCATATTAAAGATGTTGTGGTTCCACCTCATCTAGAAGCACATCGCTTGATTGAAGAATTTATGATACAAGCTAATGTTGCAGCCGCGGAAACATTAAAAGAACATCATCAGCCCTTTATTTATCGCGTTCATGACAAGCCATCTCTCGCAAAACAAGAAATACTACAGAACTTTCTTCAGAGTTTAGGGATATCATTTTCTCGAAAAGCAGAGCTTACATCAGAACGATTCAATAATATTCTTACGCAAGTCATTAATACACAACAACAGGAATTGGTTAATCAGGTTATTTTACGCTCACAATCTCAAGCTGAATATAATCCTGAAAATATAGGTCACTTTGGCTTAAATCTGCATAACTATACACATTTTACATCACCAATCCGTCGTTATGCTGATTTGATTGTTCATCGAGCACTTATTAAAGCCCTGCAATTAGGTGATGACAAACTAACAGATTCACAAGAACAAAATTTAACAGCAATTGCCATGCAAATCTCTGCATATGAACGCCGTGCAATGATGGCTGAAAGAGAAACTGTCGATCGGCTTGTTGCACATTATTTGGTGAATAAAATAGGCCATTCATTTAAAGGTCGCATTTCTGGAGTTACAAAAGCAGGTCTTTTTATTTCACTTGATAAACTAAATGCAGACGGCTTTGTGCCCATTTCCACACTTAAACGTGATTACTATTATTTTGATGAAACACAACATACCCTTATAGGAAAATGGAGTTGCAAAGGCTATCAACTTGGCGACGAGGTAGAGGTAAAGCTTATAGAAGTACAACCTCTTGCTGGTGCTTTATGTTTTGAAATATTAACGCAACCTCATTCGTTTGCTTTTTCATCCATTCCCTATCGTAAAAACAAATTTATAGCAAAAAAACGGGAACGTAATTCCTATAAACAAAGACGATATTGAAAAAATAAACTATATCTTTGTCCTTAGATATTACCTTTTTCTAAGAAAGAATTTAAATTATCACTACGCTATAAGAATATTTATTCTCACTTCAATTGATTCTGTCCGTATTTGAAAAAATTGCAGTTCATTATTTATAATTAGACTATACAAACGATTACACTTCATTGTTCAAGAAGCATATGGAAAAATAAGATTAATTCTTAAAAAACCTACCCTGCTTAGATTAAGTATTAACATTAAAGCAGAAAACACAATTTGCTTTACTGCTAATGACTAAACAGATTTTTTAAAATAACATCATTAATTATAGTGAAATCACAATAATTACCGTGGATCATTTTCGATCTAGAATTAGCGTACTCATTGAAGTAATTGTTATTGGTCAAGCAACAAATATTTAAAAACTTTTTTATTTTTCCTCTGTGATGATTTACTTCCTTGGCTGATATATTAATCTAGTACTTACACTTACCTGATAAGAAAGCTAATCAAGTCTTGACTTTTTTTATAACATCCGTAGTGTTGGCAATGAAATATAATTGCATCAAAAGTGAGTTTTGAAAGCAAAATAGTATCATTTTCAGTTTAATAGGATCCTTATTATGGCTAAAGCAGCAACTATTAAAATTAAGCTTTTGTCAACTGCAGATACTGGTTTTTTCTATGTAACAAAGAAAAATAGCCGCACAATGACAGACAAAATGAGCAAACGTAAATATGACCCAATTGCTAGAAAACACGTTGAGTTTAAAGAAACAAAAATCAAGTAATTGATTTCATCTATTTAAATTGTAGCGCTGTTTATTTCTGCTAATCATATAAACACACTTAAAAAACACTAAAAAGTATTGAGCGTTTTTTAAAAGCTTTATTTCATAGCTACTATTTAAAGCAAAATTGATTAAATAATTGGTTTGTATTTTGCTCTAAATGATGGTGATTTATCTTGCCAAAAATTCCATTAATTGTCAGATATTTTGCTGCTTTATTATGGTAAGAGGCTTTTTATATTGAAGATAGCAAAAAAGGTTTTCAACTAAGGCTATTTAAATAGCTCAAACAAATGGAATTTTTTTTATTGTATACGTAAAATTATAAAAAATAAACTCAGTTAGTTAACGAACAACATTATAAATTTGAATATTTGAGTATTCAAAAGGGCTTTTAGCCACATAACATTAATACTAATGGGTATTGCTCCCGAGATGTTTATTATCATAATGATGTAATCAACATTAAAAAAATAAGATACTTCCACAGTATAAAGTGTATCTTGACTTAATCGAACACATTATGATATTAATTCTTCCATGAGAAATAATGCTTTTTATTTTGATTTAAGTGACCTTTATCAGAAAGTTACAGTTTTAGGAACTTTTATAGTCGTTAGCGTTTTCATCAATGTAACGATTAATGTGCGGTGCGTTTGGTCGCGACCTCAAGAAGTGGTTTCTGCTTCAACAGAATCCATTACAGGGAATGCGATTGTTATTGATGGTGATTCAATCAGAATTGGTGATGTTATGATCCGGCTTGTAGGAATTGATGCTCCTGAACTGCGTCAGTTTTGTGGTATGGAGGCAGAGCGTTACCCATGCGGCATTAGAGCCAAAGAGCATTTACAAAAGCTTATAGCAAACCGATTTGTTACCTGTTATTGGGATAAAAAAGACAAATATCAACGTGTTCTTGGCACATGTAGAACAGAAAAAGTTAAAAATATTAATGCAAAAATGGTGCGTGATGGGTGGGCTATAAGTTACTATGGTTATACATACCAGAAAGAGGAGCAAAAAGCCAAAGCGCAAAAAAAGGGTATATGGCAATCGCATTTTCAACAACCGCAAGAGTGGCGAAAAGTTCATCCTTATATAAAAAGATAAAATTATTGCTTTTTGGTAATGCTGTCATTAGTTTTTATCTATCATGACGCAGCAAAAATGTGATCAAATTGTTAAATTGGGAGAACAAATTCGTTCTTGTCGTGTTTGTGTTGAGCGTCCACATTATTTTCCCCCTCTTCCCCATGAACCAAAACCTGTTGTTTATTTATCCAAAACAGCTTCTATTGCAATTGCAGGTCAAGCCCCGGGATTACGTGTTCATGAAACCTCTATTCCTTTCAATGATCGTTCTGGAGATAGATTACGCGATTGGCTAGGTGTAACAAGCGATGAATTTTATGACAGATCTTTATTTGCTATTGTTCCCATGGGATTTTGTTTTCCTGGCTATGATCAAAATAAATCTGATTTACCACCAAGACGCGAATGTCAAGAAATATGGCATGAAAAAGTATTTCAAGCTATGCCACAAATAAAGCTTGTCCTTGCTATTGGAAATTATGCACAAAAATGGCACATTGCAGAACTTAAACATAAAACCGTTTCAGAAACCGTTAATGATTGGAAAAACATTCTTTCTATCCGTCAACCCCGAGGATACAATGTTATGCCCTTACCCCATCCATCATGGCGAAACACTTTTTGGCTACAACAACACCCATGGTTTAATGATGAATTGATCGTATATCTTCGTCATTTGGTGCGTAAGTTTTTATAATTTAGTATTGAAGAAAAAAGCATAAATTACCTTGATCTTAAATTTATCTTTTGTAAGAAAATATCACCATTTTCTGTCATCGATTTGCCTTAAAAAATTGATTTTTATAACCCTTTTCTGGCACAAAAATTAAAAACTCTAAAAAATAGTATTATTTTATATTGTGTTACTACTTTTCTTAAAAAAACAGTTGCATACATCACAGCTCTTCCTATTTGACTCAAGTAACACCGTAAACAACTCTAATATTTTTCAAAAATTATAAAAAATTTCACGAAATGATTAAATCCTATTAAATAAAGTTTGAAATACCTAATACTTATTGCGTTCTGTAGTTCCAATATTGAAAGTATGATGGTTTTTTATAAAAAATGTTAATTGTTAAATTGACGTTCTGCAGCTTCCCATCTTTTTTCATAATAGAATTAACCGATGCCAATATACCTCTTGATTATATAAAGCAGCAAAAAACAAAATGAGTAGAATTTTAAAAACTGCTCTCGATATTTATTGATCACATTATTATTTTTTCTAATCTTCTTGTTCACAAGCTGTCATTTGTGCATGGGTTAAAAGAGCAGCCTTGACCACACCCGCAGCCATAGCTGCACCTGTTCCTTCTCCAAAACACATCTTTAAATCTAAAAGTGGTTCTTTTCCAATTTTTTCCAAAAGCTTACGATGAGCTGGTTCAGAAGAAATATGACCAATAATAATATGATCAAGTATCCTTGGATTTATTTTATATAATACTGCTGCTGCTACTGTTGCTACAAAACCATCCAAGATAACTGGAATTTTTTCCATTCTTGCTGCTAAGATAGCACCCACCATCGCTGCAATTTCACGCCCTCCTAAGCGACGCATAATTTCAAAAGGATCATTTAAATAACCCTCATGTAAAGAAATAGCTGTTTTTATTACCCTCACTTTGCGTTCATAAAATTCTCCTACAGCCCCCCTACCAGATTCAGCCCATTCTTCAGCCTCCCCACCAAATAAAGCCAGACATAAGGCTGATGCTACTGTCGAGTTACCAATTCCCATTTCACCTATACACAAAAGATCTGTTCCTCCAGCAATTGATTCCATACCAAATGCCATTGTTGCAGCTGTATTACGCTCACCCATTGCTGCATCTTGAGTAATATTCATTGTTGGGCATTCTAGAGCTAAGTCAAATACCTTTAGTCTAAGATTATAAGCCATGCAGATTTGATTGATGGCCGCACCACCAGCAGTAATCTTTTTTACCACCTCTTGTGTCATAGATTGTGGAAACGGTGTAACATTTTCCTCAACAATACCGTGATTGCCAGAAAAAATAGCCACTAAAGGCTGTGTTATAATTGGCTTTTCCTCACCTCTCCACCCTGCATACCAAACCGCGATATCTCCCAACTTTCCTAGAGCTCCTTGCGGCTTTACTAATTGTGCTTGCCGTTTTCTAGCCAAAATCATAGAAAACTCATCAGGACTTGGTAAATTTGTTAATAATGCACGAAAATCATCAAATGGACTGCTGTTCATAAAAATATCTTTTTAACTCTATAGCGTATCAATAAAATTTTATCTTATAAACAGAGTATAAATAATTCGTTGTTTTTTTACAGTATAAATATATTACATTGTAATTGAAGTAATGATTTATCTTTAAATTTTTTAAAATCATTTTTTTCTAAATGCTGATAATATTGCTAATGATGCGACTTATTTTTATTATAGAAATGCTTATCTGTACCCTACTCATAACATCTATAACTAGCTTGCTTTAACAAAGGTAAGCTTACCGAATTTATGGATTCTTTATCGCGAAAATATTCCAAAAATCGTAATATTTCAGTATTTATTACATATGCATTTATAAAAAAGTCCTTCACATCTTCTTTTTCAAACTTTAACAGGGTTTCATTATCAACAGATGATCGTATTTAACACCTCCCCTTTTGATTGTTTAATATAATAAAAAAATATATATAAATTACAATTTATAATATAAATTAATTAATGTAAAATATTAGAATATAATTTAGAGTTTTAACGAAATTTATCTTAAACAAAAGCAGCAAAAGCTTCTTTTAAAACAGACACATCTGCATCTCTTTTTGTTGCGTCATTTGATAATATTTGCCGCCACCGACGTGCACCATTTCGACCATGAAATAAATTAATCATATGGCGTGTCACATGAGAAAGACGTCCACCTGAAGCTATATGTTTAGCAGCATAATCACACATAGCATCAATGAGATCACAATCACTAAGATCGCTGTGTGGTTGACCATATATTTTAGAATCAATGGACATGAGTAAAGCTGGATCGTGATAAACTTTCCGTCCCACCATGGTGGCATCACATAATTTTAAATGTTCTTTGACTTCATCAATTGATTTAATTCCACCATTTATCCCAATAAATTTATGGGGATATTTACGTTTTAATCTATAAACTCTTTCATAATTAAGTTCTGGAATACCACGATTTTCTTTCGGGCTTAATCCTTTTAACCACGCTTTGCGTGCATGCACCCAGAGCGCATCACAGCCGGCGTTCCACACTTGGTCAGCTAAAATATCTAAGGCTAATTCTTCATCTTGCTTATCTACACCAATACGACATTTAACAGTCACAGATATGGTCACAGCCTGTTTCATTGCTTCTACAGCTCTTGCCACAATATCAGGATGGAGCATCAAACAAGCACCAAACATGCCTGCTTGAACACGATTTGATGGACAACCAACATTGAGGTTTATTTCATCATATCCAAAATCTTCTGCAATTCGCGCCGCTTCTGCTAATTTTTGCGAATCCGATCCACCTAATTGCAATGCAATTGGGTGTTCTTCATCACTAAAACCCAATAGTCGTTCACGAACGCCATGGATTGCAGCATCTGCTACAACCATTTCAGTATAAAGCAGCGCCTTTTTTGTCAAAAGACGATAAAAAAAACGGCAATGCCGATCCGTCCAATCTAGCATTGGTGCTACTGCAAATTTTACTAATGATGGAGAATTATACAACGTCATAAAAGCATTACTTATACATTTTCATTCATAGCATTTTATTCATGTATACGAGAAATATCTCTTTTCCTACCCACAATAGTTTTTATCACTTTCTACTATCGGTTGAGAATATAAAAACGTGCTTTATATTTATTGCCTTTTCTAAATTACCTAAATTTTGTTAAAATTAAATAGCAAAATACAAAAGGCATTGTTCTCCTTCATTAGATACAGCTAAATTTGCTTTACTATTCCATACTTCAACTATGGAATACTCGTACCCCAAATTCATCTTTGCTATTTTTTCACAACACATTTTACCATTTTAACATTCAAAGGATTTTGATCACTCAAAATAAAGTAAAGTAATAACAAAACTAATATTGTGATATCTTAGAAATTATCTCGGTACAAATATACTAAAAATACCGTAGTACTAATTAATCAAACTAAGATCTATAATTTTAGTCGATCTTTCTTTTATCCTCTATATAAGCAGCAAGAACATCAGTTTCTTGTTTATTCAATAAAAGTCCAAGTTTTGAACGACGCCATAATACATCTTCACACGTCTTAGCCCATTCCTTTTCCATTAACCATTTGACTTCTACTTCATAAAGTCCATGCCCAAAATCCTTCCCTCTATCTGCCTTACCATTGGCAAATATTATGAGCGCTTCTGTACCATAGGAGCGAGCAAGCCTGCGCCATGTAAATGCATCTAAATCTGGAAGCAAAAGAGCAATCTTTTTTTCAATCATACCCAATTGATCACACGGAAAATCACCACCAGGTAGCACTGAATTTATTGTCCACGCCACCCCCTTAAAACCAAGCGCCTTTTCAACAAACTTCATTACATCTTCAGCTAATTTACGATAAGTTGTAATCTTGCCACCATAAAGATTAAGAATTCGTGGAGCACTTCCTACGCCCACTTCTTTCAAAACATAATTACGTGTAGTTTCTTGTGCTTTTGTAGCACCATTATCATAAAGTGGGCGAACGCCAGAATAGCTCCACACAATGTTTTCACGTAATATTGGTTGAGCAAAATATTCATTTGCTGCTGCACAAATATAGTTAATCTCTGCATTGCTAATACGAATATCAGTAAGATCACCTTGATAGTCACAATCTTGTTGTTCCAATTAATGTAAATTCTTCTTGATACGGAATAGCAAAAATAATACGGCCATCATTATTTTGAAAAATATAAGCACGATCATGAGTATAAAGGCTTGGGACTACGATATGAGACCCTTTGACAAGCCGTACTGGTGAATGTTCTTTATAATTTAAAACATTGCTTAAAATATGATTGACCCAAGGTCCTGCCATATTTGCAACGTAGGAGGCAGAAACACAATATTCTCGATTATTTAACTTATCATGAAGCGTTATAAGCCATTTTTGTTCTTCTATTTTTAAAGATAAAACTTCTGTACGTACTTTTATATCAGCCCCTCTTTTTTTTGCATCGCGTGCATTGGCAATAACTAAACGGGCATCATCTACTGTTGCATCGGAATACTCAAAGCCTTTATTATAAATTTTCTGAAGTGGAGTGCTAAATTCTTTTGAAAAATCAACCTTTTTGCTACGCCATAGTTTTTGATTCCAACCACCAAGATAGTCATAAAGGAAAAACCCAAAACGTAACATCCAAGCAGGACGCATTTTTTGATGATAGGGAAGAATAAAACGCAAAGGACGCACAATATGTGGAGCCATACACCAAATAATTTCTCGTTCCTTCAATGCTTCACGAACAAGTCCAAATTCATAATGTTCAAGATAACGAAGACCACCATGAATAAGCTTTGTTGATGCACTTGACGTACCCGATGCAAGATCGTTCATTTCAGCTAATCCAACACTAAACCCACGACCTACTGCATCTCTTGCCACTCCACATCCGTTTATCCCACCCCCAATAATAAACAAATCATAATGCGTTGTGGCTTTCATAATTTCACTTTCATATTAAATTGCATTTTGCTTCACTGTGCTCAATATAAAAGATAATTAAAATTGATATGAATTATTCTCACCCCAACATGGGCCTATTATTTATTTAAAATAAACAATATTGATACCAGAATAAATTAAAACGGCATTAAATAAAAAAAGAAAAATATCACCGTCAAACTATTGTAAAAAATAAAAAATATAGCTTCAAAAGAATAGATATATTAGAGCAAAAAATAAACTGTCTAATAAACATTTTAGTGGTCAATATTTAAAACATTGCGAAAATATTTATGTTTTCTGAAACATTTTGTAAAATTTGCATTGTTTTGCCATACTTTGAGATAACTATAATAGAAAGGCATTATATAACACACAATATAGCAGCTTTTAAAAAAAGTTTTTATTAAAGTGACCTATGGCATTAAGATTAGAAGAATATTTATTTTTGTGCGTTTATTCCAAGGTTTTTCAATACAAAAAACAACCTGAGCAGAAAATATAGCTACTGCAAATCATGCATCATAGAATAATTTTTCATAGTAGTAAAAAAAGCAATTGATGTTATTTCTATTACCCACTAAGTTTATGCCATGATTCAATGTTTTGTTGCGTATACATAATACTTCCCATATAGTTTTATAGATACTCTATTAAAATATAAAGATATATAGATGACACATCAGCTTCAACACTTAACAACAACATTCATTGCAAAATTTTCAGTGATAGTCATGTTAAGTATTTTAATCTGCTTACCTCTATCAAGTTTAAAAGCAAAAGAGACAACATTAAATAATTCAATCACAGAAAGCCTTAAAATACAGCTTCTGGAAGATTCCACTTTTTTATCCAAACTTAGTGAAAAACTCACAACACGTACAAACGATGATTACATCCGAGAAATTGTAAAAGACTACCTTCTCCAAAATCCAGAGATTATGATTGAAATGCAGCTTGTTCTTCAAAAAAAGCTGGGGGGGATAGAGGAACAACAAGCTTTTGTTGTTAAATCATTAGAAAAGGAAATTTTTCATTCTCCTCACGATGCTGTTTTTGGTAATCCAAATGGTAAAGTAACACTTGTTGAATTTTTTGATTACAATTGTAATTTTTGTAAACGTTTTTACTCTAGTATGGTAAACTTAATAAAAGAATACCCAGACCTGCGAATAATTATCAAAGATTTACCCATTTTAGGTCCTGATTCGATAGAAGCACATACAATTGCTTATGCTTTTCGACAACAATTTCCAGAGAAATATTTCCAATTTTATAAGGAACTTTTAACGAGCCAGAATCGTGCAAACAAGGCCAAGGCTATAAAAATAGCGGTTTCATTAGGAGCAAATGAAAAAGATCTGTATAACGCAATACAAAACCCGAACCTGCGAAAGTCCTTTAAAAGAAATATTCAAATTGCTTCCACATTAAATATTAACGGTACTCCCTCTCATATTATTGGCGATAAAGTATTCATTGGAGCTGTAAGTGAAGATATTTTAAAAGAAGCAATAGAAAGCATACAATGAACCCCTTTTTTACCCCACTAAAACTATTGAGAGATATCAAAATATATTTTCTAACTTTCTCTTTTTTGTTAACAAGCTTATAAGTGTGATTTTGTCGAGCAGAATAAACTAAAACTGCAAAGTGTAATGAAAACACCAGACAAAAAGGCAATGAAACGCCTAGAAACATTTAAGCATAAAAATGTAAATAGCGATGATCTTTATTGATCAAGGAGTTATAAATAAAATGGCAATAAAAAAAACGGATGCGACTAAACATACCGAAATTAATATGGAACTTATCCGCGACCTTGCTAAAATTTTGAATGATACAAATTTAACTAATATTGAGCTTGAACAAGGTGGGCTTCGTATTTGTGTATCACGCCAAAACACTCCAGCGGCTCCTGAACAAACAATTTATGCGTCTATTCCTGCTCCTACTGTAACCTCTTCTTCAAACCTAACAGCTCCAACCCCGACAAAAGAAGAGCAATCAAATAACGCAATAACATCTCCAATGGTTGGTACTGCATATCTTGCACCTGCACCCGGTGCACAACCTTTTGTAGAAATAGGACAAAATGTTTCTGAAGGTCAGACATTGCTCATCATTGAAGCAATGAAAACAATGAATCATATTCCGTCACCACGTTCAGGCACCGTAACTGCTGTTCTTGTTAAAGATGCTCAACCAGTTGAGTTTGATGAACCACTTATTATTGTTGAATAAAGCGAGAGGTAGATATGATTCAGAAAATCCTCATTGCTAACCGAGGAGAAATTGCTCTTCGCATCCTACGGGCTTGTAAAGAGCTTGGAATCAAAACTGTAGCTATTCATTCAACTGCTGATGCTGACGCTATGCATGTTCGTCTTTCTGACGAAAGTGTTTGTATTGGCCCTCCTCCATCTCGTGATTCTTATTTAAATATTCACCAAATTATTTCTGCATGCGAGATTACAGGAGCTGATGCTATTCATCCAGGATATGGATTTCTTTCTGAAAATGCAAAATTTGCAGACATTTTAGAAGCCCATGAAATTACATTTATTGGCCCAACATCTGCGCATATTCGCATCATGGGTGATAAAATTGAGGCAAAAAAAACCGCTAAAAATCTTGGAATTCCTATTGTGCCGGGTTCAGATGGAGCTGTAACTGATGAAAAAGAAGCTCTGCGTATTATTGATGAAATCGGTTACCCTGTTATTATTAAAGCTTCTGCAGGTGGTGGCGGGCGCGGTATGAAAGTCGTTCGTTCTGAAAAAGAACTTTCCACTGCTTTTAATACAGCACGTTCAGAAGCTCGTGCTGCATTTAATGATGATGCAGTTTATATCGAAAAATATTTAGAAAAACCACGCCATATTGAAATTCAAGTTATAGGTGATGGAGCTGGCAATGCTATTCATTTAGGAGAACGTGATTGTTCACTTCAACGGCGCCATCAAAAAGTATGGGAAGAAGCATACTCACCTGCCCTTAATGAACTTGAACGAAAAAAAATTGGTTCCATTGTTGCAAATGCTTGCGCAAAACTTGGTTATCGTGGAGCAGGAACTATTGAATTTCTTTATGAAAATGGTGAATTCTATTTTATTGAAATGAATACCCGTTTACAGGTTGAACATCCTGTAACTGAGGCAATTACAGGTATAGATTTGGTCCATGAACAAATTCATATTGCATCTGGCCAAGGGCTTTCAGTTGCACAAGATGATATTCGTTTTTCTGGCCATGCTATTGAATGCCGTATTAATGCTGAAAATCCAATTAACTTTACGCCATCACCAGGACTTATCACACATTTTCACACACCTGGAGGTTTAGGGGTGCGTGTCGATTCAGGTGCTTATTCAGGTTATTATATTCCACCTTATTATGACAGTTTAATTGGAAAATTAATTGTTCATGGGCGTACACGCTTAGAGTGTATGATGCGTTTGCGACGTGCTTTAGATGAGTTTGTGGTTGATGGAATTAAAACTACGTTACCTTTATTTCGTGATCTTATTGGTAACCAAGATATTATTGATGGCAACTATAACATTCACTGGTTAGAAAAGTACCTTGCTGATAAATCAGCTTGATCAAATTTATAAACAGTAGCAAAAGTGATTAGGTTTGAATAGCGCTTTATTTATCTCTTATAATAAACATTAAAATTGTAAGAGATAAAAACATAATACAAATCCAACTATTTCAACTTTAAAATATACTTTTTAAAAAATATGTATTGAAATCTATAATTTTCTATTTGCCTTTTTGTAAGTTTGTGTTACTTCCGATACAGTAATGCCCTTATAGCTCAGTTGGTAGAGCACCTGATTTGTAATCAGGGGGTCGGGAGTTCGAGTCTCTCTGGGGGCACCATATGCTTTTTTATAGTGTGTAACCTATTGATTCTATTGATATTTTTTAAGGTTAGGGATGAAATAATAAGTTTAGGGAATAGAATTTTCCAATTTGTCTTTGCAAACCGCATTAAGATAATCTTGAACTTTTGTTAATTTTCCATCCACACGAATGTTTTTCATATTGATTATGCTTTAAAATATCTTGTGCTAAACTTAAACTGATTCCATTGTAATTCTGCTGCTCCAAATACATTGGCATCCATCCAATACAAGAAATTATTCATTTTTTCGCGCCCACTCAGAAAAGATCAGAGCGTACATCAACATCACTTTTCTTGTTAACTTTATCTTCTACTTCAAATCGTATTATTGCTACTTTTAAAGTTTTCTCTGTTCGTTTGCGCTATTCATTTTTTTTCAAGACGAAAAACCTTAGCTAAAGTCACAAAAAAGCGGCTAAAGCCGCCATCGCATTCAGTAGATATTTTTTCCCCACAAAGTCATGACCATTGCTCCCCATAATATTATTAAATACCACTCTTTTATACCACTGCCAGCTAAAAAATCATGATCTAGTATACTTTTATCTCAATCAATCTAAATTAGTGTAAATTGCTCCCTTTCAACAAATCGATTACACGGCAGTAAAAAATTACTGATTAACCAAAAGGCGGTGAGAATATCATGATACGTATCGTCAAATTTATAGTTTTATTACCCGCCTTAGTGATATTTGGATGTACCAATGTAAATGATTTAAATCAGTATAATGCGCTTTATAACGAATATGTGAGTAAAAAATACAAAAATTTAGAACACTACGAAAAAATGCAAAAAGCATCAGCATATATATACTCTCGTGGTTATAATAACTTTTTTTCAAGATTTCATTTAGTACGACATCGTCACATACTTATTACTCTGTGTGGGCGTTATGCAAATTTATTACAGGGTGATTATAATAAAGAAATGTCATGGACAAACTTGCCAGCATATATACATACACTACGCTATGACTATAATTGGAAAGAAAACGCTTTTATTTCGGCACAAAATTTTAAAGATCCAATGTTTAAGTACGCAGAAAAATTTCTTACTTCTCCTGATGGTATGACCCCAAAAACGCAAATGGCAGATCTAGTGTCTACAATAGATGTAGCAATTACTACACCTGCTTATAGTGAAATTATTAAAAAGGTTCCACAATTTTGTACAGATATTCAAAGAGTATACGACATGATGGAGCCATAATATAAGTTAATAGTTGTAAATAATATCAATTATTAAATATTTTTAATGGAGGATACAAAGATATGATGTTAATTTTAAATAGTCGAAGCATTTGCCTTAGCTTTATATATTCCTGTATCCAACAGCCAAAACTAACACAACAAACTCCTTATCATAGGAGGTTACAGAATATCCTGTAATTTCCTACATGATGCTTCTATAAACCTAATAATTGACCCCTTAAGGACTTACCATTGCACATACATTTTCGAGAGGAGCAATGTATTGACATAAAAATTATAATCCGCCGTGCGGCTTACTTTATTTTTAAAAAATTGGGAACTTTTTTCGTATCTATCGTCCAAGCCAAGCTCACGCCACACCTCCTCAAAGTTATAAAAAGCATCTCCATTCCAAACACGCTCTTTTACTTATCAAGCTAAGTAATAATCCTCCGCTTCCTTTATTCCGTGTTTAATAATCTCTTGCAAATAAAAGGCTTCATAACATCCTATTTAACAGCTAAATTATTCAAACGTGTTTCAAAATTGCTTGTAACCGAAAAAATTGAAACTTCATTACAAAGCAGAAATTCTCCCATTGTATCCCT
Organism: Bartonella chomelii; assembly: GCF_014138465.1. Classification (NCBI taxonomy): domain Bacteria; kingdom Pseudomonadati; phylum Pseudomonadota; class Alphaproteobacteria; order Hyphomicrobiales; family Bartonellaceae; genus Bartonella; species Bartonella chomelii. The sequence goes on from NZ_JACJIR010000001.1 coordinate 172,685, forward strand.
TTAATTTAGCTTACGATTTTATCTCCAAAGTCATAAAATAATGCGCTCTTCGAATATAAATGATAAAACCCACCAAGCAATATGTAGCCAATAAAATCGCTACAATCCATGGAATATGTCCAGATATTTTTCCAATAACCACAGCACTTAATGCAGCACTACCCAATTGTAAAGTTCCCATAACGCCAGATGCTGCTCCAGCAGCGTGTGAATGAGATGAAATGGCCAATGCAGTTCCCAACGGCAATAAAAAACCATTACCAAAAGTAATAATAGAAATAGTTATTAAACTTGTCACAAGTGGCCATGGGCTTACAAATATTTGTAAAGCAAACAACATTCCCCCTATGACAAAAATAATATATCCACGCCGTATAGTTTGTTCCATAACCTCTCTCTTGAGAAACCTTCTCGCTACTAAATTACCCAAGATATAAGTTAAAGAAACACCAATGTAACTATAACCAATGTAGGCGGACGACAAACCTAAAGTTGTTAGTAAAAAAGGCGATTCTACGATATAAGCAAAATAAGTCGCGTAAGCAAAACACGGAACAATTGCATAAAAGAGAAACTGTTTATTTTTTAGAACCCCAAAACTGTTCTTAATGAGTCTTACAGTAGTAAAAGATTGACGTTTTATAGGCGGTAAAGTTTCTGTCAGTACAAAGCAACATAATACAATAGTTAAGAGTATAAAAAGACTTAAAAAGATAAAAGTAGCCTGCCAATGAAAAGTCTGTAATAATATTCCCCCAATGAACGGTGCTAGTGCTGGCGATGCCCCCACAAACGGAAAAATAACTAGATAAAGTTTCCCTGCTTCTTGTTTATTTAACAAATCATTGACAATAGCGCGGCTCAAAACAATCCCTGCACAAGCTCCAAGACCTTGCAAAAAACGCAATACAAGTAAAACCTGAAAAGTATCTGTATAAATTATACTAAGTGTTGTAAACAGCCATAAAAATAAACCAAATAACAGTGTCTTTTTACGCCCGAAATTATCACTAAAAGGCCCATAGATTAGTTGCCCAAAAGCTAACGCCAATAAAAAAATTGCTATTGTACTTTGGATTTGAGATTCAGTAACCTGGTAATGATAACGCATATCTCCAAGTGCAGGCAAAAAGATATCCGTAGAAATCAAACCACCTACTGATAAACACACAATAAGTATAATAAATAGCAATGAAGGTTTATAAGTAGGTTTATAATTTATCAAATAATGTACTTTATAATTTAAAATTCACTTTATTATAATATTTCTATAATCATAATAATATTTCTATAATCATTTAAATTGTATTTATTTTTTATCAAAATAATAAAATACTTATCATAATATATTAATTTTATTTAAGCATAATTACTTTTTATTATTCTGTTAATAAACAATAATTTATATTTTTTCAAATTCACTATAATGAATTCAATTCATAGTGTATTATTATATACTTTAATAATTGAATTTAAGGGAAAATAACACTATAAATTTCAAGGTTATAAGTAATTATCCATCATTATTAAATGATCTCTAAATAAAAAGAACAGTTTTATTTATAATCAATATTTTCTATTTTGGTAACCAAAAAATTTGAAACTTCATCACAAAGCAGAAATCTCAATCTAGAAAGCATTTTAGTACTAATTTTATGTAAGCTTATTCCTCAAAGAGATGCGGATTTTCAAAAGAAAGCTTTTCTCGTGCTTTTTGTAATCGCTTAATGACTTCATCAATCTTTGACGTAGAACGGGAAGATTCTTGATTATTTAATAGAGATTGTTTCTCTCTACCTTCACAGAAACACTGCATTTGAGATTGAAGTGTTCTAATTTCCTGAAATAAAAAACGACTCGTTTCTTTAAAATTATTATTCAATGAAAATAGTTGATCAGAAATTGATATTAAAACTTGTTTTAAAAAGCGCTCATGTTCTTGACGCTTGCGATATTCCAAAATAAGAGCATAACTCATCTCATCTAGCTGCTTTTTAGTAACATCAATTTGACGCAATAAATCTGGGTTTTTTCCCTTGCTATCTTTTTTTACCTTCAAAAGCATAGCATAAACATCTAGTAACTTAACTGCAGAATAGGATAAATAATCAACTAATGTAGATGTGTTAACATAGTGCTTTTCTGTAACCATCACAAACTCACCTAATGACTGGTTTTACAAAATTATCCCACTATTCACTCTTACTTTATAAAATTATTCTAAAAAAAGTGCTAAAATACTGCAAAATATTGTTCTTAATTCATTGATATTCGATATTATGCTTTACAAACCTCACATTTAATAATTAGTCAAAGGAGACAAAAGATGTATAGGTACAGAAAGAATAAAGTCTGTTGTTTTCTTCAAAATATGACCACTATCAGCAAAAATCTCTTGACCAGGTGATAATTCCGTACCCTGCATAATCGCTGAAGCCAAAGACCCTTCTCTTGAAAGAGCCATTAATGTTGGAGAAGATGCAAATACACTATGCGCCCCACCATCAACATTAGAAAAATCTAAAATTGCTATTTTATTCTTGCGCAATATTTCAATACTTGAACCATCCCCTACGCGAGCATGCCCACCCGTAAGACGCCTTGATAAAGCGAGAGCCTTATCTTTGCGAGATACTAAAATAGCTGTTGGATGAGGTAATTTTTTAATATCATGAAGTTGGCGTTCAAATACATCAAGATCAATATCTGGTGCAGCCATTAAGAAGCTTGTAATACGGTAAATTGGTTTATACTTTTTCTGCAAAGCTAAAGTTCTAAATGCTTCCATGATAACGAAATTGCCCATAGAATGCGCAATAACCGAAATTTGATCAGCTGATGTTTCACTAATAACTGTTAAGAGCTCTATTAACCCATCACGTGCAAAATTAGCACTATCACGATCATAAATATAAAAAGGCATGGATCCAGCAGAAGGCCACGAATAATGTACAGCAACTGCATCTAAAGAATAATCATAAGAAAATTGAGCTGTGCGGAATGTGCCATCTGCAAAATTATTATTATAACCATGAATAAAAAGAAAAATTTCTTTTTTTCCTTTTGGCTTTTTGGCTAACGCAAAATTTAATTGCTGTTTAAACCGTTCTTTATTGTCATATTGTTGCAAAGCCACTGCTGTAAAATATTTATCAAGACTGGGTTTATACGCGTTTTTTTCAACGATACCCTTCATATGCTGTTGAGGAATTCCTACATCAACGCGATTATAATACATTCTATTTGATCGCTCTGCTCCATAAGGTTGAGAATAATTGTCTTGAACCCTGCGACTTGTTGCAACATACACTGGAACAATAGCTTTCGGAGAAATTAATCCACCTTCAACTTCTCGTTGCGTAGCAATCATAGATGGTGTTGCATTTACTCCATGCCAAAGCACAGCACGCTGATTGGTACACGCTATGAGCAAAGTGGTGCAAATAAAAAATATTACACATTTTAAAAATATTTTCATTACAACAACACCCAACCTTATTAAAAAAAGAGCTCACGCTTTAAGTTTATAGTAAAAAATGACTCTTCACGAACTTAAATAGAATTACTATTAGAAATGTATTATAATAAAAATAGATAAAGAAGGAATTTTTGTGTTCATCCACACTTCAACAATAATAAAAGAAAATACAAATAGTAATAATAAAAAATATAAATAATACTGCGAGAGGGCAAAGCAAGCTTTAACAATATGAATCCAATTATATAAAATGGTGCAAAGACGTGCTGTTGTATATAACGTTTTATGACTCAATAAGAAAATTAATTGTTAAAGAAAAAACCTCATATCAAAAATTAAAAATGGACTAAAAAGTGATCAAGAAAGAGGATTAAGTGAGGGCAAATTCATAGGCTATCAGCATCGTTTATAAAGACATCTCCTCAGGGCAAGCATTGTGATGGAGCAGGCTTATGGTTGAATGTTCGAAAAGACAATACACGCGCTTGGTTTTTTCGTTACACCTACCGCAATAAACGCCGTGAAATGGGGCTTGGTTCTGTTACAAAAATTTCTTTAAAAGAAGCACGCGAGCTTGCTAAACATTATAGCGATATTCTTAAAAGTGGCAATGATCCTATTGTGTTTCGAGAACAAAGCATTTTAAGGCAGCAAAGTAATGTTTTTCAAAAAATTGTTCAAGCAGCTTTTGAGAGTAAAAAACTGAGTTAAAAAATGAAGGTAAAAATGGTCGCTGGTTTTCTCCACTAGAGTTACACGTTATTCCACATATAGGTAATCTTCCCATAGAAAAATTAACAGCGAATATTATTCGCAATGTTCTTGCTCCACTTTGGCATAAAAAAGGAGATACAGCGCGAAAAGCACTGAACCGTATTAATATTTGCTTGAAATACGCTGCTGCTCTTGATTTAGATGTTGATTTACACGCTTGTATGAAAGCACGCATCCTTTTAGGAAAATCACGCGCTATATCAACAAATATTCCCGCTATGCCATGGCGAGAAGTTCCGGCTTTTATCAAAACTTAAATGATGATCTCCTTTCAAATTTAGCACTGAAATTGTTAATTTTAACTGGAGTACGGTCGTATCCCTTGCGATATTTGCGTCTTGAGCAAATTGATAAAAATATATGGACGATACCAAAAGAAAATATGAAAGGTATTGTAGGAAAAGTTTCAGATTCTCGCGTGCCGCTAAGTGATGAAGCTCTAAAAGTAATTGAAAAAGCTCTCCCTTTTGAAAAAAATGGTTTTCTATTTTCTGGTCTTAAAGGCAAACCGATTTATGCTGCAAGTATGGCAAAGTATATGGCATCTTGTGGCTTAAAGTATCGCCCTCATGGTTTTCTCTCAAGTTTACGGGACTGGATAGCAGAAACAACGTCAACACCATTTGAAATTGCCGAAACTGTCCTTGCTCATTCAATCGGTAGTTCAGTGACAAAAGCTTATATACAAACAGACTTTTTAGAACAACGACGTGTTCTCTTGGAACAGTGGGCTAGATTTGTATCAAAATAATCTTGAATTCTTTTGAATAGTTTTCTACCTACACAAACGTTTTCCGTATTCATTATCTTTTAATGTCTCTTACTAAGTTGAACTGATCCCATTGGGATTCTGCTTATCGAAAAAAAGCCGTTACCGAAACATTATCGTGATCACCATTTAAAAAGGAACTTAAGCAAGTTACTGCGATAGCTACATTAAACCAGATTGATTACTAAATTAATGGAATTGAAGGAGACAAATTAGATCTTATACATACAGGAACACACGCTGATCTTTGCAAAATAACATATGGAAAATAGAAAAGCTCTAACTCTTCATTAACCTCTTTTAAAAATGCGTGAAATGTTGTTAACACTTTTACAAATTAAATCTGTAATTGAGAAATAAATGCCTCATTCCTTGATCTAGCATCTACCAATAAATCATGCCACTCTATTATTTCCACCAATCCTCGATAATCACCCTGTAGATCTTGAATTCTTCCCCGCCCATTAGCTGTTTTTTTCCACGCAGCTGTTTGAGTTTTAAGCTCACCTACTATATCAGCAATAATATAACAATAAAAAACACATTGATCTGAAATTCTTATACTCTTGTTATCAGATATTTTTATACGTTTTCCTTTAAGTCGTTCGAGGTATGTACTTATCTGAGTTATGGGGGAATAGCCCTGTTGATATTGTGTCTTACCTGGCCTTTTAAATTCCACCAACATCAACCTATTGAGATCTGCATCGGAATGTCCTTCAAGCCCTAGAGTATGTAGTTGATCATAACATAAAAAATCAGGACGACTTGTTTCTTCGCTGTCATTTATGAAGCTCTTGAGAGAACGATCTGAAGTGAAATATCTCGTAAATGTTAATCGTTCATCAATAATCCATAAATCATGATTCAAACTTTTTGAAGAATCCGGATCATTTCCCAGAACACCCATCGGACAAATAAGTTCATGCAACGTTTTCTCTAGATGTGGTACGTCTTGACCATTAACATTCTTTTTAACTTCTGTTATTAATCTTTCTAAAATGTTAAGTATAACTTTACGGCGTATAACATACTCCGCTAATTGTCTTCTTTCTCCATCTTTAACTTCTTTTGCAAGTTTAGAAACTTCTTCGGAAAAATTTTCCGTGTTGGCATTACCTTCAGTAATTTTATTGTATATTTTTTCAATTCTAACATTTTGCTCGTTTTCGTTTCTGAGCTTATAAACAGATAGTGCCTTAACAAAATCCTCTGGTGTCTTTGCAAATTTAGGAAGTTTTAGTAATAAATTTTCATAACTATCAAGGTGATAACCAGGATGCGCTCTACAAAACTCTTTCAATCCATTTAAACGTACTTTTTCATATTCTTCATTTTCTGAAGCGAGAGCATTTTTTCTAATACTTTCAACAACAGTACGTAAAATATCTTCTAAGGTTTTATTATTAAAAGAAAAATGAGTCCTTTCTTGATTAACTCTATCATCTAAATACTGACCACTTATGCAACCATGATACACTAGCTTTTCTTTTCCAAATGTTTCAAAACCAAGCAAATTATCTATGCATTCAGTAATAACAGTGCGACCATTTGCAAAAAAATGAAGCTGATTCTTTCCTCTGAAATTACGGCTAGCATCTTCCTTGCAAATAAAATTACGAATTTTAAATAAACCAAACTCTTTGGTTTTAAGTGTAGTCTCTCCCCTATTTTCTACTAAATATTGTTTAGTTTCCTCCGCTAAATCAACAGGTATCAGATCAAAATGAAGATTTATTTTAGGAAGGTGTCCTAAAATTAAATCTGCAAAAAAATGCGCCCCAAGATGATCAATAATTTTTTCATTTGTGCGTGGAAAATACTGTTGGTATGCACCATCTCTTAAGCCTGTAAAAGTAATTTTTGTTCCCGTTATCTCTTGATTAATCAGAGGTATTTTTGAATGATCAAGAATCTGATTGTTCTCTTCTAAACAAAACTTAAAACTTCTCTGGTAAAGCTGATTTTTTTCTAGGAATACACTGTTAACTGATATTTTTTTAAAAGCATCCAACCACAGTAAACGCCCGACCCCTTTTCCTCCTTTTTGTAATTTAAAATCAGTATCTATAGTGCAAAAAGCTCGAAAGTGTTCATTATTCAACCCTACACCATTGTCTTCAATCATAATTACAAGTAATTCATGATTATCTATATCTTTGATTGTTATATCTATGTTACCGTCTTTTTTGTAACTACCTTGCGTAGAATCTTCAAGTGCGTGAATAGCATTACTTACAGCTTCAAAAACAGGCTGCAAAGCTGCTCTTGCATTAGAAGGTTTAGGAAAACGACGAACTCTACCAGCAAGATTTTCTCTCATAGAAAACTGTTCAGTTTTATTCTTTTCTTGTTTTTTAACTGTGACATTTTTCATAATTACTCTTCCCCTCTTTTAAGCCAATAACATTGTTGGATATGTCAACTGAACTCATGTAGCATTAATAATTCGTATTATCATACAGCAAATTTTCAATTTTTTGAAAATCATTGTCTCAAATGTGAGAGGATATTGTTTAGTGCATCCATAAGAAGTGCAAAATCAACAATAAACACAAAACTGATCGGCAGAAGCTATTTTATACAATGAGACATCATCTTCACACCTTGATAGGTAAGTAATAACCTCATGAAGCAATTATTGTTTTGTTTCCGTGAGCTCTGTGTGTTTTTCAGGTTTTGTGAACAGGCTTCCACCCACATAGATTTTGTCCATGCTGATTATGCTTTAAAATGTCTCTTGCTAAGTTTGAACTGATCTCGTTATAATTTTTTGATCAAAATACACTAGCAACTACCCAACACAAGAAGCATCTTCATTTGTTAGATACCTAATCAGAAAGATCAGAGCGTATATCAGCATCATTTTTCTTGTTAATCTCATCTTCTATTTCTAGCCTTGTTGTTGCTGCCTTAAAGATTCCCTCCGTTTATTTGTATTGTTCAATTTTCTTTCCAATCTAACAAACATTCACCAAAATTTCTAAAAGAGCAGCGGATGTATTAAGTATAATCTCAAGATATTTTTTCACACACTGTATTTTACAAATGCAGTTCCAAATGGTTTGCATGAAGCAAAAATAGTGTATTTTTTCAGTTATGACCCCCTACTCAAAGGTAAATTAATTCATATTCATTTAGAGATTCAACGCACTCCGCGCGATGATGAACAGACTAGTGTACATCCATCAATAAAGCTGTCGCAAAAATTTTAAAAAGAAATAAAACAAAAAATACAAATCTTGACACAAGCTGCTTAACCTATAGGAGACTCTTTCGCTTTCATACTCTTAAGCGCCCCCACCCATTTTGTAATAGAAAAATGAAACAATATTAATGATGGCGATAGATATGTCACGACACGTGAATGTGCACAGCTTTCAGCATATCAATAACAAAAATTCGCAATTGGGCAATGCAAGAAGTATTCCCAAAACCATATAAGGCTAGGTAGAACAGTAAGATGGAAAACGAAGCCTTGGCATTTCTGTCAAAGACAATACGCTGTAAATAACAACAATTTAAGTAAAATTGTATAAACCTAAAGGGCGAACTAAAAGATAGGCTAAAATTATTTAATTAAGTGAAAGTCTATATATTTCAACATATTAAATAAACAAAATGGTGCGGTCGAGAAGACTCGAACTTCCACGGGTTGCCCCACAGCGACCTCAACGCTGCGCGTCTACCAATTCCGCCACGACCGCACATGGTAGAGGCCAAATACATTATACTTTGGGGGATTTAACAAATCATAAAGCGCGATACAAGCCCATTTTCGTGTTTTTATAACTTATTTTACTCAACTACCACAGTATATTTTAGACACAAACCGCCAAACTCCGCACTTTATCATAACTGGCGAAGTACCATCATTAAATTAGCCTGCGCAACTTGATCTTCTTTATAAGAGCCATGAAAACTTGTTGTAATTGTTGTAGCTCCTTGCTTTCTTATTCCTCTCATAGCCATGCACATATGTTCAGCTTCAATGACCACTGCAACACCGCGGGGTTTTAAATGTGTTTTTAGAGCATTAGCCACTTGAGCTGTCATGGCTTCTTGTGTTTGCAAACGGCGAGAAAAAATATCTATGACACGTGCAATTTTTGAAAGACCAACAATTTTTGTATCGGGAAGGTAGGCGATATGAGCTTTACCAACAATTGGAAGAACATGATGCTCACAATGTGAATAAAAACTAATATCCTTCATAATTATCGGCTCATTATAACCTGAAACCTCTTCAAAAACTGTTCCTAAAATCTCCTCAACTGATTCATCACAACCAGAAAAAAGTTCACTATACACTTTAGCAACACGTTTGGGAGTATTTAAAAGCCCTTCTCGATCTGGATTTTCCCCTACCCATAACAACAATGTACGGACCGCTGCTTCCACTTCTTCAAAATTAGGACGCTTTTTCTCAGATAGAGAAAGATCTTTAGCGATTCCTTTCATAGGACTATGCATTTAAAAAACTCCAGCTTATTATGTATAAAATAATTTAATATACATTATTTATTTTATAATAATCTTTACGCAAGTGAATTAAAAGCTTGAATAGTGAAAACTCTTAAAATTCCAAGCAACAGCTCATGATGGACAACATTTATAGCGATAAAATTCTTGAATATGCTGCCCATATAAGTAGAATTGGGCGTCTTAATAATCCTGATGCAACGTCAAAAAAACATGCACGTCTTTGCGGATCAACAGTTCTTGTAGATTTAAAAGTAGACAATGATATTGTTATAGATTTTGCTCATGAAGTATATGCATGTGCACTTGGACAGGCTTCATCTTCTATTTTAGCGCATCATATTATTGGCAAAAAAATGCAAGATCTTAAAGCATTACGTGAAACTATCCTTTATATGTTAACAGAAAATGGCCCCCCTCCCCCAGCTCCATTTGAAGCATTTTCCTGTTTGCAACCTATTAAGGATTATAAAGAACGCCATGCTTCAACAATGCTTACCTTTGATGCAGTGGTAGATTGTATTGAACAAATTGAAGAAAAAATAAATGGTTAAATTACAGCCCAAACAAAAAAAAATACAAACTCGCAATTATACAGGTCCTTGGCGAAAAACACTCGGACGATTACTTGGTACTACGTTGATACGTCTTTATCAAATAACACTTTCCAGTTTGATTGGAAATCAATGTCGCCATCTTCCAACTTGCTCAGAATATGCCTATGAAGCGATTGCACGCTATGGTTTGTGGGCGGGTGCATGGATGGGCTTTTTTCGTATCATACGTTGTGGCCCATTTGGAACATATGGTTTTGATCCTGTACCAACTTCTCTTGATTACTCCTATAAACCTTGGCGCTATTGGAAAATTTCTGCTAAACATGATAAATAATTACTTTTCTTTTTTTATGCATATTGATAGAAAATTAATCTACTAACTCTATCTGACTATTGTTAAATTTTCACAAAACCATCCGCAATCGTTGGCGGAATTGGACTAAAGGGGTGTTTCATGTCTGACCTTATTTTTCTTTCTTTTCCTGATGGTTCAAAACGTGATTACCCTTCTGAAATGACAGGTTTAGAATTGGCCGAGTCTATTTCTAAATCACTCGCAAAAAAAGCAGTTGCCTATAGCCTTAACGGAATCATCCGAGACCTTTCAGATCCATTAGAACAATCTGGACAAGTGGAAATTATCACTCGCGACGATCCACGTGCACTTGAATTGATACGCCATGATTGTGCCCACGTTTTAGCTGAAGCAGTACAGGAACTGTTTCCTGAAACACAAGTTACAATTGGCCCCGTTATTGAAAATGGTTTTTATTATGATTTTGCACGTAAACAACCTTTTACGTTAGATGATCTCACCATTATTGAAAAAAAAATGCGTGAAATTATTCAACGAAACAAACCTTTCAGAAAAGAAATTTGGTCTCGTGAAAAAGCTAAGAAAATTTTTTCTGAAAAAAACGAATTGTATAAGGTTGAGATTATTGATGCTATCCCTGAAGATCAAGACGTAAAAGTTTATTATCAAGGAGATTGGTTTGATCTTTGTCGTGGTCCACATATGCAATCTACTGGCCAAATTGGCAATGCCTTCAAACTAATGAAAGTCGCAGGAGCTTATTGGCGTGGGGATGCCAATAATCCTATGTTAACGAGAATTTATGGTACAGCATTTGCTAACGAAAATGACCTAAAAGCCTATCTCCATACGCTAGAAGAAGCAGAAAAACGCGATCATCGCCGCTTAGGGCGTGAAATGGATTTATTTCACTTCCAAGAAGAAAGCCCAGGAATGATTTTCTGGCATCCAAAAGGTTGGAAAATGTTTCAAAATTTAATTAGCTATATGCGTCGCCGCCTTGATGATCATAAATATGACGAAGTTAACGCACCACAAGTTCTAGATAAATCACTTTGGGAAATATCGGGTCATTGGGGATGGTATAAGGAAAATATGTTTCAAACAACCCCAGCCGCTGATGACTGGGATGATCAATGTATTTACGCTCTCAAACCCATGAATTGCCCTGGTCATGTGCAAATTTTTAAACATGGTTTAAAGTCTTATAGAGATTTGCCTATTAGACTTGCTGAGTTTGGTATTGTCCATCGTTATGAACCTTCAGGTTCTCTACACGGTCTTATGCGCGTTCGTAGCTTTACACAAGATGATGCACATATTTTTTGTACAGATGAACAATTAGCTGATGAATGTCTTAATATTAATGATTTAATTTTATCAACTTATGCAGATTTTGGTTTTGAAGAAATTAGTCTTAAATTTTCAACGCGTCCAGAAAAACGTGTCGGTTCTGATGAATTATGGGACCATTGTGAAAATATAATGTTATCTGTTCTTAAAACTATTGAGAAAAAATCAGAAGGACGTATTAAAACAAGCATTCTTCCAGGTGAAGGTGCATTTTATGGACCAAAATTTGAATATACATTGAAAGATGCTATTGGTCGCGAATGGCAATGTGGAACAACACAAGTAGACTTCAATCTACCTGAGCGTTTTGGGGCATTCTATATTGATAAGGATTCAGAAAAACGTCAGCCTGTTATGATTCATAGAGCTATTTTGGGGTCAATGGAACGTTTTCTTGGCATATTAATTGAAAATTTTTCTGGACATATGCCGCTTTGGCTGGCCCCTCAACAGGTCGTTGTCGCACCAATCACATCTGAAGCAAATGAATATGCAGAAAAAATAACGAAAAAACTCAAAGCCATTGGCCTTTCAGCCACAGCAGATCTTCGTAATGAAAAAATTAATTATAAAATACGTGAACATTCTTTACAAAAAGTCCCTGTAATCCTTGTATGCGGTAAACGTGAATCTGAAACAAATAGTGTGAGTATGCGCCGTTTAGGAAGCACGGATCAGACTGTTTTATCTATAGAAGAAGTAATGAAACAACTCTCAAATGAAGCAACTCCCCCAGATTTACGCCGTTTAATAAACATTCAATAATGAAAGTAATTGTGCTAAATCTAGAATTATTGACCGCTTATCGTGCTCTATCAAGCATGCGTTTACATTCAATCAATTCGAAGAGTGTTTCCTGTAATAATGCTTTATCAGTCTTGTCTTGATGGCTTTTTACGGCACCTACAGATTCTTCTTCACCCTTCATAAACCCTAAAAGTCCAAACGCTGCCTTTTTTGACTTAGTTTTAGTGGATTCATTAATTTTGGTAGATTCAGATGTTTGTTCTGCACATTCTTTTTCTATTATAACATTCATGTCACCAAGATCGCTATTACCAAGTGCAATAACAAAAGAAGTGCCATTTTCTTTTAAAAGGCGTTGTACACCCTTTATAGTATAACCTTTTCCATAAAGTAATTGTTTAATACCATTGAGCAAATCAACATCAACAGGACGATAATAACGCCTTCCACCACCACGCTTTAGTGGCTTAATCTGAACAAAACGTGTTTCCCAAAATCTTAACACGTGCTGTGGCAGCCCCAGTAATTCTGCTACTTCGCTAATTGTCCGAAAAGCATCAGGGCTCTTGTCCATTTTGCAATACCTTATTTAAATATTGTACTAATGATTTTATAATAACTGAATAAGTTTAAATTTCTTGCTACGATTGATCAAAAATAGAGATTATCCTCAATTATATTTTAATACAAAATCTGTTACTTAAACAGAAAAAATTACCCATATTAAATTCTTCATCAAACCTCAGATATTTAAAATATCTCTTATTTATATGGATCTACTTCTGCTTTGCACGATGAGCATCTAAAATTCTTTTTTTCAGTATATTCGCAGCTTTAAATGTTACCACACGCCGTGGTGGAATAGGTGCTTCAATACCTGTTTTGGGATTGCGCCCAATTCGTTCACTTTTACTACGAACTTGAAAAGTCGCAAAAGAAGATAATTTAACCACTTCATCCTTTACAAGTGAATTGCAAATCTCATCCAAAATCAACTCAACCAAAGCTGACGATTCAGTATATGACAAGCCCACTTTCTTACAAACCGCACTGGCCAAATCTGCACGTGTTACTGTCTTACCTGTCATCATAACCACCTATTAAAATTTAAAGTTACAAAACGATTTATACGTTTTATTCAAATATGGTCAAGCCGCTAATAATCTACCAACGAACAAGAATCGCCCCCCAGGTAAACCCCCCCCCCATGGCTTCTAACATAATGAGATCTCCTTTTTTAATTCTTCCATCTTGAACAGCAGTTGTTAAAGCTAATGGCACTGATGCCGCAGACGTATTACCATGTTGATCAACAGTCATCACAACTTTATCTAATGTGATCCCTAGCTTTTTAGCCGAGGCTTCAATAATACGCCTATTAGCCTGATGAGGTACAAACCAATCCAACTGAGAAGAATTCATATTAACAGCTGCAAAACAATCATCAATCACATCGGTTATCATACCAACTGCATGTTTAAAAACCTCTCGTCCTTTCATGCGTAAATGACCTGTTGTTTGTGTAGTTGAAGGACCACCATCAACATATAATTTATCTACATATGCACCATTAGAGCGCAATTTTGCAGACAATATACCACTATCAACAATAATATTACCTTCAACTTCTTGCGCTTCCAAAATAGCTGCACCTGCACCATCACCAAATAAAACACATGTCGTACGATCTTGCCAATCTAAAATCCGAGAAAATGTCTCAGATCCAATTACTAAGATTCTTTTTGCTGCTCCACAACGTAAATATACATCTCCTGTTGTCAATGCAAAAATAAAACCAGAACAAACAGCTTGAATATCAAAAGCAAAACCATGCTTCATTCCCAAAGCATGTTGAATTTCAACGGCGGAAGCAGGAAAAGTATGGTTAGGCGTCGAAGTAGCTAAAATAATACAATCAATATCTTCTATTGCCATGCCTGAATTTTCAAGTGCAGCTTGTGCAGCTGCTACCCCTAAAGAAACAGTCGTCTCATTTGTATCAGCAATGTAACGTTGGCGAATTCCTGTACGTTGAACAATCCACGAATCAGATGTCTCAACAAATTTGGTAATCTCATCATTCGATAAACTTTTTTTTGGTAAAGCACTTCCCACACCACATATAACTGATCGAATCATACAGTCCTCACCCTCTCTTAGAATTTTTTATCTCTACTACGAATACCGATCATATTGTTTGCATATTAATTGACAGCTCTACCTTCACCATTTTCAAAGTGTCATTTTATTTTCATGAAAGTGTCGTAAATCTTCAACTATTTTTTTCAAAAGTTCATTATTTACCATTTCATAACCAATGCGAATAGCAGAAGCAAAACCGCCAGCACTAACACCACCATGACTTTTGATAACAATACCATTTAAACCTAAAAGCACACCACCATTAATCCGATCAGGGTCTATTTTCTGTTTCAGCTGACGGAAAGCACCTCGAGACAAAACGTATCCAAGGCGTGAAAAAATAGAACGGCGCATAACACTATTCAAAAGCCCAGCTATTTGCCGTGCAGTTCCTTCTGCAACTTTTAAAGCAATATTACCGGAAAACCCCTCGGTGACAACCACATCGACTACCCCTTTTCCAATATCATTGCCTTCAATAAACCCCTTATATTCTAACCCTTCTAATTGCACTTCACGCAATATTATTCCAGCTTTTTTGATTTCATCCAAGCCTTTTACCTCTTCAACACCTACATTCAAAAGTCCAACGCTTGGTTTTTCAACATTATATAAAGTACGAAACATACCGGCACCCATAACCGCTAAATCAACCAATTGATCAGCAGATGCACCAATTGTTGCACCAATATCCAGCACAATACTCTCCCCACGAAGAGTTGGCCAAATACCAGCAATTCCAGGACGGTTAGATTCTGCCATCATTTTTAAACAAAAATGAGACATTGCCATAAGTGCACCAGTATTGCCAGCAGAAACACAGGCATCAGCCTCGCCATTTTTTACAGCTTCAATTGCATGCCACATTGATGATTTACCGCGTCCAATGCGAAGCGCTTGGCTTGGCTTCTCATCCATACGTGTATAACTTTCTGTGTTATAAAATTGCGATGCTGCAACCAAATGAGGATATTTTTTTAAAATTGGCTTAACAACCTCTTCTATCCCATAAAACAAAAAATGAACATTTGGCAAATGTTTTTGCGCAACTGCTGCCCCCTTAATAGTAACCTCTGGGCCATAATCGCCACCCATGACATCTACAGAAATTCTAATCACACTTGCACATCCTATATTTAAATTCACACCGAAATTTTTCGTTATTTAACAAGTCACAAAAATTATCACTACAACAAGCTTACAGAAATATTGTCTCTTTAACCATATAGCAGGTGTCTTTTACATACTTTATAATCATTTCCATTCTTTCAAAACAGAAAACGGTGATGTTTTTTGTTCAATTTCTTCTGAATTTTTAACTAAACTCATATTCTCATCTTCTTTGCGTGGATAATGATTAATTGATAGTTCAAAAAATTCTTCCATAACTGCACCTATGTCAATTTTATCGCCATAAAAAACTTCTGGTATATCTGGTCCATCTGCATCTAAAAGCAATTCCCTTGTATCCTTTGATACTTTTGGTTTAACCAAATTTGAATCTTCAGGAACAAATGTAATATCAATATTCTCATGAAGAATATTTTCCAATGGCTCCAGTGTAATGACGCATGATTGTACTATATGTGCTTTCAATAAACCTTTTACATATACCCCACGCTTTTTCCACGGTAAAACATGAAACTCTCCTTCACAAGATTTTACTTCAAGTAAATCATGATTCTTGGCTAAATGTGCGCATTCTTGTTGATCTGCACAAATACGAATTTTTACCCCCTTAGCAGACAATGAGCGTACTGACACTGGATAAGTCAGAGCAAACATCATTTGAGAAACATTTTTAACACTCATTGATAACTCCAAAATAAAAAAAATGTAGTATATTGTAACTTCGTTTAATCAACATATTTTATAACTTTTAAAGCAGTTTTCTATAAAATTACTGATTTTATAACAGAAGAAACTCATTGTAAGCTATTGCAGATTATAGAAAATTAAGCTAAAAGTTGGAAAATCGCGGGTCACTTTCTTATCTATACTTATGTGTAAATGGAGATATCATTCAGATGCCTCACTTGGTAAATTTAATCAAACATAAATTATTGATTAGCCTATTTATAGCAAGTATAGCAGCGTTTGCTGGATGCAGTTCAATGCATTCTTTAACTTCAAGTCAAACCTATAAGGAAGGTTATGTTCTTGATCAAAATGCTCTCGATTCTGTTTCTGTTGGATCAAGTCAGGAGCAGGTTCTTTTAGCTCTAGGAACTCCCTCACTAAAAACAAAATATGATAACGAGGTTTTTTACTATATTTCACAGACTCGGTATCGTAAAATGCGGTTTATGAAAACCAAAATTATTGATCGTAAAGTCTTGGCTATTTATTTCAATAGAAATGGTCAGGTCGCAAGGATAGCCAATTATGGTCTACAAGATGGTCAAATATTCGATTTTATCACTCAAACAACACCAACAGGTGGTAGTGATCAGTCTTTTTTAATCCAAGTCGTTAAAGGCCCTGCCAATAGTTCACGTTAATCAATTACCTCTCTGTAGTCTTAACTGAACTAACGTTTATAAAATTCTAATAATACTAGAATTTTATTTTATTATCCTTGCAGGCGAATTTCTTTTGCTATTCTATCAAGAATTGCATTGACAAGT
This sequence comes from Bartonella chomelii, assembly GCF_014138465.1. NCBI lineage: Bacteria > Pseudomonadati > Pseudomonadota > Alphaproteobacteria > Hyphomicrobiales > Bartonellaceae > Bartonella > Bartonella chomelii. The sequence goes on from NZ_JACJIR010000001.1 coordinate 189,930, forward strand.
CTTGGCTCATCACCTTCAAAAAACGCTTTTGCTACATCAACATATTCACTTACAATAACGGCAGTGGGTATGTCCTTATGATTCATTAGCTCCCATAAACCTGCACGCAAAATTGCACGTAAAATCGAATCAAGACGTGAAAGTGACCATTCTTCAGAAAGTTTTTGCTGAAGCATAGGATCAAGTTGCTTTTGATTTTGTACAACACCAGCTATAACAGCTCGAAACCATTGAAAATCAGCATCAAGATATTGATCACCATCAATATCTTTTCCTAAACGATAAGCTTTATATTCAACTGCTATTTCCCTAACACCAATGCCAACTATATCCATTTGATATAGCGCCTGAACTGCAGCAAGCCTTGCTACTCCGCGTTTATTAGCCAAATGCGAAGAATGTTTGCTTTTTATATCAGCCATATTTAATGATTATCTCCAAATTTCTTCTTTAGAGCAATCATACATAAAGCAGCTTCAGCAGCAAAACCACCTTTATTCTTTTCACTCTGTTTAGCACGTGCCCATGCTTGTTCTTCATCCTCAACAGTCAAAATACCATTTCCAATCGCTAATTGCCTATGAAGAGTTAAATCCATTAATGCTCGACAAGAATTATCAGCAACAATTTCAAAATGATATGTATCACCCCGAATAACACAACCAAGCGCTACATAACCATCATAGGATACTTTATTGTTTTTTTCAGCAAAAGCTATTGCACCAGGTATTTCTAGTGCCCCTGGAACTGTTACAACATCATAACTTACTTCAGCTTTTTGTAAAACATTCACCGCACCTGCAAGAAGTTCATTTGAAATTTTATCGTAAAAGCGTGCTTCAACAATTAATAAATGCAACTTTTTATGTATTTTTCTTGTCACAACAAAACCCCTATTTAAAACCAATAAAGGACTCAAAGATTACATAACCACCAAATTTCAAAAACAATACAAAAATTTTTTCAGTTCACTTATCTTTCATTTTAAAATTAGAAAGCCTGGCAACATAACGAGCAAGCTGATCAACTTCTAAATTCACTTGGTCCCCCACTTTAGCCTGCCCCCATGTTGTCATTTCAAGCGTATGGCGAATAATAAGAACATCAAAAATATTATTTTCAATACAATTAACGGTTAGAGATGTACCGTTAAGCGCAATAGAGCCTTTTTCTGCAATAAAAGGCGCTAACCGCATTGAAGCTTTTAAATAAAAACGAATTGCATCACCTTCATTTTTTTGATCAACGATCTCAGCCAAACCATCAACGTGACCAGAAACCAAATGCCCACCTATCTCATCACCAAGCCGCAATGAACGCTCCAAATTAACAAAAGTCCCTTTTGTCCATTGAGCAATATTAGTCAAACACAATGCTTCTTTCCATGCTTCTACAACAAAGCAATTAACATTCGCCTGTTTTAGCTCATGTTCAATAACGGTTAGACAAATACCTGAACACGCAATTGATGCACCAATTTCTATAGTCTCTACATCATAATGTGTAGAAATACTTAAGCGTATTCCTTGTTTTAAAGACTGAATGTCTTCAACACAACCGATATCTGTTACAATCCCTGTAAACATAATGTTTTGCGCCTCCATTTGCACAAACGATCATTTCCTAACATTTTCGTCTCAATTTCATTAAATTCTGAAAGATAAGTTGCAAAATGGGGAGCATCAATACGATCTGCACCTAAAATAACTGGTGCATAAAAACATATCAACTGATCCACACAACCAGCATTTAAAAAATTTTCTCCTGTCTTTGCTCCTCCCTCAAGCAAAATACTATTGATTCCACGCTGACAAAGCAGCTGTAAAATAGCAAAAGGCTGCATCAAATGAGCGCTCATTTCTATTGGAAATACACATACACCACACTGTTCTAGTGCCATTTTTTTACTTTTTTCTGCAAAAGTTGTATTACAAATAACCCATGTAGGGATTTTTGTCGCTGTTTGTATAACCTTTGCATCAAATGGAATACGTAAATCTGTGTCTAAAATGATACGTATAGGAGAGCGTATTTCAAGCCCAGGCAAACGGCAACTTAATTGTGGATTATCTGCTAATATAGTACCAATACCAACCATAATAGCATCATTTTGAGCGCGCAAAATATGAGTATATGTATGAGCTTGCGCCCCACTAATTTCCACCCTCCCCTTCTTTTTTATTCCTATACCATTATCTGCAGAAATTGCCATTTTTAAAGTTACTTCACACCGCTGCAGTTTTTTTATGCATAAATAAGCACTTAACGTTTCAAAAGCCTCCCTAGCCAGAACTCCCTCAATGACTTCAATGCCAGCTGCACGTAAAAGAGCAATACCACGACCACAAACCCGTTCATCTGGATCAGTAAGTGCAACAACAACTCGAGAAATACCTGAATCAATAAGTGCATTTACACAAGGTGAAGTTTCACCATAATGTGAACAAGGTTCTAAAGTAACGTAAGCAGTAGCGCCATGGGATAATGGGCCTGCCATTAATAAGGCTTGCATTTCAGCGTGGGGTCTTCCGTGGATAGCTGTTATACCATAGCCGACAATGGATGCCTTTCCATCATCATCTCGGACAATTAGTGCACCAACAGATGGGTTTTGTCCGGTAAGCCCAATGTGACGTTGTGCTAAACGAATGGCTGCGGCCATAAAGCGGTTATCTTGTTCTTTTTTACTCATCAAAATAAGATTTTACATCCGCTACATCTTTTGAAAGTTCGTTTATAATATCATGAAAATCGGTTGCATTACGAAAGTCGCGATACACGGAAGCAAAACGAATATAAGCAATGTCATCAATGCTCTTCAACCATTCCATTACAAGATGCCCAATTTTTTCTGAAGCAATCTCAGGTTCCCCTAAATTCTCAAGCTGGCGTACAATACCTGAAATTGCTTGTTCAATGTGATCAGGGTCAATATTACGCTTACGCACCGCTACATTAACTGATCTTATTAATTTATCACGGTCAAACGGTTCACGCCGACCACTTTTCTTGAAAACTGATAATTCACGTAACTGAATACGCTCAAAGGTCGTAAAACGACCACCACAAACAGAACACACACGTCGACGACGAATTACCGCGCCCTCTTCTGCAGGACGTGAATCCTTAACTTGTGTATCTTCATATTGACAGTAAGGGCAGCGCATCTTTTTCGTGCCTCAACAAGTGCTCAAATGAGAATAAAGAGGAAAATTATCTGTCATATCTCTTACCTTTTTCTTAACAGCGTTTTCAATAGAAGCATTATCTTCAGCGCTTTGTGCTGCTTTAAGACCATCAAGAACTTCTGAAATGAAGTCACCAATTTGGATAAATTCATTTTCTGAAAAACCACGTGTTGTTGCTGCAGGTGTACCCAAACGAATACCTGAGGTTACAAATGGTTTTTGGGGATCAAAAGGAATACTATTTTTATTACAGATAATACCAGCACGTCCTAAAGCCAATTCTGCACTTTTTCCTGTTAAATTTTTAGAACGCAAGTCAACCAATAATAAATGATTGTCTGTACCACCGGAAACAATATTAAAACCACTATTCTGTAAGCGTTTTACTAAAGTTTTAGCGTTAGAAACCACATTGGTAATATAATCTTTGAAAGCAGGCTGCAAAGCCTCTCCCAATGCAACTGCCTTAGCAGCAATCACATGCATTAAAGGGCCACCTTGCAAACCAGGAAAAACAGCTGAATCAATCTTCTTAGCTAAGGTTTCATCATTGGTTAATATCATACCACCACGGGGACCACGGAGTGATTTATGCGTTGTAGTGGTAACAACATGAGCATATGGCACAGGTGAAGGATGAACACCACCAGCAATTAAGCCTGCAATATGAGCCATATCAACCATTAAATAAGCCCCAACCTCATCAGCAATTTCACGGAACCGTTTCCAATCCCATATGCGTGAATAAGCCGTTCCTCCTGCTAAAATAAGCTTTGGCTTATGCTTTTTTGCAAGGTGTTCAATACTCTCCATATCAAGAAGCTGATCTTCTTGACGTACACCATAAGAAACAACATTAAACCATTTTCCTGACATATTAACAGGAGAGCCATGCGTAAGATGACCGCCAGAATTTAAATCTAATCCCATAAATGTATCACCAGGCTGAAGCAAAGCTAAAAATACAGCTTGATTCATTTGGCTACCAGAATTGGGTTGAACATTTGCAAAAGCAGCACCAAAAAGTTTTTTTGCTCGTTCAATTGCCAATTCCTCAATTAGATCTATAAAATGACAACCACCATAGTAACGCTTCCCTGGATAGCCCTCTGCATATTTATTGGTTAAAACTGATCCCTGAGCTTCAAGAACTGCTCTTGAAACAATATTTTCTGATGCAATCAGCTCAATCTCATGATGTTGGCGTTTAAACTCACCACTGATTGCATCAAAGACTGCAGAATCAACAGTTTGCAAATTACTGTTAAAAAAGCACTTTTGTAGATCACTTGCTTTCTTAGTCATAAAGCATGTCCTAACGTTAAAACAAAATAAAAAGTAACATAGTACGTATCACAGACCAAACATTTTGAACCATTTTAATTCAAAAATTGCAAACACTATAATATCTATCTTATTCTTTTGCTATTTAAGCAATAAAATTCTAGCCACACAAAAATAAATAATGCAAAATAAGTGTCGAGCTTTTTAAAAATTCTCTTTATTACAACATCTTCCATGCAAGCAAGACAGACTATAGTCTCAAAGTACTCAATTATTTAGGCTGAATACGATATTCACAAGCTTAATATGACAGAAAACATCAGTTTAAGGTAAAATATAATGGTAACAAAAATCTTTATTGATGGTGAGCATGGAACAACTGGATTGCAAATACAAAAGCGATTAGCAGAGCGCTATGATTTAGAATTGCTCTCTATTCCTTATGCAGATCGGCATAAAATTGATGTACGCCAAGAATATCTTAACCAAACAGACATTGCTATTTTATGTCTTCCAGATGATGCTGCACGCCAAACAGTAGAATTGCTCAAAAACAATAAAAAAATTAGAATTATTGATAGTTCAACAGCACACCGTATTGCACCAGACTGGGTTTACGGTTTTCCTGAAATGACAACAGGACAAAAAAAGCGTATCCAAGAAGCACGTTACGTTTCAAACCCCGGATGTTATCCAACCGGTGCAATTAGTTTAATTCGACCATTACGTGAAGTAGGCTTACTAGATGCTCATTACCCAGTATCAATTAACGCTATATCTGGTTACACGGGTGGAGGTAAACAATTAATTGCACAAATGGAAAATCACTCTCGAGAAGATACTCTTCGAGAAAATTACTTTACTTATGGTCTTAATCTCAAACACAAACATGTACCAGAGATTAAATTTCATGGGCTGATCAGCCAAACACCTATTTTTACACCAAGTGTTGGCTGTTTTCCCCAAGGAATGATTGTAAATCTCCCACTCCATCGTCATCTCTTCGCAAAATCAGCTAACTGTTCCAATCTGCGTGAAATTTTCAATGCTCACTATAATGGTCAAGATATCATCTCAGTCGCATCGCAAGAAGAGACTGAAACACTTACTAAATTAAATCCAGAATGTCTAGCGCATAAAGACGGTATGAAACTTTTTGTCTTTGGCAATGACAATGAAGGTATTTTCAACCTATGTGCCATATTAGACAACCTTGGGAAAGGTGCATCCGCGGCTGCTATCCAAAATCTTGATCTAATGCTTGCAAATAACTAATTTTCTGATTGCAGATCTTTATTCAATAACGCGATATGCTCCCTTTGTTGCTCGCCAATGTACAACTGAAAAATACAATATAACTAACGCAACACCTTGATGAAGAACTCCCCAACCTAGGGGTACTTCATTTAATAAGGTAACAATGCCAAAAAGCGCTTGAACAACTATGGCAACGCATAAAAAAAATGCACGACGAGCATGAGCTGAATGTGGAATGCTTTTTCGTACATAGAAAGCGTGAACAAGTGCTATAATAAATAAAAAGTAAGCAAAACAACGGTGAACAAATTGAACTGTCAAAGGATTTTCAAATAAATTAATCCAAATTGGATCATAATTCAGTAAACCGTCAGGAATAATCTGCCCATCCATCAATGGCCATGTATTATAGACTTTACCTGCATGAAGACCTGCAACCAAAGCACCAAAATAAATCTCAATTAAAACAAGAAAAACAAGCCAACCTGCAAAACGTTGAACAGTCTGCGTTGCTGGTTTCTCTGTACATTTTGTAAGGCCTCGAGATAAATAAGTGACAAAAACAATAACAAAACATGCTGCCATGAGATGAATTGCCAAACGATATTGACTGACACTTGTCAGATTGCTTTGACCAAGCCCTGATGCTACCATCCACCAACCAATAACACCTTGAACAGCGATAAGAATTGGCACAACAATAAGTTGGCACAAAATACCTCTTTCAATACGTTTGGTAATCCAAAACCAAATCAAACCCAATAAAGCTACAAGACCAACAAGACGCCCAAGAACACGATGCCCCCACTCCCACCAGAAAATAACCTTAAATGCACTTAATGTCATATCACGATTAAGCAACTTATATTGTGCTATTTGTTGATATTTCAAAAATTCTTCTTGCCACTGATCTATACCAATTGGTGGAATTACACCATGAATTGGCTTCCATTCAGTTATAGATAATCCTGACCCCGTCAAACGGGTAGCTCCTCCCACTAAAACAATTGCCAAACAAAGCAATAAAATGGCATAAAGCCACACTTGAATCTGTTTTCGATTTTGTTTTTGCAGCGATGTCAAAGCTACATCATTCAATTTCTCTATTGCCATTTTGGGGTTCCTTTAGTTTGTCTTCAACTGCAAATATTTCTTAAATCTAAATTAAATCTCTATTGTTTTTATAAGATTCACCAATGCTATGCAAAAAGAAAGTGCTTTTGCCACAATACGTAATTACCATGCCTGTTTTTTGCCAATGTTCAATACGAATTCACACGACAAACAGTTTTTGGAAATCTGGATATCATCTGCACTATCCAGTTATATTTATCAAGAGCAGCATTACAAATATAATAATCTGTCGATTGCGCAATTTGCTCAGACCCGTATTTGGGTTCGCTAGTTATTTCTAAAATGATTAAATCATAATTTTTTTTAAATTCTTCTAATAAACGGGGAATATCATTTGAAAAATCCTGAGCACGAACAGCACTCGCCAACCCTTGGGGAAGAATATCAACTCCCGTATCGTAATCGCGATAAATAACATCTTGCAACTGCGCATCGCCAGTTAATACATCACTCAATCCTCGATGTGGGCCAATTATTTTTTCTATTTGTTGACCAGAAACATCTACCAGCAAAACTGTTTTTTTCTCTTTTACAAGATGAAGAGATAATTTTGCCGCCATCCGAGCAGCCTGTGCCCCAATTATTGAAACAACCATCGAAGAACGTAATTTTAAAAAAACCGATAATCCTTCTATTGTCATAAAAGTTTCAGAATTTTCTATCACTTTAGACAATAAAGCATTTCTACTGCTTTCTAAATCTTCTTCCGATTGAGTTTTTCTTGTTCCAGAATATATTTGAAATAATAATAACCCCACTAAAAAAGCTATCAAACTTGCTAATATACTCACAAGAACACTTTTGCCATAAAGAGCCATAAAAGAAACAGGAGCGACTGCTATTGGAGTAATTATGCGAATCTTTGCATTTTGTAATAAAGGAGTATGAAGGTTCATCTCTTTATTTTGCTCATCTATTACTACTTTTACTTTATTTTCCAGTTCATTTAACATTTGATTGAAAGACTGAGATTGATCCTTTACAAAAATTCTAATTTTTTCTCTTAGCTGTATTTCAAAATTTTTTGCGACAGTCTCATCTGAATGAATTTGATTAGTAATCTGCAAAATTTTATCTTCTAACTGGCTAGAAAGTGCTTTTGATTCCGCAATCATCGCTTTGATTTGAGGATGTTCCCAACCTAATTGGGCAGCCATATGAGCTTTCTGTGTTTCCAAAAGATTAATTTTAGCTTCTAATGCAACAATAGCTGGGTTATTTGCAATAAATGACAAAGACAATAAAGACTGACCATTTTTACGCATCATTTTTATGGTCGAATTTAAAATTGTTAAATGAATACGCCTTAAAGTTGCATCTGTTAATTTTGCATAAAGGTTATTAAGTTCAGCCTGTTTTGCTTCATGATGAATGGAAGAATTAGTAGATGAGCGAAATGTCTGAAGTATATTTAATATTGCAGTATTATCATATTGTTGATCAGCTTTTTTTTCTATCGACAATAATTTTTGATTTCGTTTAATGACTGTATCTGAAAAAGCAGAAAACCAACTTTCTAACCCTTTTTGAGCATCTTCAGCAGTTTTTGCTTCAAAAGCAAGCTTGATCAGATCATCATCACGAGAAAATCGAATATTTTCATGAAGCTTTTTCTTATGTACATCATAAGGGAAAAATCTCTGTGTATTTGAATTATTAAAAAAAATAGGTTGGGCAAATAGTAATGCAACAATACTATTTTGTTCATCACTTGGTAATGGGATTCCAACAGAATCAGACAACGTAAATGTTAAGGTCGCTTGGTAGGACCGTGGCTGAACAAAATAATATAACCAAATCAAAAATACGCATAACATTGCCGAGAAAAAAACAATTAAAGCGTTTTGCGATATTATGCGCATTAACAATCTTTTATCACGCTCAAAATTCATCTTATTTCAACCAACAAAATATTTCACGTTTTCTATTTAAGAGAAAGGAGTAACTATCCTCTTAACTCAAAGCTATATTATTTAAAGCTATGTTATTTTGGATTAGAAAAACGTAAAGATAAAAGAAGTTTTGCTGAGGTCATAGCTTAAAAGAAGTGTTTATACATATTTTTTTAAGATGATCTAACCGTTTCTTTGCTTCACAAGTAAGAAGTGCTCGGATAGTAACAGAACCATCATCATGATTTTCCTGTTCTATCTTACCAGAATTTTTATAAAACCAATCAATAAGCTGCATTTCATCAGGCTTTAAAACCAATTTAACGCTCTGCATTTCTCCAGAAAGCCGCCTTTCAATTGTTATTAACAATTGATTTAACCCCTCCCCAGTGAGGGCTGATATCATTAATGCAGGATTTAACAATGTTCTTGCACTTGTTTGCAAAACATTCAATGTATGCTCATCCAACATATCAGCTTTATTCCAAACTTCCACGATATGGTCTGTATTACCAATATCAACACCTAAACTTGAAAGTATTTCTAATACATCTTGAGCCTGAGCACGATGATCAGGATCTGATATATCTTTTACGTGGATAATTAAATCAGCTTCAATTACCTCCTCGAGAGTTGCTCTAAAAGCCGCAATCAAATGTGTTGGTAAATTAGAGATAAAACCTACAGTATCGGATAAAAAAATAGTTTGCCCATGAGGGAGAATAACTCTGCGTAAAGTTGGATCAAGCGTTGCAAACAACATATCCTTTGTTAATACACCTGCATCACTTAAGCGGTTAAAAAGTGTTGATTTTCCCGCATTAGTATATCCTACTAAAGCAACAACAGGATGAGACGTCTTTTTTCTTTTAGCTCGATGAAGAGCACGCGTTTTAACAACATTCTCTAATTCACGACGAATACGAGTGATTTTATCTTGCAGAAGGCGTCTATCTGCTTCAATTTGAGTTTCACCAGGCCCTCCCAAAAAACCACTACCACCGCGTTGTCTTTCCAAGTGTGTCCAACTTCGGACAAGCCTGCTTTTTTGATAAGATAAATGTGCCAATTCGACTTGCAATTTCCCCTCTTTTGTTCGTGCACGACGACCAAAAATTTCAAGGATCAAAGCCGTTCTATCAATAACCTTGCAACTCCATATTTTTTCCAAATTACGTTGCTGCACTGGTGTGAGAACATGATCCACAATTGCAAGTGCAATATGATGCTCACTTATATAATCAGCAAATGCATCCACTTTGCCTACCCCAAACAAAGTCGAAGGGTGTGGTGTGCTAATATTAATGGTTTCATAATGGACAACATCTAACTCAATAGCACGCGCTAATCCTAACGCTTCTTTTATCCGAGAATCTATTGAGTGCTCACTTAAAACTGTTTCATTCTTGTTTACGGGGAAAAACGGTAAAAAAATAACAGCACGTACCTGCTCTGCAACCTGTGAAATCAATTTCCCAGATCTTTTATTTGTATCCATCATAACAATTCAAGGTAATAGAAGAAAAAGAGCAAAAGATTTAAAGATAACAGCCCTATCTATTCAGACCCCTCACCTTCAAACTTTTGTACAGATTGGCCCGGCATAATCGTCGAAATAGCGTGTTTATAAACCAATTGCGCATGCCCATCTCGGCGCAAAAGAACACAAAAATTATCAAATGACGTTACAACACCTGTCAACTTAACACCATTCACAAGAAAAATTGTAAGAGAAATTTTTTGCTTACGAACTGTATTCAAAAATACATCTTGCAGGTGTTGTGATCGTTCTACCATATTTTACACCTTTGCTGCGAATCGTAAAAATATCCACTGTTTCATATCGACTAAAAAATAATAAATTGTCAATGTATCAGCATTAAAAATCCAGAAAAATTCTGCTCAATATTAGAAAAATAATCTACTACGTGTAAGTAATGAACAGCACAATTAATAAGATCAAAAATCAAATATAAAAATTTTAAAACTTTCGTTTTTTACTGATTATTATGTCTAAAAACAATTTTTTGTACAAAAGGCATCAACATATATAATATTTTCTACATAATAGTATTTGTCATATAATTTACTGACTAGGCTTTAGTGTCTATTCAATACAAAATACCGAATATCAACTAATATACTATAATTTAAAGGCATAACAAAGAGGCGCCTTCTTGCAGAGGATTAGATCGTCAAATTCAGTTTTTGTCACTATTAGCAAATTTTGCAACTATAGTAACAAGGTGGAAAAATGCCTTTAAATAACATGACAAACTCAATATAGATTATTACACATGCTATATTGGAATGGATAAAACAGCTAAAAAATGCAATGTTTTGGTCTAGTATTTATCCCATTAATTTTTCATCTGTTTCTTAAATATATTCAACTAACTTATCACTATTATAGGCTGTTTATTTGTTTCTATTATAAAGTATATGTTTTTATTGTTCAACGCGGCTCACTACCTGTTCATTTATGAAATAACTTTAGCATGGTGCTAAAAAAACACATATCCAATTGTTTGTTATATAATTAATTATTTTGTTTAAATTTTGTTATAGCATAATTATTTTGCATCAATTTAAGCATGAGTGCTTATGCGCTTACAAGAACTGGCATATTGTGCAAAAATTTTCAAAGCATCATATGCAACTGAAATGCCGATTCAATTGTTCCATCAAACATATTAAGCTTATAATATTGGTTATTAAAATAAACAATCAACAAATTTTATCTCAGACATAATTTTGTACTGTATTGTTTTTTATGAATTTTTCAGCATTTTTGAATAAGCAACAAAATCCGCGTTAACCCTATCTTGATAAGTTACAAAACTTTTACCTTATACATATTCCTTTCTAAATAATTAACAGCTAATATATTAGAAGTAACTGGAAAGGGGCGTATTTCTTTTCCATCTGTAAAAGTATGAGGCGAGTATGGCACGTAGAACCAAATTACAAGCATTTGAAGTCGAATTTGAAGAAGCTCTCGACAAAGCAATGGACTTTAACCTTGATGATTCGATAATTGAAGCAGTATCATTAAATGATCCTTCAAATCCTATTCATGAGGATGATTTGATTCAAAAAATTGCAACAGCAGAAGAAGAACTTCTTTCTGAAAACAATGCTTCTACTCTTACCTCTAATGTTCATGATGATGTTGTTATTGATGAATCTGTTGCTGAACAACTTTTTGGACAAAAACCTACAGATGAGCTTTCCGGTGGAACTGTGCATGACACGTTATTAGCTACAAAGCCTCTCCCCGCTAATGACGACATAATAGAGCCTTTAAATTTAGGGCCATTAAAGCAAAATTCTATCTCTCGGATTTATTGGAGTACAACAGCACTTAGTGCTCTGTGGGCAACAGGAGGTGCTTTTATTGCCCATAAACTAGCTCCTGCTGGATTAAATTCTTTAGCGAACATTACTGCCTTTATTACATCTCCTACTGGGCTCGCTGTAACTGCAGGGACTATGATTCCTATTCTCATGTCTTGGGGTTTTGCTCAGCTGACAAAACGTTCAACTGAACTACGCAATATTGCTGTTCTTATAACACATGCAGCACAACAACTTAACGAACCGCAGCACATATCTGAAAAGCAAGCCATTGCTATAGGAGAGACCATTCGTAAAGAAGTAGCTGCAATGAATGAAGGAATTGAGCGTACTCTTGGGCGTGCTGTTGAACTTGAAGCTATTATACAAAGTGAAGTTCATAACCTTGAGCAGGCTTATGCAGAAAATGAATCGCGGATTCACAAATTAATAGAAGAATTAAATAATGAACGCATGGCAATTTTGAATCATGCTAACCGCGTACAGTCAACAATTAAAGGAACACAAGAACAGCTGAGTGATGAGTTTGATTTGGTTGCATCTAAAATTTCAACCAATATTGACAAACTTACACAAACTCTTTCTCAAACTTTAGAAAAACAGGGTGAAGATCTTGTTACGAAACTTTCCTATGCAGGAGATGGTATAACAAAACAGCTTGTTGAAAAATTTAACGAAACAACGGTACACATTCAGCAAAAGAACACAGAGTTTTTCGATGAATTGGGAAAGAACTTTGATGGTTTTTCAGAACGCTTTGATAATAATGAAAAGCAATTAGAAAAAACCTTTAACGAAACAACTGCTAAAGCTGAAATGCATATCGCTAAAATTGCGGAGAATATACAAGCTGCAACAGATCAAACCCTTTCCAGTATTGATGAAAAATTTAAAACTGTCGATACAGTAATTGTTGATCGCCATAATCAATCATTGCAGAATTTAGATGAAAAAATCATACAGCTTGACGAACAGGCTTATAAAATCTCTTCTACATTCGATAATATCACCGCACAAGCGCTTGAAGCTTTTGAAAACCGTTTAGCAAATGCTGATTTATCTCTTAAAGAGCATGGTGATTCTATTATTGAATCCTTTATTTCTCGTAGTCAAACCTTAGAAGATAACGTTGAAAAACTTGGTGGATTTTTGGAAGCTCATACCTTGCAAATTAATGCAAATCTTCAAGAAAGAACTGCTGATATTGCCAATGTATTTACAAACGGTCGTGATAATGTTCTTTCCGCAATTGACGAAAGCAAAAAACTTTTGAGAGAAGAAATCCAAAATGTTGATGATGCAATTGTTGATATTATAAAGGAACGTTCACAAGACTTTAAATTACAAATTGCTGATCAAAGAGATATAATGGAAAATATGCTCACCAGCGAAAAGGATAAAATTGCTGATACATTGAAAAATCAAATTGATGAGTTAACCCAAAATGTTTCATCTATTGAAAAAACTTTAACTGATAATATTCAAATCATTGATCAGAGCGCAGAAAATCATCTATCCGCTATAGCTCACTGCACAGAAAAACTGCAAGAAACCATTACGCAAAGCTGCCAAACAACTCAAGATGCCTTAGAAATGCAGGCTAAAAATATTGACATACGTGCTGAAGCTTTGCGCGATTCTTTGGCTACCAACAGTTTTTCTCTTAACGAAGTTCTTGCAGATCAAACTCGCACGATCGAGCAACGTATGGAAACAATCCATAATATCATTGCAAAAAGTGATATACACATTGATACAGCCTTAAAACAGCAAATGGACTTGGTTGAAAATATTATTGACAGTAACAATAAAACTATCACCGAAACTGTCCAAGACCACATCAAAAACCTTGAAAGTCATACTGAAACTTTAAAGGATACTCTCTCTCAATCTAATGAGACATTGTTTGAAACCTTTGAAAATCGTATAGAGTCGTTCGATGAAAATCTAGAAAATAAAGCAAGTCAAATCTTTGAACGTGTAACTACGTTAGAAGAAAAATTATCTGAAAAAATGGGCCAAATATGTGAAACTATTAAGGAACAAACATCTGTATTTGAGGAACGCTCTGACACCTTAAAAACATCTATTGCTCTCAATAATGAACATGCCCAAGCAGTCCAACAAGCGCTAGAAACAAGCGTAGATAATATATGCGGTACATTAGAAAATTCCGTTAATACGGTTACAGGTAGTTTACATGACAAGCTTATGGAAGCGTCTGATATCCTTGCCTCTACCGGTGAACAAATGTTTTCATCATTAGATAATGAAACAAATAAAGCACAAGAAAAGCTTGTTAACGCTTCTCAGCAAGCGGCATTAATAATGGCTGATCAAGTAGAAAAATCAGAAACCTCTATTCTTTCTGCTGGTAACCAGTTTGTTTCATCTGTTAGTGATGTTACTGCAAAAGCAGAAAATATTATTTTTGAATCTGGTAATCGTATTGTATCAAACGTTGAACAAACAATTCACAATACCAGTGAAAAAATTCTCTCTGTTCTAGAAGAGCAGACAGCTTATACTGCAGAAGCCTTTACAATGGCAGGTAATAATGCACAAACATTGTTTAATGAAGCAATTTATTCTTCAACAACAGCCATTGAACAATTACTTAATGAGCGCTCCAACGTTCTATATCAATCCATGCAGGAGCTCGAAAATAATTTAGGATATCGGTTATCTGATGTAGGTAATCGTTTAGAAGAGGTAAATAATCAAACAACTTCTCAAGTTTCAGGATATGTTGAACACTTAACAGAATTAACAGATTATTTAAATCAAACTGCACAAAATACAACTGAGTCATTCAGCAATTTAACACAGCACATCAGTGAACAACTTGCTCTCTCAACGCAAGATGCTGAACAAAGAATTTATGCACAAAATGAAGCATGGATGAATACTTTTGCACAAACAAATTCTGAAACTATTCAAACCATGGCTACTATGAAGGAAGACCTTATCAATAATGTCTCGGCAATTCTTGAGCAATTAAATCAATCAATTTATAATATCCACGAAAATAGTAATATTTTGATATCAACAGTTCAAAATATTGATACTCAGTTTAATGAAACAACAAATAGTTTCTTCCAAAACACTAACCAAGCAGCAGAACATTTATCAACTTCAGGCCAAACACTCCATAATAATATGGAAGCTCTGCAAGGATTTATGCAAAATACATTTGATAAAATTAGTCATATCACAACAAATTTCAGTGAACACACTCAAACACTTTCTGAAACCATTCATATGCTTGAACAATCAGAAAACACACTGAGTGTGACACTTGAAGAAAAGCGAAATGCGCTATCCACGTTGAGCAATACTCTTGTTTCAAAGTCTAATGAGATTAATCAACTTATTAGACATTATGAAGATGCTCTCAGTTTAGCATTTAAACGCACCGATGAAAATACACGTAATTCTACGCAATTACTGGAACAGACTCTTAATCAACTTACTAATGAAGTTTCAGTGCGTTTTTCAGGAGCTGCAGAAGATATACGCAAATCAGCTGATGAAATTCGTTTAGAACTTTTAAAAGTTAATAATGATATTAATGAGAATATTCAAAAACTACCAGCTCAAACAAAAGAAACAATACAAACAGTCCGTTACACTCTGAATGAACAAATTACAGCGTTAAAGGACTTGGCAAATGTTATACAAAACGATGACAAAAATAACGAAAAAGAGCAATTGATGTCAGCTGCGCCTACATCATTAACATCAAATAGGGTCAATAGTACTTCTTCTGAAACTACAAAGAAGATAGTGCCACCAAAGCCTATCTGGTCGCAAGAACAAAGCAAACAAAACCAAAACAGATGGGTATCAGATCTGTTGGCAGGAGCTTCGTGTGAAAAAACACAGCCTGAAAGTACCAATAACAGTCCAATTTCTTCATCGGTACAAACAAAATCTCATCCTGCGAATGGATCTCTTAATTCATTAGCAACGAGTATTTTAAAAGCTATTAATCACAACGCCATTGTTGAGTTATGGAATCATTATCGGCGTGGACAAAAAAATATTATACCTGAGCAGCTTTATACTTCGAATGGGAAAATGATATTTGAAATAATTAAGCAAAAATATACAAGTGATATTAATTTTAAAGACTCCGTCAATCAATACATTGCAGATTTTGAAAAACTATTACGTGATGTATCTCGTAGTTCTGGAAATACCCATACAGCACGACAATATTTAATTTCAGATACCGGAAAAGTTTATACTATACTTGCCCATGCAAGCGGACGAATTCAATAAAATAATAAAAAAGGGAAAAAGTTACTCTTTTTCCCTTTTTTCAATTGCATTAATTAATCATCATCATGACGAATTTATTATAATATTATGAGTAATATTAATAAGTTTTGACCGTAAAGGTATCTAACTTTTACATTGCGTCAATTATAAGCTGGCAGTTCTTTCATCATTCAACTTGCCAATACTCTTTTTTAAGCATACTTAGTAAGTAAAAAGTGTAAATGTTGATTCAAAATCTCGTTGCTCGCTTATAAAAGAAATATACTTCAACTTCACGGGATTAGGATTAAAGAAATCACGAGCCATTGTTTATACTTAAGCAGGAAACAAAAAAGTATGTGTACATGCACTGGAATAAGAAGATACATTGGTTATAAATGAACGCCTCAACAATACCTTAAAAATAACAACATAAACTATTGTTAATTTAATATAGAAATGACGCACACTATTGCAAATATATGGAAAAAAGACAAACAAAGCATATCCACTCCAACACATTTACTTTGAATCTTTGTTAGTTAATAACGACAATGTTAGTTAATAACGACAATGTTAGTTAATAACGACAATCTCGCATGTTGCGAATTGAAAAATTTAAAATATGAAAAACTTATGACAAACCTCATCCAAAATGCAATTGTTCTCATAAGAATTATAAAAGTAATGCTAAATTATCTTATATTACAAATAGTTAAGCGTGACTTATATTATCTTCTCACCCCTTTATACATCAATCATAAATTTAGATCTTCCTTCCAGTATGCACATTAGGGCTTGCATCATTTCTTGTAAGTATTACAAAAACATAACTACTTGTAACGTAACCACCAATACTATCTTATCAGGACCTTTTCAAACTGATCAGTTGCTGTAAAATTTGTTAAGGAGGCAAAAAATAATAATGCTAATGTCAATGAAATTATTAATTAATGCAAATAAATTAATCTGGTGTATTAGTTTAAAAATTCAGAAGAATTTGCGCACGTTTATGCCTTTTTATATTTAGAAAAATCAAAATCTTTTAGCGGGCATTAATCTGATTATAAATGGCAATGTCCCTATAAACATATATTAACTTGGATATCACAAAAATGTCTAAAAAATCAAATAACAATGTCAGTTCACATCAAACTGAACTTGATAGTGCAGCGCTTTTTTACCACCAATATCCAAAGCCTGGAAAACTAAAAATACAAGCAACAAAACCGCTTGGTAATCAACGCGATTTAGCGCTTGCTTATTCTCCGGGTGTTGCTGCGCCATGTCTTGCAATTCATAAAGATCCAAACCTAGCAGCTCAATATACTTCTCGTTCCAATTTAGTGGCTGTTATATCAAATGGAACAGCTGTTTTAGGATTAGGAAACATTGGCCCGCTTGCTTCTAAACCTGTCATGGAAGGAAAAGCTGTTTTATTCAAAAAGTTTGCAAATATTGATGTGTTTGATATCGAACTTGATGCACCTGACATTGCGCAAATGGTAGAAATCGTATCTGCATTAGAACCGACATTTAGTGGTATCAATCTTGAAGATATCAAAGCTCCTGAATGCTTTGAAATCGAAGAGCAACTTCGTGCTAAAATGAATATCCCAGTCTTCCATGATGACCAACACGGAACTGCCATTATTGTTTCTGCTGCCGTATTAAATGGATTACATCTTGCTGGTAAAAAAATTGAAGACGTAAAAATAGTTACCTCAGGTGCAGGTGCTGCCGCTTTAGCTTGTCTTAATCTTTTAGTTCATCTTGGAGCAAAAGTTGAAAACATTTGGCTTAGTGATTTAGACGGTGTTGTTTATGAAGGCCGCAAAACACTTATGGATCGTTGGAAAATCAATTATGCGCAAAAAACTGATGCACGAACTTTATCCGAGATTATTGATAATGCAGACATTTTTTTAGGTGTTTCAGCAGGTGGTGTTTTAAAACCCGAATATCTCAAAAAAATGGCCCCAAAGCCTTTAATTTTAGCACTCGCTAACCCAACACCGGAAATCATGCCAGAAGAAGCACGTGCCGTGCGACCAGACGCAATGATCTGCACAGGGCGTTCTGACTATCCCAATCAAGTTAATAACGTCCTTTGTTTTCCATATATTTTCCGTGGCGCATTAGATGTTGGTGCCACTGCAATTAATGAAGAAATGAAAGTAGCAGCAGTTCATGCTATTGCTGCCCTTGCCCGTGAAGAATCTTCAGATGTTGCAGCACGTGCTTATTCAAAAGAAACATCTAATTTTGGTCCAGACTATCTTATCCCCTTCCCTTTTGATCCACGCTTAATACTGCGGATTGCACCTGCTGTTGCCAAAGCAGCAATGGAAACCGGCGTAGCAATTCGACCAATTGAAGATATTGCTGCTTATCATGATAGCCTTAATCGCTTTGTGTACCGCTCTGGTCTAACAATGAAACCTGTTTTTGCTACTGTAAAAACAGCAAAACGCAAACGTGTAATTTATGCCAATGGTGAAGATGAACGTGTACTTCGTGCAGCACAAATTGTTCTTGAAGAACAAACTGCAATTCCTCTTCTTATTGGCCGTCCACATGTAGTGGAATCTAGATTAGAACGCTTTGGCTTAAGAATTCGTCCCGGCATAGATTTTGAACTCACAAATCCAGAAGATGACCCACGTTTTCGTGATTATGTTAATTTATTGCTTCGTTATACAGGTAGATGTGGTGTATCACCTGAGGTTGCAAAAACAATTGTAAGAACATCAACAACAGCTATTGCTGCCCTTGCAGTTATGCGTGAAGAAGCTGATGCAATGATTTGCGGTTTAGAAGGACGTTTTGAACGTAATCTTCAATTAATCGAGCAAATTATTGGACTTGATTCCAATGTTAGTCGTTTTTCTTCTGTCAGTTTACTCATCTCTCCACATAGTACTCTTTTCCTAACGGATACTTACGTTAATGAAAATCCCTCTGCTGAAGAGATAGTGGAAATGACAGTTTTAGCAGCACAAGAAGTTGAAGCTTTTGGTATAACACCAAAAGTAGCGTTATTATCGCATTCAAATTTTGGTTCCAAAAATACAGAAAGTGCGCGTAAAATGCGCCGTGCAGCTGAAATCTTGGCACAGTTATACCCAGATTTGGAATCAGATGGGGAAATGCATGGTGATTCAGCACTTTCTCAAATTTTTCGTGATCGTGTTTTTCCTGATTCACGTCTTAAGGGTGAAGCTAATTTGCTTGTTTTTCCAACACTTGATGCGGCCAATATCACACTTAATATTGTAAAAAACCTAACAGATTCACTCCATGTAGGCCCTATTTTAATTGGGGCTGCACGTCCTGTACATATTCTCACACCTTCAGTAACTTCACGAGGAGTTGTCAATATGACAGCACTGGCAGTGCTTGCCGCAAATAGAAAAAAATCTCATAGTAAGGCAAATAAAAATAAATAATCCTCGTGTTTTACGATAAAATTTAGCGTTTCTTCTTATAAACAATCAAAAAGTAAGGACTTAGTCCATTGCAAATTCACTTTTCATATTGAAAAGACAGTTGCATTTTGGATTAAGTCTTTTTTTTTTAGGTAAAAAAAGCTAGATAGAGTTATATTTAAATATTTTATGAAGCTATCAACCTATAATAAGGAATTACACATTGCCCTCTACTTTTGATAAAGTTGCTGATGTTATTGCGGAAATCAGTGAAATCGATCGCAGCATGATTACGCCTGAAAGTCATACAATTGATGATTTAGGAATCGATAGTCTGGATTTTCTTGATATCGTTTTTGCTCTTGATAAAGCTTTTGGAATTAAAATTCCATTAGAACAGTGGACTCAAGAAATTAATGAAGGTTCAGTTGCAACCGAAGAATATTTTGTTCTTAAAAACCTTTGTGCAAAAATTGATGAACTCATTGCCTTAAAACAGGCTAATTGATTTCTTGTATCATGCAGAATCAATCTGTATTCATTACTGGTATAGGACTGATAAGCTCCTTAGGTGAAGGGGTTGATTGCCATTGGAAAAAATTGAACGACCCTACAGTTACACCAAATCTAGATTGTACGAGTTTTTCACCCTACACTGTCCATAAATTAACTGAAGTCGATTGGAATTTACAAATTCCAAAACGTAGCGACCAACGACAAATGGAAACATGGCAGCGTCTTGGTACCTATGCAGCTGGCCTTGCTCTTGAGGATGCGGGAATAAAAAACAATGAACAGTTAACATCAACAATGGATATGATCGTTGCAGCCAGTGGAGGCGAGCGCGATATTGCTGTTGATACACAAATTCTTGCTAAAGCACGCACAACAGATGATCACGCTTCTATGCTTAATTCTGTCCTTTCAACTGAACTTCGCCCAACTTTATTTTTAGCACAACTATCCAATCTTCTAGCCGGTAATATTTCAATTGTTCATAAAGTAACGGGCTCTTCTCGCACATTTATGGGGGAAGAAGGTAGTGGGCTTTCTGCTGTGCAAGTAGCTGTTGCCCGAATTCGAGCAGGACAGAGTACGCACGTTTTAGTAGGTAGCTCCTATAATGCTCAAAGTTATGATATGTTGTTAGCTCATGGGCTTGGAGGCCTCTTAGCACGCAATGGGTGGTCACCAGTTTGGGGGCGTAAAAACTCTCTTGGCAGTGAAATAATAACCGGTTCTGCAGGTATTTTTCTAGTGCTTGAAAACGGCGAACAAGCAAAAAAACGAAATGCCCGTGTTTATGCTGAAATCAGCCAAATCATCACAGATCAAACAAATAGGACAAAAATTCCACTTAAAGACACAATTGCTACAATGTTAAAAACAATAAAGGCTAAATCTGCTTTTACAATTTCAGGTGCTTCAGGTTCCCATGAAGCAACAAAAGCGGAACAAAGTGTACTTGACGCTGCTAATATACCTTACCGTGGGATGACAACATTATTTGGCTACTTACGAGAAGCACAGTTTCCTTTAGCGCTCGCATTAGCTGCAATTGCTGTTGAGAAAAAACTTAGCTTTCCAACACTGAGTGCTCATGAAAAACCATTTTCTGGAGAAGTACGTGAAGCATTAGCCACTACAGTTGGTATAAAAAGAGCTGAAGGTATAGTGCACTTAGCTGCTGTTTAAAAGGAATTTCTATGACGGAATATAACGATCATTTCGGACGTCCACTTATAGCAATAACTGGAGCAGGAGTTGTAACATCACTGGGGCAAGGCAAACAAGAAAACTGGCAAAAATTAATCAATGGCGTTAGTGGTATTCATAAAATAACGCGCTTTCCCGTTGAAGGGTTAAATACAGTTATTGCAGGAACTGTTGATTTTCTTGAAGAAAGTACAATTGGAGCTTCAGCTCTTTCTGAAAAACTAGCACATCTTGCAGCAGAAGAAGCTTTAGAGCAAGCCAATCTTGATAAAACAAATTTTAATGGACCATTATTCTTAGCAGCTCCCCCTGTTGAACTTGAGTGGAAAGCTCGTTTTGCTCTTGATCAAGAAGAGACATCTAATGATGAACCTTCTTATGCGCATCTTCTTGAAGTCTGTAGCCGTAAACCCCAGCATGCACTTTTTGAGACAACGCAATTTGGAGCAATTGCGGAAAAACTTCAAAAAACATTTGGAACAAAAGGACTTCCTGTTACACTTTCAACTGCTTGTGCATCTGGTGCGACAGCAATTCAACTAGGTGTGGAATCTATTCGACGAGGAGAAACAGATCGCGCACTTATTATCGCTACAGATGGTTCAGTTTCAGCGGAATCCCTTATTCGTTTTTCTTTATTATCTGCTCTTTCAACCCATAATGATCCTGCAGAAAAAGCATCAAAACCATTTAGCCGTGACCGAAACGGCTTTGTCATGGCAGAAGGATCGGGCGCTCTTGTTCTTGAATCTCTTGAGAGTGCTTTAAATCGTAAAGCAAAAGTTCTAGGGATTTTAGCAGGTTGTGGAGAAACAGCAGATGATTTTCACCGTACTCGCTCAAAACCCGATGCATCCCCAGCAACTGAAGCAGTCCGTAAAGCCTTAACTGATGCGCAAATAACAATTAATGAAATTGATTATATCAATGCACATGGAACTTCCACACCTGAAAATGAAAAGATGGAATATCTAGCATTATCAACAGTATTTGGAGATATTTTAGAACATATTCCCGTTTCTTCCAATAAATCAATGATTGGACACACTTTAACTGCTGCTGGCACTATAGAAGCTGTTTTTTCACTTTTAACTATCCAATCGGGAATACTTCCCCCTACAATCAATTATGATGATCCAGACCCTACTATCCCTTTGGATGTTGTTCCTAATTATAGCCGTAAAGCTTGTGTCAATGCGGTTTTATCTAATTCATTTGGCTTTGGCGGTCAAAATACTAGTCTTGTTATTACGGCATATAAAGGGTAATCCTTTAATGATTAAATTTCGAAAACACCAATCTTAAGTAATATATTAACAGAGAATAATGATGCGTGCACTGCAACTACTCAATGAGCGTCAACTTGAGATCACTAATATTGCCCCCCCACCACCGCCTAGCCCTGGTGAGGTAACAGTCCGTATAAAGGCCGTTGCTCTTAATCATATTGATGTATGGGGATGGCGTGGTATGGCCTTTGCTAAAAGAAAAATGCCGCTCATTATAGGTGCAGAAGCTTCTGGTGAGGTTGTTCAACTGGGAGATGGTGTTGAAAATCTACAGCTTGGGCAAATTGTTTCAATTTATGGTGCACAAACCTGTGGCGTGTGCAAACCCTGTCGTGAAGGACGTGATAATCTTTGCAGTGATGTAAAAGGCGTTTATGGTTTTCATCTTGATGGCTTTGCTTGTGAACTTGTTAATCTGCCAGCACGTTTATTGGTGCCAGCTCCACTAGAGTGTGACGCAATAAAAGCAGCTGTTGCTCCGATTACCTTTGGTACTGTAGAGCATATGCTTTTTGATAACGCGAAATTACAAGCTGGAGAAACAATTTTAATACAAGCTGGTGGTTCTGGTATTGGTTCAGCAGCCATCCAGATCGCAAAAGCTATGAGGTGCACAGTCATTACCACTGTTGGTTCAGACAATAAAATTGCAAAAGCACAATCCCTTGGAGCGGATTATGTGATTAATTACCGCAAAGATCGTTTTGAAGGTGTGGTCCGCAAATTAACTCAAAAAAAAGGCGTTGATGTTGTTTTTGAACACGTGGGTGCCGATACATGGACAGGCTCTATATTGTGTATGAAACGGGGAGCTCGTTTAGTAACTTGTGGTTCAACTTCTGGTGTTTCAGCACCTATGAATTTAATGCAACTATTTCAGCAACAACTTAAAATATTTGGTTCATTTGGCTGTCGTATGGAAAATATGGCAAATGCTATGCAGAAAATGGCACAAGGGATTGTTTCCCCTATTATTGATACGATTGTCGACTTTGATAAAATAGACACAGCTTTAAAACGAATGGAAAGCCGTGATGTTTTTGGTAAAATTATCCTCAAAATTGACTAAATCATGATAAAGTATTTTATCAAAATTTCAATGTATCGCATTAAAATCATTATTAAAAATTCTGTAAATTGGCTGTGGGCACATTTGCTTATTGCTTTTCTAGCTATTTTACGACATCTCCCTATTAACATTGGATTTTCTTTTATTTCCTGGTTAGCAAAGACATTTGGTCCTCTTGTATCTCGTCATCAAATTGCACTTGCAAATCTTAGAGCTGCATATCCAGAAAAAACGGAACAAGAATTACATGCAATTGCACTAGAAATGTGGGAAAATATGGGGCGACTTCTTGTCGAATATATCTTTCTCGATAAAATTTTTGATTTTGATCCCAATGCTAGCCAACCTGGTTTAATTGAAGTTAGTGGTGCTGAAATATTTCAACGATTAAAAAATGAAAAAAAGCCTCATATTTTTTTCACAGCGCATACCGGAAACTTTGAGCTTCTTCCTATATGTGCACAAAGCTTTGATCTTAATGTTACAGTGTTATTTAGACCACCCAACAACCCTTATATTGCAGATCGAGTTTTGAAAGCTCGACAAAATTCCATGGGGCATCTTTTACCATCTGCAGCGCATGTAACTTGGGCATTAGCAGAAAAATTAGCAAAAAATGAAAATGTTGGTATGCTTGTTGATCAAAAATTTCGCCGAGGCATTCCTAGTACATTTTTTAATCGGCCACTTAAAACCAATCCCTTAATCATAAAACTTGCCCGGCAATATAATTGTGATATTTATCCAGCACGTTGTATCCGATTAGCTGGGGGCCGTTATCGTTTGGAGTTATATGAGCGTATGGAACTTCCACTTGATGACAAAAATGAAATTGACATAAATGCCTCTGTGCAAAAATTAAATGATATTGTTGAAACTTGGGTGCGTGAATATCCCGGACAATGGATGTGGTTTCATAGACGCTGGGGTGAATAATGTGTCCATATCATCCTCACAAAAGAGACAGCAATGTTAGCATCAAAAGATATTAATGACCTTATTACAATTATTACGATGTTACGAAATCGCGATAGTGGTTGTGCTTGGGATATAAAACAAACTCTTGAATCTATCATACCTTATACGATCGAAGAAGTTTATGAAGTTATTGATGCCATTGAGCGAGGTAACCGAATAGATCTTTGTGATGAATTAGGTGATCTTCTCTTACAGATAGTCTATTATGCTGCGATTGCTAAGGAGGAAGGTAGCTTTTCTTTTGACGATGTTGTTTATGCTATTACTGCAAAAATAATTCGCCGCCATCCTCACGTTTTTGGAAATGCAGAACAAAGAAACTTAGATTTCCCAGAGGATACATGGGAACATATCAAAAAAATAGAAAAAGCTGAACGGAAACAACGGCTCAAAGAGGCAGGTTTACCAGACGATACACCAACAGGCTATCTTGCACAAGTAAAGCAGACTCAACCAGCAGATCGAGAAGCGCTCGCTTTACAAAATATGGCTGCTAAAGTAGGCTTTGATTGGCGTAAGAAAGATAAAGTCTTCAAAAAAATAAAAGAAGAAATCAATGAACTTAAAGAAGCAATTAATGCTGATAAAGCTTTGGAAATAGAAGCTGAATTTGGTGATCTTTATTTTGCCATACTTAATCTTGCACGCCATTTGAATATTGATCCCCAAAAGGCATTAAAAAAAACAAATATAAAATTTAGAAATCGCTTCACCTATATTGAAGAAAGTCTATCAAACCAGTCAAAAAAATTGACTGATGTATCTTTAAAAGAAATGGAAGCTCTTTGGAATGAAGCTAAAATACACAATAAGAAAATAAACTAACGGCCCCCCTACTTTACTAAATGCAATCTCACAAAACTCAATGAGTTTCATATATTTCATTCAATTTATTTTGTGAAGCAGGACGAATCTCTACTGATTCACCGCACCCACATGCTGAAATTTGATTGGGATTGTTGAATATAAAACCAGAACGAAGTGTGGTTACTTCATAATCTACCTGTGTTCCTAATAAAAACAATATTGCATTGCGCGCAATAAAAACGCGAGCACCATTAATTTCAACAACATCCGCATCGTGCATTTCTTCTTTTGCGAGAGCAATTGTATATTCCATTCCCGCACAGCCACCTTTTTTGATGCCAATAAGAATACCACACGCATTTTTTGTTTTCATAATATCTTTAATGCGATCTATTGCAGCTTCTGTCAAACTTATTACCGAACGACCCATCGTTCACTTTTCCCTTACTAAACAAGCATTTTCAATGACTTTATCTACGATAATTTCATTTTTTGATACATTAAAAACAAAATAACAAGACACAAATTGGAACGTTTAACCCTTTCTGTAAACTTGAGCTTTGATTTCTTATTTCAAATCTACTCCGAGATGAAGTATCAAAATCTCATTTTTACTTTTTTAAGCTTTTTCTCAAAGCAGAAAAAAGGCGTTTCATTAGATTTTACCCTGTTTATTTTTTCTCTTGCCTTTAAAGAGACAGTCGTTTAGTCGTTTTGGACAGTTCGGAGCGTAGCGCAGCCTGGTAGCGCACTTGACTGGGGGTCAAGGGGTCGTGGGTTCGAATCCCGCCGCTCCGACCATCTTTTATTGCTCTACTTATAAAAAGTAAGAAATATACATTTTTTCAAATCAGAATAATCGTCTTGATACCTACTTTAGTATATACAATAAACACGCTTATTCTAATCTAATATCTTGCTGCCTTATCAAACATTCTATTGAACTATCAAAAAATCGTTGCTCATATAAATAGCTATTAGGAAGTAAATTATAATATTTATCACAGTTACTAATTGATCTACAGAAATCATCCTGCCTTTAGCTACATTTAATCCATCTCTATTATCTTGTGTTATTGAAAATAATGCTATTATTCATAATCATTATTTACGCAATAAACTTTTAATTAAATAGCTTTTTTATCAGCAGAAAATAAAAAACGCGAGACTTTTGCCTCGCGTTTTTGAATATCTTCAAAAATTATAATTTATTCCGTTGTTTCAACTTCTAAATTCGCTTTATGTATATTATGACCATTGCTACTTTTAGCAACAGATGGCGACGCTTGTTGTACAACTATCTTCTTGGGTTTTAATTCAGCCGGCATTTCTCTTTTAAGCTGGATATGAAGAAGACCATCTCTTAATTCTGCTCCTATGACCTTAACATGATCAGCTAAATGAAAACGCCTTTCAAAAGCACGCGAAGCAATTCCTCGATAAAGGAATTCTCGCCCTTCATTATCATTTTCAGGTATTTTCTCACCTTTAATAGTTAGCTGGTTACAATGCGTTTCAATATCGATTTCATTTAAAGAAAAACCAGCAACAGCCATAGAAATCCGATAAGAGTCCTCACTTAAACGCTCAATATTATATGGTGGATAAGAAGAAACATCATCCGGTTGTGTTCTGGAATCAAACCAGTTTAAAAGATGATCAAAACCTACTGTTGAACGATAGAATGGTGAAAAATCTACTTGACGCATAATTGCCCTCCTTTAGAGCGACTATAATTAATTTACAAAGTCTCCAAATGGCAGACTTTCTTACAAACTAACAATCCCATTATGGCGATTGTAATATTTATTTGGTAATCAATCTTTTCCATTTCAACTCTTTTGTATTTTAATTCGTAAAAGAGAGCAAAAATAAGGATAACTGTTTTTTATTTCTTCATCACTATCACAATTTAGCATTAAGTTCTTTTTTGTTAGTACTAAGTGCTTTTTTGGTTTTAGCGCTATTGATAAAAAAATATAGCTTTTTGTATTGATTTAAGAACTTCAGTAAGAAAGTTTTTTACCTATCTTCTCCTATCTTTTCTCTTTGAATAAGCAAAATTCGGTGAGGAAAAAATTGGGATTAAACGCACATATCTTACAATTCACATTACTAAAAACAGGTAATACCGACAGTTCAAAATATACAAAATGTTCGGTTTTCTTCCAATGTCATACATATTTTACATTGAATTCAACTAAAAACAACATTATGTATCCTTGACAAATATGCAACAGTTAACCATTTTGCTATTCATTCTAATTATAAAACATTTTACCGCTTTTTTATAAATACTTTATATCGTATACACTAGTGTAGTGAAAAACTGATAAATGGAACAATTGGACATAATCATGAAACGAATCTTGCTCGCGGAAGATGATAATGATATGCGCCGCTTTCTAGTAAAAGCACTAGAACGTGCAGGTTATGAAGTCATCGACTTTGATAATGGTGCTAGTGCATATAAACGTCTACAAGAAGAGCCATTTTCTCTTCTACTCACTGATATTGTGATGCCAGAAATGGATGGAATTGAGTTAGCACGACGTGCTACTGAAATTGATCCTGATTTACGAGTTATGTTCATTACAGGTTTTGCAGCAGTTGCTTTAAATTCAAATAGTGATGCCATTCCCGATGCTAAAGTGCTCTCTAAACCGTTTCATTTGCGTGAATTAGTTAGCGAAGTTGAAAAAATACTTATAGCTGCTTAACAGAACATTTTCTGTAAATTATCTGCATTTAACCAAATAAAAAATTAAATCAGACATTGACGTTTATAATTCTATATGCAGTATGCGCGTATACACCATCATTGAATGGGCGTGTAGCTCAGCGGGAGAGCACTACGTTGACATCGTAGGGGTCACAGGTTCAATCCCTGTCACGCCCACCATTTATTTTTACGTTTCTACATTCGTTTGATTTTATTATTGTTTTTAAAGGTCCTAGATAAATAATAAGGTTAGGGAATAAGATTTTCTCAACACAAACTTGTTTTGTATTACATCACAGTTACAAGATGAATAGAAGATCTAATAACGGAAAAATTCCAGCTCATATTGCTAATGAAATTCAGGAAACTACAGTTACTGTCATCAAATCCACAGCTCTTACTGCGTCAGATGCGTGTGGATATTCATGACCAGCATTACTAGGAACAAGTGTTACCACTTGATTTATTCCAATCCATCCCTGAAACATTCACACAAAGCTATTAAGTTGCTCAAAGCAAATCGTGTTGAACGTACATCATTAAACAGTTTACGAAATATGATCCGCGACGACAAAGCTAAAGAAGCTTGCAAAGCAATCTTAGTTAGCTATGTGGAAAATTGTTTATACTCGATCGTTCTGCAGAGATTAAAGGCGAAAAGTAGGTATTAATAATGCATTAGAGATGGATTTGTCGCTTGTGACTAAAGCATTAGCGGAAAATAAACCACTAAAGATACATTGGTAAGATCATGTATTAATAGGTCAAAGGTATAAGTGTTGTAATTATCATATCAAACCAGATTTGATTTTGATCTATGGAAAGCCAAACATTAAAACACTCAGAACTCCCAAGGCTTGGTTTTTACTTTGAATTATATTTATAACGAGATCCAAATCTATGGAAAATTTTATACCGATAATAGCAGCATATTCGCCTAAACACTGCTTTTATCTGTTAGCATATAGTCTTTAAGTTGTCATTGAACCAATAGCTTAGCATCATACAAACAAGCTCAACTAATGCAGCATATTATAATGTAATAATTGTATAAATGCGTTAAATAACAGAATGAACATAAATTCTACTATAACAATTCAAGTGGTAATTAGTTATTCCCCTTTTTATTTAAGGCGATTATCTTAATATGGAAGTAAGAAAAGTTGAGATGCGAATTTGATATATTTGTATGAGGGTTGTAAATTTATAAATAATAATTATACCCTCCTCAGCTATTTAAAACATTTTATGAAAAAATTCATTTAAATGCTTATCAATAATACATAAAAAAAATTTCATATATACCACATTATGCTAATTTTATCAGTAATATAGAATTCCCATAAAGTAGATTTTTCCACCCACTCAATCACTAAAACTCAGTTTATCAATGAAATTAGTGCTTATAATATTTACCGCGTTTGCAATGATTATTTATTAAGAATAGCAAAAATTTCTTGTTTTTAATAAATGAAAAACTCAATTTTTACAGATAGTTTTTCTGTTTTTTTTATTTAAAAAATGAAGTATATAAAAACAAACTACAAGCCAACTAATCCAAATCACTCCTATGATTAAAACTGGTCGTGTATCACCAAAAAAGCATAACAAACCGAAAATAAAAATCATAAACAAAATAGCAAAAATCGATCCTATTGGCCAAAATGGAATTGGAAATTTTAGATTATGCTGTTCTTCTTTGGGCATTTTAAGTCGCATAAAAATTTGCGAAAGCAAAATCATCACCCAAACGAAAACTGTCGCAAATGTTGCCATTGCTGCAATAAGAAAGAAAAGTTGATCGTGATAAAAATAGTTAAGAACAACACCAAAAAGAAATATGATAAATATTAATAAAATAACAAAAATCGGCACACCGTTTTTTGACAGACATTGAAATTTCTTAAATGCATAGCCTTCTTGTGACAGCCCATGAATCATGCGGCTAGCACCATACATTTCGCTATTAATGGCTGAAACAGCCGCTGTAACAACCACAACATTCAGAATATTAGCTGCTGATGAAATACCAAGATTTTCAAAAATTGAAACGAAAGGACTATCAATAAAACTAATTTTATTCCAAGGATAAAGTATCATTAAAACCGTTAAAGTCATAACGTAAAATAATAAAATCCGAATCGGAATAGAATTAATTGCTTTTGAAATAGTTTTATTAGGATCTTGCGTTTCCATAGCCGCTATTCCAACAATCTCTACCCCACCAAAAGAAAAAACAACGACGCTAAAGCAAGCTAAAAAACCAAACCAACCATTGGGAAATATACCACCATTTTGCCATAAATTATGAATGGTGGGTTGCGCCCCCATATTCCAATTAAATACAATAATTGCTAGACCTAAAATAATCATAACAATAATAGCAATTACTTTGATAGAAGACAGCCAAAATTCTAGCTCACCATATACTTTTACTGCCGCTAAATTAATAGCAGTGATGATAAGTGTAATGCTCAATGTCCAGATCCAAGGAGAAACACTAGGATACCAAAAACCCATATAAGTAGCAAAAACTGTGATATCAGCTAAACCAACAAGAACCACTTCAAAAACATATGTCCACCCTGTTAAAAAACCAGCCAAAGGTGATATATGATTTGCAGCATAACGGGCAAAAGAACCCGGCAAAGGATTATGAATAATCATCTCACCTAGAGCCCGCATCACCATAAAAACGGCTAAACCTGCAACACAATACGCAA
Source organism: Bartonella chomelii (assembly GCF_014138465.1). Lineage (NCBI taxonomy): Bacteria > Pseudomonadati > Pseudomonadota > Alphaproteobacteria > Hyphomicrobiales > Bartonellaceae > Bartonella > Bartonella chomelii. The sequence continues at coordinate 221,037 of NZ_JACJIR010000001.1, forward strand.
TAAGAACACTTGGACCAGCAAGATTAATTGCTTGTGCAGACCCATAAAAAAGACCTGTTCCTATAGCAGACCCGAAAGCTAAAAATATAACCTGACGTTTATTCATACCTCGTTTAAGTTGGTTTATTGACATTTTTTTCCTTTTTCAAATGCTATATAATCCTTATAAAGGCGCAAATCTTCAGACTAACAAGCACCGAAGCCAACTGAAATGCAAAAAACTTTAATGGATCTGAAAGATTTTGAAATTTCTATTTTTTCATCTCATAAAAATATAATATCATAACGGTTAAAATGCATAATCATTATATATGATGATGCAATTTGCACTGTTCATAACAAAAAATTGTATTCTTTTTGTCCTCTCAGTTTTAAGAGGTGTTTATAATAAATAATGCCTTTTTTATGATGCTTTCGATATATTGCCATTACATTATTACAAACCTAATCACAGAAATGGTGAGGATGCTCGTTTGATTTATAAATCGTCTCTACTTACTTAATCGATCAAATATATCATCTGACACCAAACCTATATGAGGAAAGTCCAGAAAATATAATGAGTTTTTCCTTTGCTTAATCTTAAAATAAATATTATTTCAGCTCCAATTGCGGAAAAATTGTTTTTGGTAAAATAGATAATAAATGCCCCCCACTTACAAGTACATGCACCTTTTCAAGATCTACAGCCATATAACGATCCGCTTTAAGAGTGGTGATATTCTTACGTAAATATTCCATAACAGACTGCAACAAAGGACTTGTTTTTAGAGGAGAACGGCATTCAATTCCCTGTGCTGCAACAAGTGTTTCAATACCAATAATAGTAAAAAGATTTTCGCTCATAGCTAATAATCGACGAGCACCATGGCAAGCCATTGAAACATGATCTTCCTGATTTGCTGAAGTTGGTGTTGAATCAACTGAAGCGGGATATGCCATTTGTTTATTTTCAGACATTAAAGCTGCTGCTGTTACTTCAGCGATCATGAAACCTGAATTAAGACCTGCATTTTGTACTAAAAAAGCAGGAAGCCCATAGGAAACTGCTGGATCAACCATAAGAGCAATACGTCTTTGAGAAATTGAACCTATTTCACATAAAGCAAGCGCGATCTGATCAGCAGCAAAAGCCACAGGTTCAGCATGAAAATTTCCACCCGATACAACTACACCGTTGCTTAAAATTAATGGATTATCTGTTACTGCATTTGCTTCAATAATTAGTGTTTTTGTTGCTGCTGTAAGAATATCAAAACAAGCACCCATAACTTGTGGTTGGCAACGTATACAATAAGGATCTTGAACACGTTTATCATCATGTAAATGCTCTACCCGAATTCCTGAACCTTCTATAAGTCTTTCTAATGCTTGCGATACAACAATTTGCCCATGATGTCCACGTAAAATATGGATATCGGGATGAAATGGAGCCGTTGAGCCCATAATGGCATCTGTAGACATTGCGCCAGAAAGAAGCCCTCCACACAATGCCCGATAAGCGCGAAAAAGACCTGCAAGTGCTGTTGACGTTTGAGTGCCGTTGATAAGAGCTAAACCTTCTTTTGCTTCTAAAACAATAGGCGATAACCCTGCTTTTTCTAAAGCAGCTGCTCCACTCATACGAATATTTTGAAAGAACGCTTCTCCTTCACCTATCATAACGGCTGCCATATGAGCAAGTGGCGCCAGATCACCTGATGCACCAACTGATCCCTTTTCAGGAATGATAGGAATAACTCCCTTTTCAAGCATATTTTCTAATAAACGCACTAACTCCAGACGAACACCAGAAGCCCCTCGCCCAAGCGAAATAAGCTTTAATGTCATTATCAAACGTACAATATTTTCAGCTAAAGGAGCCCCTACACCACAACAATGCGATAAAATAAGATTTCTTTGTAAGATGACCACATCATCTACATCAATTTTAATGGAAGCTAACTTTCCAAAACCGGTATTAATGCCATAAACTGGCTCATCACCCGAAGCAATTTCAGCAATGCACGCCGCCCCCTTCTTGATAGCTAGGTGGGTATCTTCATGAAGTTTGCTTATTTTACCACCCCAATAAACAGATTCAAGTTCGCTAAGTGTTACCTCGCCTGGCTTGAGTATAATCGTCATAATCTTCTTTCTTATTAATCTAGTATAATGTAAGATTAGCGTCTTGCTTATGAAAAAAAATATCACAGCTCTATACAGCTTGTATTTATTTTATCAAAAATAATACTAGGTCATTAAAATTTAATATCAAATATTACAGTGAATATACCTAATCTATAAGCATGATTTTTAAACGTCTCAATAATAAAATATGCCTATAAAATGCCGTGTAAATAGAGATAATTGTTTGAAGTTAGAAACTAACAATATATCAACGAAAACTGTTGTATTAGATTAGAATATCTTAGCCAGTTTTATAATTAATTGATGATAGCAAATATATTAAAATAGCGTCATCAATTGTAAAATGGTGCTTTAATATAATAAAACCAATCTACCATTTTGCTAATGAATATTAATTTTAACAAAAATATTGTTAGAATAATTTGTCTATTAATATAGTTCTGTAAAATATTATATTTCAGATATTTTGCAGATACAAAGCTTCAAAACTTTATAAATAAAACTATCTTAGTTTTTTATAAAATAACAAGCACACAATAAAGAAAAATTTCCTTATATTTGTAAGCAGCGGCTGTTCAATTTTTATTTAAGTACATAAACTAACGGTATATTACTTATACGGTATATTATTTATAATGATATTCAATAGTATTGAAAAAAGTTTGGTGCACCCGACAGAATTCGAATCTGTGACCTCTGCCTTCGGAGGGCAGCGCTCTATCCAACTGAGCTACGGGTGCCGAAAAACTGTTTTAAAACCAGTTGAGGCCTTTTAACTGATCATGCTCTCAGCTTCAATGGTGAATTGCCATTTTGAAAAAAATTGCAAAAAGAAAAATATTGTCCCACAATAGATTAACTTTTCATACAAAATTCCTTCTTTTTGCAAAAATGGTGCTTATATAAAACTTCCAAATTCTAAAAAATACATTAAAAATATACTGAAAATACCAGGACAACTCTCAATGTCACCATTACCAAGTCGCTTTCATTTCATTTCTGCTGAAACTGAAGAGGCTATTAAAGCCACCAATCAATTAATCTCCGTTTATGGCCATTCTTCTCTTGAAGAAAGCGATGTAGTTGTTGCACTCGGTGGTGATGGAACAATGTTACGAGCGGTGCGAGATGTTATGAATACTGGAAAACCTATTTATGGCATGAATCGAGGTTCAATAGGATTCCTTATGAATGAGTTTCATGAGCAGAAATTGCCAATCCGCATTGCTGCTGCGCATAAAAAAGAAATTCATCCCCTACGCATGATTGCAAACACTGAATGTCAACAACATATTGAAGCACTTGCAATTAATGAAGTATCCTTATTTCGTCAATCTTATCAAGCTGCTAAGATTCGTATCAGCATTGACAACAAAGTACGCATGGAACAACTCAATTGTGATGGTATCCTTGTTGCCACACCAGCAGGATCTACCGCATATAATTTTTCAGCACAAGGTCCCATTTTACCTCTTATGGCACCTCTTATGGCCCTCACCCCTGTTAGCCCTTTTCGCCCTCGACGCTGGCATGGAGCATTACTGCCCAATACGGTAACAGTACGTTTTGATATGCTCGAAGCAAACAAACGCCCGGTAAATGCTGCCGCTGATAATGTGGAAGTTAAATCTGTTCATTCAGTTATCATTTCATCAGCTTCAGATATAACAGCTTCTATTCTTTTTGACCCTGACCATTCATGGGATGAACGTATTTTATCTGAACAATTTCGTTATTAATTATTTTTATCGTTGTTTTCTTATACATATAGAGTAGTTACAGTTGACTTTTTTGCAAATGCGTCTTAACCCTCTTCATAATATGGGATGCGAACCAACCTAACTAACTAGGTTAAAATTGCAGAACAATCGATAGAAAAATGGCACCACCTTTGAATAGTTTTGACGATTTAGGCCTTTCCGAAAAAGTTATTAAAGCTGTAAGATTAGCAGGATATACGGCTCCAACACCTATTCAGAGTGAAACAATTCCTCATGTGCTTCAACGTAAAGATGTGCTTGGGATCGCTCAGACTGGTACTGGTAAGACAGCCTCATTTGTTCTCCCTATGCTTACATTACTGGAAAAAGGCCGCGCAAGAGCAAGAATGCCTCGTACTCTTATATTAGAGCCAACGCGAGAACTTGCAGCCCAAGTTCAAGAAAATTTCGATAAATATGGATTGAATCATCGTTTAAATGTCGTTCTTTTAATTGGTGGAGTTTCTTTTGAAGATCAAAATCGCAAACTTGAACAGGGTGCCGATGTTCTTATAGCAACACCAGGACGTCTTCTCGATCATTTTGAACGTGGTAAATTGCTTTTGATAGGTACTGAAATTCTTGTCATTGATGAAGCCGATCGTATGTTGGATATGGGTTTTATCCCTGATATTGAACGTATCTGCAAACTAACTCCGTTTACCCGTCAAACTTTGTTTTTCTCAGCAACAATGGCGCCAGAAATTACAAAATTGACAGAACAATTCTTACATTCACCCATCTGTGTTGAAGTTACAAAAGCGTCATCAACAGCTACAACAATTACGCAACGTCTTGTCAAATCTGGAAGCAAAGCGTGGGATAAAAGAGCTGTTTTGCGAGAGCTTATTTATAATGAAGGTGATGAACTTAAAAATGCTATTATTTTCTGCAATCGGAAAAAAGATATTTCTGAGCTTTTTAGATCACTTACCAAATACAATTTTAGTGTAGGTGCACTTCATGGTGATATGGATCAGCACTCACGCATGAATACATTAGCTGATTTTAAAGACAATAAACTCACACTTCTTGTTGCTTCTGACGTTGCCGCCCGTGGGCTTGATATCCCAGATGTCAGTCATGTTTTCAACTATGATGTACCAACACATGCCGAAGATTATATTCATCGGATTGGTCGTACAGGGCGTGCAAAACGTAGTGGAAAAGCTTTTACCATTGTTACACACGATGACCAAAAATACATCAGCGCCATTGAAAAAATAAGTAAAGAAAAAATTGAATGGCTCAATGGAGATCTTTCTACCTTATCTATCAGTGATCAGACAAATGACTCTATCGTAAAAACAAAATCTGCAAAACTTTCAAAAAAATCCACCCCTAAAAAACACACTGCTCACATTAAAAAAGCATCAAAAGAAGATAAAACATCTCATAGTAAAACTACAAAAAATAAAGTAGATTCACCCGCGCTATCCCATTCAGAGAAAGATCAAAATCATACTCCCCTTGGGTTTGGTGCTGATGTCCCAGCATTTATGCTCATAAAAATCCGCTCTTAAATCGCAAATCTGATTATTGAGAATAACGATAAGATCGATAAAATATTTTTTAATTGTTCTTTACTGAGTGATTTTTCTAAACAGTCAATCTATTTACGACTTTTTCACGCCCTAAAAGCTGCAAAAGTTTACCCATTTCAGGACCATGTTCCATTCCAGTAAGTGCCCGACGCAATGGCATAAATAAAGCCTTCCCTTTACGTCCTGTTTTTTCTTTTAATGCTGTTGTCCAAATTTGCCAGCTTTCATCATTTAATACACCTTTCGGTAACAAATCAACAGATTGACGTACAAATGCGTGATCTTCAGGAGCAATCGCCTTGAAATTCTGACCATCATGCATATCACCATGAATAATTGTCCACCACAAAGCTGCATCATTCACTTTATCAATATTTTTTCTTATCGCATTCCAAAATTCTTCTACTTTTTCTCCATCAATAGAAAGCTTCTCAAGCCGTTCTTTGACATCCTCATACGTCAACTCATGAACAAGATGACTATTTAGAGAAAGAAGATCAACAGAATCAAATTTTGCAGCTGATTTTGATGTGTTTTGGAGATCAAAATGCTCTAAAAGAGCAGCCTGATTAGAATAAATCTGCACATTTTGTGATGTTCCAGTCAAAACAGAAAGACATTGAACAGCCATCGATTCAAACCCTTCTTGTCGTAAAGAACGCACAGAAAGGTCATTGTTACGTTTTGAAAGCCCTTTTCCTGAAATCGTAGTCAACAAATTAATATGCCCTAAAATCGGCGGCTTTATACCAAGAGCTTCAAAAATAGCGATCTGTGCACCCGTATTGGTAATGTGATCATCACCACGAATAACATGTGTAATAGCCATATCTATATCATCAACTACAGAAGGCAGTGTATAAAGATAGCTCCCATCCTCACGAATTAAAACGGGATCTGAAATAGAAGCTAAATCAATCAGCTGCTTTCCCTTTACAAGATCATCCCAATGAATTTCTGTCCGCTTTGTTTGAAATGGATCATTTTCAAAATTAGGTAAAAGAAAACGCCAATGGGGTTTACGACCTTGAGATTCAAAGTTTCTTTTATCTTCTGGCGTTAATTTTAACGCCTCACGATTATAAACAGGAGGTAGCCTGCGCGAAAGCTGGATTTTGCGGCGCCGATCTAATTCTTCCGCCGTTTCATAACAGGGGTACAGAAGACCACGTTGTTTAAGAGTTTCTGTAACCTCATCATATCGACTAAATCGTTTAGATTGATAATGAATTTCATCTGGCCTAATACTAAGCCACTCAAGATCAACCATAATACCATCAATATATTCTTGTTTAGAACGTTCAACATCTGTATCGTCATAGCGTAAAACAAATGTGCCATTACATGCTTGCGCATAAAGCCAGTTAAATAAAGCAATACGGGCATTGCCAATATGAATATAACCTGTTGGAGATGGGGCAAAACGAACTTTTATCATTAAACAATGCTCAACTTTTATCGCGAAAACGATTGATAATAGGATAACGACGGTCACGTCCGAAGCTTTTAGAACTGATTTTTACACCAGGTGCGGACTGTCGCCTTTTATATTCAGCTAAATAAAGCAAGTGTTCAATTTTCTCAACCGTTTCTCGCAAATGCCCACATTGAACAATCTCACCAACACTCATATCATCTTCCACAAGAGATTGTAAAATATCATCTAAAATAGGATAAGGAGGAAGAGAATCTTCATCTTTCTGATTTTCCCGTAACTCCGCAGAAGGTGCTTTCATGATAATATTAGATGGGATGACAACTCCTTTTGCCCCTAATAAATTCTGCAAATGATTTTTATTACGCCATTTTGCCAATGCATAGACCTGCATTTTATAAATATCTTTAATAGGGTTAAAACCACCGTTCATATCACCGTAAAGTGTTGCATATCCAACTGCCATTTCTGACTTATTACCTGTTGTAATCACCATTGAACCAAATTTATTCGAAAGAGCCATTAAAATAGTTCCACGTGTACGACTTTGAAGATTTTCTTCTGTAAGATCAGGTTTCAATTGTGAAAACACAGGTGCTAGTGCATTTAAAAAGCCCTCAACAGGTTGAATAATTGGTATAACCTCGTAATGGCAGCCTAAAAAACGCGCGCAATCTTCAGCATCTCTCAACGATTCTTGTGAAGTATAATGATAAGGCATCATTACAGTGCGAACTCTCTCAGCGCCAAGAGCATCTACTGCCATTGTTGCGCAAAGTGCTGAATCAATACCCCCTGAAAGGCCAAGAATAACATCTTGAAAACAGTTTTTGTTAACATAATCTCTTAAACCTAAAACACAAGCTTGATAATCAGCAGCTAGTCCACTTAAAAGTTCTTCATTAGGACCAGAAATACACTGCCATCCGATAGATTGTCGTTGCCAGTGACTTAAAGCAATATGGCTCTCAAAATGTTTCATCTGAAATGCCATTTTGCCTTGTCCATTCAATGCAAAAGATCCTCCATCAAAAACTAACTCATCTTGACCACCAACTTGATTAGCATAAATAATCGGCACACCTGATTGGATAGCTTGCGCTCGAACAATATCTAAACGTTTGAGTGTTTTATGACGCGTATAAGGAGATCCATTAGGAACAAGAATAATCTCAGCTCCTTTATTGCTAAGCTGTGCACAAATAGAAGAATCACTCCAAATATCTTCACAGATCACAATCCCGAGTGTTACTCCACGGTAAACAATAGGCTCAAGAAACGAATCAGAAGAAAACACCCGCTTTTCGTCAAATTCAGCGTAATTAGGCAAATCAAACTTTAAGCGTTCAGCAACTATTTGCCCATCGTCAAGGAGCATAACACCGTTATAAATAGCATCATCACGTCTTAGTGGAACACCAATAACAATACCTGGTCCATTTTTGGTCACTTTTGCTAATCTCTGCACAGCATTTTCACATGCCTTTATAAAAGCAGGCTTAAGCACAAGGTCTTCTGGTGGATAAGCACTTATAAAAAGCTCCGTTAATAATACAAGATCAGCGCCTTGTTCTTGAGCTTTCTGATGGGCCATTATTGCGAGAGCAAAATTTCCTTCAATATCACCGATAACAGGATTTAATTGGGCAACTGCAATCCGAAAATCATTCTCTATAAGTTGTTGTGTCATTAAATTAATTTAGTGTGACTATAACTTAGTTTCAATCACCAAAGCATTCCTTTTCTTAAAAAGCGTTTAATTTCACAAATAGAAAAGCATTAATTATAAATTACGCTAGGTGATTTTCCTCTTTACGTATTTGACTCAACAGTTAATGAACTAGCATCACAATTATTTTTAAGAAGTTCAGCGACAAGAAAAGCTAATTCTAATGCCTGATTCGCATTCAATCGTGGATCACAATGAGTATGATAGCGATCAGAAAGATCTTCTACTGAAATAGCATGTGTACCACCTGTACATTCAGTCACATCACGACCAGTCATTTCAATATGAATACCACCTGGATAAGTTCCTTCCCTCTGATGTATCGAAAAAAAACTTTCGACTTCTTTTAAAATATGATCAAAGGGGCGAGTTTTATAACCATTCGCCATAATTGTATTGCCATGCATTGGGTCACAAGACCATAAAACATTGCGTTTCTCACGCTCAACTACACGAATGAGCCTAGGAAGATAATTCTCAATCTTATCATAACCAAAACGTACAATGAGAGTAAGCCTACCTGGCTCATTCTTAGGATTAAGAATATAAATTAACCTCAAAAGCTCATCAGGATCAATAGAAGGACCACATTTTAATCCAATAGGATTTTTAATACCCCGGCAATATTCAACATGTGCATGATCAAGTTGGCGTGTACGATCACCTATCCATAACATATGGCCAGATGTCGCATACCAATTTCCAGAACTTGAATCAATTCGTGTTAAAGGTTCTTCATAGTTAAGCAAAAGTGCTTCGTGGCTTGTATAAAAAGACGTTGTGTACAATGAAGAATTTGCTTTGGCCGTAATTCCTATTGAATGCATAAAATCTATTATTTCAGAAATACGTTTTGCCAACAATTCATAACGTTCACCTTGTGGGCTATTGGAAATAAAACTCAACATCCATTTATGAACATTTTCTAAGTTAGCATAGCCACCTTGTGAGAAAATACGTAACAAATTAAGCGTTGCAGCCGATTGACGATAGACCATTAACATTCGTCGCGGATCAGGAATACGAGAATCTTTGTCAAATTCAATGCTATTAATAATATCACCCCGATAAGCAGGAAGCTTATCTTTACCTTTGCTTTCCATATCGCAAGAGCGTGGCTTTGCAAATTGACCAGCAATACGACCAATTTTAACAACTGGCTTAGAATTGCCAAAAGTTAAAACAATCGCCATTTGCAAAAACACACGAAAAAAATTACGAATATTATTAGCCTCATATTCTGCAAAGCTCTCTGCACAATCACCACCTTGTAACAAAAAAGCCTGACCTTTAGTAACTGCTGCTAATTTATCTTTCAAATCACGAATTTCACTAGCAAAAACTAAAGGAGGATATCTGCGCAGCTCATTTTCAATATTTGCTAATAGAGATTGATCTGGATAAGTTGGAACTTGCTTAATTGGCCTTTCTCTCCAAGATCCAGGTGCCCATTTTTTTACCATCGTAACTCTCTCTAAAGCCCCTCCATGCAGATTATAGCATAAAAGCCTTAAGTCAGTTCACTATAGTATCCAACGTTTAGTCTTCTAACTTCTTTCCATTTTCATATATATAATTTGGTTCATACATCGTTACCAGTTCTTCTGCTGCCGTTGGATGGACTGCCATAGTCGCATCAAATACATCTTTTGTCAGTTTTCCTTTGAGAGAAATTCCAATAAGCTGCGCCATCTCACCAGCGCCTTCGCCTAAAATATGTGCACCAACAACGATACGGCTTTCACCATCAACAACAAGCTTCATAAACATTTTTTCTGAATTACCAGAAAGAGTATTGCGCATAGGGCGAAATAACGTACGATAAATTTCAACACGTTTATAACAGCGGATTGCATCCTCTTCTGAAAGACCAACTGTCCCAATCTCCGGTTGTGAAAAAACAGCTGTCGCAATTAAATCATAATCAGGTATAGTTGGAGTATTCTTAAATGCGGTTTTAATAAAACACATTGCCTCATGGATAGCGACAGGTGTTAATTGACGACGACCAGTCACATCACCAACAGCCCAAATATGGGGTACATTTGTGGTCATTTTTTCATCAACAATAACTGCACCAATTTCATCAAACTTAACCCCTGCCCGCTGAAGCCCTAAACCTACAGTGTTTGGTACCCGCCCCGTAGCAAACATAATCTGATCAACACTGATAGTTTGTCCATCTGACAAAATAGCATCATAGCCATTACCGTTGGTTTTAACTTGAGAGATTGTTGCCCCATAGACAATAGAAATCCCCTTTTCAATCATTGCATCACTTAATAACTGCCGCAAATCATGATCAAAATTACGAAGAATTAAATCACCATGATGGAGCAATGTTGTTTTTACACCTAATCCATGGAAAATATTAGCAAATTCAACACCAATATACCCCCCACCAACGATCATTATTGATTTTGGTAACTCTTTAAGATCAAAAATCTCATTAGAAGTAAGACATAAATCGCTATCTATTGTAGTATTGGATAAAGTTTTTGCCCCTGTTGCGATTAAAATCTTTTCTGCTGTTACTCGTTCACCTGTTGCAGAAAGCTCCAATGTATGATCGTCAACAAAAACAGCACGGCTTTCATAAATATGAACATTATTATTTTTTAATTGTCTTCGATAAAGTTCTTCTAGTCTTGATATTTCTTTATTTTTAGCTGCAACTAATTTCTCCCAATTAAAAATTGGATCAGTACATTGCCAACCAAAACCAACGCTATCACTGAATTCTTGTGCGTACTTTGACGCATAAACAAATAATTTTTTGGGGACACAACCACGAATAACGCAAGTACCCCCTATGCGATATTCTTCTGCTATAGCTACACGCTTACCAAGCCCCCCGGCGAGACGAGCAGCACGCACACCACCAGAACCGCTCCCAATAACAAATAAATCAAAATCAAAAGATGCCACAAATTATTCCTTCCCATACGCTTTATACCGTACAGGTTATTAATCTTTATCACTGAATGAAAGTCTTTTTTGTCCTTAATAAAATTTTTGTACAGATACGATACTTAAAAAGCGCTCATTTTCATTAAAAACGACGGTAAAACCGCCGCTTTAATTAGATAAAAATACTGATAACTCTATACTACCAATAAAACTATTTTGAATCCGTTGAAGAATCAGGCTCTGAAGTAATGGGTTTATTCAAACCGAGTATTTCAACCATTTCTTTTTCTACATTTTGTACAAGATCTTGCATGACAGTAGAACGCCACTTATCAAAGACAGAATAAGTGTCACGCGCAACATTTGGAACTTCTGTTAAAAACTTTTTACCAGCAGCAGAATTATAAAATGCTGCAATTGTATCTAGTTCTTCCTGACTAAAATGTTTTACATATACATGAGCAATTTCTTCTTCCAAATCAGCACGTCGTTTAGCCAAAATAAGTGCTTGCTTATCAACAATTTCAGAAATAGTTGTTGCTAAATTTGGATCACCACTTATTAGTTCATTTTTAAGGTTATATGCAGCACTTGGCAAAAAACTATCAAATTGATCGGTTGCTTGAATGGCTTTGATCATCTTTCTTGCTGAATCTAAATGTTGGGCTTTCACATCTTGTGCATAAACCATTCCGATATTCACAATAAAAACAGCAACTACACCAAGAAATACTACAAAGCGTTGGAGAGAAAATATAGTTCTCATTCAATTATTACTCCATAATTATATTATTTCTATTCAAAATTTTAACAGCCTTTTATTATAACCAATACATCAAATATAACTTATCTCATTCAAAAATCACATGGTTCTAAAATTTTTATTGTACCATCTGCCATCGCTATAATTGAACGTGAAGCCAACCCCAAAAAAAGACCGTGCTCAACAACACCAGGAATTTCAAATAATGCATCTGATAATATTTTGGGCTGCATAATGCACCCCCAAAATGCATCAAGAATAAAGTGGCCTTCATCTGTCTTAAAAGGAACATTGCCATTCATCCGTAACCTAATTTCCCCCGAAAGCCCTAGATCATCAGCTGCTTTTTCAATTGCTTTGCGTGTAACGCTCATACCAAATTGATTAACTTCAATTGGCAGAGCAAAAGAACCAAGCGTTTTTACCACTTTTGTTTCATCTGCAATAACAAGCATTGTACGAGATGCTGCTGCTACAATTTTTTCACGCAATAATGCTCCCCCCCCTCCTTTAATCAAGGTCATATTAGGACCAATTTCATCAGCTCCATCAATATCAAGGTCAAGTTCAGATATTTGTTCTAAAGTCGTGACTGGCACTCCGTATTTAAGGCATAATTGTTCAGAATAATGAGAGGCAGCAACACCAATCACACGCAGACCATTTGCAACACGTTCACCAAGTAGACGAATAAATTCATTAACTGTAGAACCAGCGCCTATACCAAGTCGCATATCATTTTGAACAAACTCAAGTGCTTTAGTAGCCGCCATTTTTTTTAATTTTTGAGCATCCATTGAATCACTTTTCCTGTTACCGATTATCTTTATTCATTACGAATTAATAACAAAAAAGCGCTCTGTTTTCCCAATTCTCACAGGACTTACTCACAGACTTATTTGCCATTTTCTGTTTAAAATATCAGTTTATTATAACAAAACATATCACTCTATAGAATACAATGATTAACTACAGCTCCTTTGAAGTTTGTTTATATTTTCTTCATTTAGTAAACAATTTTAGCATCAATCTTCATTATTAAAATTTATAGTGATCATACATTCCTGCAAAACTATCAGTGATTAAGTAGTTAGATAATGAAAAATCATCCCTTCTCTTTTTAAAAAAGAATGTTGGTCATTGATTACAGCTCATAAAAAATTATATAATTTAATGAAGTGATGTAAGAAATGTTGAGGTTATTTTCTAATATTGTAGAAATTATTATTAAGGTAATAGAAAATTATTCTCGTAAAATAATTAGGCAGAATAATGCATTATCCTCTTATTTTAGTTGTGTCCACCCATTAAAGAAATCAACATAGGGAAATTAAATACCATGAAAGGTCATCCAGAAATTATCAAGCAGCTCAATGAAGCCCTTGCTCTTGAGATTAGTGCCGTTAATCAATATCAATTGCATTCTTGCCTGACAGAAAGTTGGGGTTATACAAGGTTAGCTGAAATAGAACGTAAAGAAGCTACAGAAGAAATGAAACATGTAGATAGAATTGTTAAGCGTGTAACTTTTCTTGAAGGGCACCCTAACCTCGAATTCCCTGCGCCATTGCGTATTGGAAAAAACCTTAGAGAAGTTTTAGAATATGATCTTAAAAGTGAGTATGATGCTCGAGAATCCTACCTTAAGTCGCGCGAGATTTGTTCTAAGCTCTCTGACCATGTTTCAAAGAAGTTATTCGATGAATTGCTTGAAGATGAAGAGAATCATATTGATTTTCTTGAAACTCAGATTCAACTTCTTAACACTATTGGAGAAGAAAGATACAGTCAGCTTAGTGTGAGCTTTTCTGAATTAGAATAAAATTGCCTTTAATGTATTTTCATAAAACTAGCTGTTACGTTAGAATGTTTTTGAAATATAACTTTATTTTAGAGTTTCTAAAATAGAGTTATATTTTTTTGATACGATCGTTCCGTGACCTTTGAGAATTTTGTCTATGTATGTTCCAAGGTCTATGAAACCCATTAGAAGACCAAATAATATTTCCGCTTTTAGTCATTATAACACTTCCTCGTGATAGTAATTGTTGAAGTGTAAATGTTATAGGTGTAATCTTATCGCATATTTGGTTTTTTATTGTAGATGCTTCAATTACGATATCTGCGGTTATACACTGATCTGTTTTCCCATGTAAAACAGCAACTTTTAATTTGTTTTCTAAAAAAGCTGTACAAATATTATCATTACAAATAAATTGTCCGTTGAGTGATGGACCACTTTCTGTTGGTTTTATAGCATTTTGCGCGTGGAATGAATTTTCCCATATAGATAGTGTAAACTTAGAGGCATAATAACGATCAATATATAATTTTCTTTCATTTATGATCCCCACAAGGCTCATATTATTTGCTATGATTAGTTGCACGGGTGAAGACACCATACAAACAAAAATACCTATAAAAATAAAAATACTAAAAAAGAATCTGATAGGTGTTTTGAAAAAGGTAAGACCAACTAAGCCTAAGCTTAATAAAACCAATGCAGATAATGGCATAAATCCAGGATGAAAAGCAGGAGAAATAGCTGTTACAGCATAAGCAATTTTCGTTACAAGAGAGATACCAAAACCCATAATCTGTAGTGGCAACCATTCAAGCCCCACAAGCATTGCAAATGCTGCTATTAACCCAAATGGCATAACAAAAATGAAGACAATAGGTAATGCTAAAATATTACTGATCATGCCAAGTGGTGCTACATTTGCAAAATGGTAAGCAGCGTAAATTCCACTAGCAGAGCCTGCCACAAGTGAAGATACGCAGATTGAAATAAGTGGTGCAAAAACAAGACGAAGTACTCCACCTCCAACATAAGAAGGTGTCGTTCTTCCTGTATAAGAAGATCGCCTTTCACTCCACCAACCAAAAACGGCAATCAAAGCTGCGGTTGCAGAAAATGACATTTGAAAACTGGGACTTAATATCGCATGTGGAATAGTAGCTACAGTTACCAAACCAGCAATAGCGAAATTGCGCATTGTCACAGCAGAACGATTACACAATACAGCAATCAACAGAACAGAAACCATCACAAAGCTTCTTTGCGCCGCTATATTCATGCCAGATAACACCAAATAAAAAGCTGTTATTATTAATGCAACGACAGCAGCAAATTTCTTAGCTGAATAATAAGATGAAAAATTAGGAAAAAGCGCTAAAAAACTACGAATAACGATAAGAACCATACCGCTAAGTAGAGCCATATGCAAACCTGATATTGACAAAATATGAGCTAACCCAGCTACACGCAATGCTTTATTAGTTTCCTTTGAAATACCACCCCTTTGCCCAGTTATCAAAGCAGCAGCAATTTGTCCTTCCTCTCCGCCAATTGCTGTATTGATTTTTTGAGTCATTACTATTCGTAAATTTTCAATTTTTTGTAAAACTCTATCTAATATTGTATCGGGGTGTGTAACTGATATCTTAATTGGTTTTCCAAGATAAATTCCATGAGCACCAATTCTTTTAAAATAATTATGGAAACTAAAATCATAACTTCCTGGACGAACAGGCCCAGATAAAGCACGAAGCCTTACTTTCCCATATAATCCATCACCGGAAGCTAATCCATCTGGCAAATGTTTTGCTATTAAACGAACACGATCAGGTGCATGACGTAATATTGGTTTTTCTGTGTTTAAGACATCTACATTTAAGCGGAATCCTCCTTTTTCTATTGGTTCTATAGAAACAATTCTCCCTGTTAATGTAGTGGAAACATCGCTGTCCAACATTGTTGTAGACATACGCCAGGTTTCTATCTTTGCTGCTAAAGCACCCAATATAATACAAAATAAAAAACCAGTTATGAGCCACATTTCTCGATAACGGCGTAAAATATACAACACTCCAAGAAATGTACTAATCAATATAATAAATAGCTTCCAACTTGGTTCTCTATCCAAATTGAAATAAAAAATAACACCTGTGGAAAAAAATATTAAAATTAGTAAGAAAGGCAGTCCAAAAGAAATTTCCTTTTGTATGCAGTCTGTCAACCATTTCCAGAAGATAATTATATTTTCTTTTAAAAATGTGAGTAAATAAATGCTTTGCCTAGTACAAATGATATTATCTGCACTATTACGAATAGAAAGATCATCCTGTTGTATTAGATCCAAACTTTTCTCTTTCGAGAAGCTTCTCCTTGATAGACTATCATTAACTTTATTTGGACCTAACATCCGCAAATCCCCACTTTACTCGCAATGCGGCTATTGCACACCCTATTGGCTATGCTAACATAATCTTTTAGTAAAGTCCCAGAAATAACATCTTAATCAAAGGATATATCCGTGCCTGTTATCACCCGTTTTGCCCCCTCACCCACAGGTTTTCTTCATATTGGTAGCGCCCGCACTGCTCTGTTTAACTGGCTTTATGCAAAACATAACGGTGGCAAAATGCTTCTACGTATTGAAGATACAGATCGAGAACGCTCAACAGAAGCAGCAGTTAAAGCTATTATAGATGGTTTGCACTGGATGGGACTCAATTATGATGGAGTTCCTATCTCACAATTTGAACGAGCAGAACGCCATCGTCAAATTGCTGAACAATTAGTTAAAGATGGCAAAGCTTATTATTGCTATGCTTCACCTGAAGAATTAGCTGAAATGCGTGAAATTGCTCGTGCAGAAGGCCGACCACCACGTTATGATGGGCGTTGGCGCAACCGTGATGCATCTGAAGCTCCCAAAGGGATTAAGCCTGTTATTCGCATTAAAGCACCACAAGATGGTGAAACAATTTTACACGATCGCGTTCAGGGGGATATTCGTTTCCCTAACAAAGATCTGGATGACTTTATCATTTTACGTTCTGATGGCACCCCAACCTACATGCATGCCGTTGTTGTTGATGATCATGATATGGAAATAACACATATTATTCGGGGGGACGATCATCTCACCAATGCAGCCCGTCAAACAATTATCTACAATGCAATGGGATGGGATATCCCCATTATGGCGCATATTCCACTTATTCATGGTGAAAATGGTGCAAAATTATCAAAGAGACATGGTGCATTAGGTGTCGAGGCCTATCGAGCAATGGGATATCTTCCTGATGCTTTACGTAATTATCTTGTTCGTTTAGGCTGGAGCCATGGCAATGATGAACTTATCTCTACAGAAGATATGATTTCTTGGTTTGATATTAATGATATTAACAAAGGTGCTGCTCGTTTTGATTTCAAAAAACTAGATGCCATTAATGGACATTACATTCGTATGAGCAACGATCAAAGCCTTTTTGATGCAACTCTTAGTATTTTGCCAGAAATTGAAGGCGGTTTAGAAATCATGAAAAAACTTGATGAACACAAACGTGTCCAATTTCTAACTGCAATACCAAATTTAAAAAAACGTTCGAAAACACTGCTTGAGCTTATCAATGGTGCCTCCTTTATCTTTACACAACGACCATTACCTCTCGATGAAAAAGCCAAAATACTTTTAAATGAAAATGGTCGAACCATTTTAAAAGGAGTCTATTTTGCCTTAAAAACTTGCTCCCATTGGAATTCAGAAACGCTGGACGAAACTCTTCGAAACTATGCACAAACACAACAGCTCAAATTTGGAGATGTTGCCCAACCTTTGCGAGCAGCTCTTACAGGATGTGCATCATCCCCTGGGGTTTTTGATGTTCTTATTCTATTGGGACGAGACGAATCTCTCAATCGTATTAATGACCAAATTATTTTATCTGAATGTTAATTCATATGAATACAAACATAGTGGACACAATAAAGATCGAAAGTACAAATGCCTTAATGCAAAATGAAATTATTTTTTAACTTTAAAAATTGAAATACATATTTATAAAACTGAAAATAAAAATATTTTTAGATTGCATAAACTAACTTTTAGAGTAAATCTATTCTTAATATAAGTAGGAAAATCTTTAACTATATACCTCCTTATCCGACAAAGCGGCGTCTCAACTTCAGAGATGAAGGATCTGAAAGGAATATTTAATGTCTGAGAATAAAGCATATATTATCGTAAATGATAAAAAAATAGAACTGCCAGTGCATAAAGGAACCATTGGGCCTGATGTAATTGAAATTACTTCTCTTTATAAAGAAACTGATAGTTTTACTTATGATCCTGGGTTTACCTCAACCGCTTCTTGTGAATCAAAAATTACTTATATTGATGGCGATGAAGGAGTATTACTTTACCACGGTTACTCTATCGACCAATTAGCTGAAAATGGAGACTTCCTCGAAGTATGTTATCTTTTACTTTACGGTGAATTGCCAACTAAACAAGAAAAAGATGATTTTGATCGCCGGATTATGCACCATACAATGGTGCACGAACAATTTTCACGTTTTTTCCATGGATTCCGTCGTGATTCTCACCCTATGGCAGTTATGGTTGCTTGTCTTGGAGCCATGTCTGCTTTTTATCATGACTCCATTGATATTACAGATGCAAAACAAAGAATGATCGCTTCTATTCGTCTTATTGCAAAAGTTCCAACTCTTGCTGCTATGGCTTATAAATACAGCATTGGACAACCTTTTGTTTATCCACGTAACGACCTTGGTTATGCTGCAAATTTCCTTCACATGTGCTTTTCTGTTCCTTGTGAAGAATACAAAGTTAATCCAGTTCTTGCGCGAGCTATGGACCGAATCTTCACTTTGCATGCAGATCATGAACAAAACGCATCCACATCAACCGTACGTCTGGCAGGTTCATCAGGAGCAAACCCGTTTGCGTGTATTGCAGCAGGTGTTGCGTGCCTTTGGGGGCCAGCCCATGGTGGTGCTAATGAAGCATGCTTAAAAATGCTGCAAGAAATAGGTTCTATTGAAAAAATTCCTGAATTTATCGCACGTGCAAAAGATAAAAATGATCCTTTCCGTCTTATGGGTTTTGGCCACAGAGTTTATAAAAATTACGATCCACGTGCAAAACTTATGCAAAAAACCTGCCATGAAGTTTTAAAAGAACTAAATATTAAAGATGATCCACTTCTTGACATTGCTATGGAGCTTGAAAAAATTGCCTTAAGTGATGAATACTTTATTGAAAAAAAGCTTTATCCTAATGTTGATTTCTATTCTGGAATTACATTAAAAGCTCTAGGCTTTCCTACTGAAATGTTTACTGTTCTTTTTGCATTGGCACGTAGTGTTGGTTGGGTTGCACAATGGAAAGAAATGATTGAAGATCCAGCGCAAAAAATTGGACGCCCGCGCCAACTTTATACAGGTCGTGCTGCACGTAAATATGTTTCTTTAAATGAGAGATAAACTTAAACAATAAAAAACTAACCAATAAAGCCTCAATTTACTGAGGCTTTATTTTTGAATATTAAAGATTTTATAATTGCTCAAACAACATTAAGGCCGAAATAGCTACCGAACTTTAATTAAAAATCTTTTTGCAAAAGTATAATACCATTGTTGAAATCATACTCGCTCTACGTCATAAAATAACAGATTTTAACTATTTCAGATCAACAATTTATACCACTGTAGATTTATTATAATATGTATTTTAACACACTGATATTTAACAGAGAAAATAAAAACTCTCATGATAAATATTTTATACTCGTAACAAAGCAAATACCAATAAATTTTTGCATTGCTCTCAATAGAGTTTACAGATTATAAAAATATGTGATGATTTGACATCTTGCTATGCATTCAACAGGAGAACATAATGAAATTATTATCAATAATTCTTATGGTAAGTGTAACGCTATTTACCCAATTGGTGAATGCTAAAACATTGAAAATTGCAACTGAAGGTTCTTATCCCCCTTTTAGTTATATTGATTCAAATAATAAACTTCAGGGGTTTGATATTGATATATCTTATGCACTTTGCGAAAAAATGAATGTTGAATGCTCAATCATTCTTCAAGATTTTGATGGAATCATCCCCGGTCTTCTTGCAAAAAAATATGATGCTATCATTGCATCCCTCGCTCCTACACAAGAGCGATTACAAAAAATTGACTTCACAGATGCTTACTATAGAACAGCATTAGCTGTAATTATTCCTAAAGATTCACAGATTAAAGAAATTTCAGCGGAAGCATTTAAAGGCAAAAATCTTGGTGTACAATCAAATACGACACAATCTATGTATGCAGAAGATAATTATGCCTCTAAAGGAGTGAATATTAAACTCTATCCTACAGCAATAGAAGTAAATCGTGACCTTTTAAGTCATCGCCTTGATGTTGTTATTCTTGATAAACTACAAATATTAAGCTGGCTTGAAAATGAAGGGAAAGAATGTTGCCGACTTTTGGGAAGCATTGAAGAAACACAACTGCCCATTGCTATTGGCATACGTCAAAACAATGATGACCTTAAAAACAAGTTTAATGAAGCTATAAAGGAAATCCGTATGGATGGAACATATGATAAAATTAGAAAAAAATATTTTGAGGTTGATATTTATTAAAAAATGGACATTGAATCCACTATTTATACTTCCAGAAAATAATTATCCATACCTTTATTAGGAGCACAGAAATGATCGAAAATTTGGCATTGCTATCACTTAGCAATGGGGGGTGGGGTGTGGTTATACTTTCTAGTGCAGGAATAACACTGTCATTAGCTTTATGTAGTGTACTTTTAGGACTTCCTTTAGGTCTCCTAAATGCAGTGATGATTCAATCTAATATCAAGATATTTAAAGTTATAGCTACTCTATTTTCATCAGTATTTCGTGGATTACCAGAACTTTTAACCTTATTTCTTGTTTACCACGGTTTACAAAATCTGATCCAAGCTATATTTAACTATTTTTATATTGAAACAACATTTAGCATTAACGCTTTTACCGCTGGTGTTCTTGCACTGAGTATGGTTTTTGCAGCTTTTTCTTGTGAAGTTTGGCTTGGAGCATTCAAAATTTTTGATAAAGGTCAATATGAAGCAGCTAAAGCTTTAGGTTTTTCGTGTTTTACTACATTTTTTCGGATTGTTTTTCCTCAGCTCACTCGCAATGCCTTACCAGGGCTTTCCAACACTTGGCTTACTTTGCTCAAAGATACATCTCTTGTTTCAACTATCTCACTGGTCGATCTAATGCGACAAACTAATTTAGCAGTTGCTGCAACCAATAAACCCATGTTTTTTTATTTTGTAGCGTGTTTACTCTATTTATTATTTTCAGCAGTTTCTTCTACAATCCTACGTTATTTAGAAACATACACTCAAACAGCCTATCAAAAGGTCTAATCTGATGTTTCCTGAGTGGCTCCATTTTCCTTTAAATACTGAATTCCTAAGCCATTACGGCCCAAGATTCATTGATGGCCTTATTATTACTCTTGAGCTAACTTTTATTTCTTGCTTTATTGGCTTTTTTCTTGGGATACTTATTACGCTTGCACATCTATCAAGCAATAAGCCCTTACAGTATTTATCACGTGCTTATACCTATTTTTTCCGTGGTTCTCCTTTATTGGCGCAATTATTCCTTTTTTATTATGGCCTTGGATCGATGAGCGACTTTTGGCAAAAAATCGGTTTATGGTGGTTTTTTCAAAGCGCATGGTATTGTTGTCTTTTCATTTTTGCGCTCAATTCAGCTGCATATCAGGCTAAAATCTTTATAGGAAGTTTTCAATCTGTAGCAACTGGGCAACATGAAGCATCAAAAGCTTTAGGGCTGAGTAATTTTACAACATTTTTTAGAATTCTCATTCCTCAAGCAATGATTCTAGCATTACGCCCCTTAGGAAATGAGTTTATTTTAATAATTAAATCCAGCGCTATAGCTTCATTAGTAACTATTTATGATCTAATGGGTATTGCTAAACTAATTTATGCACGCACATTTGATTTCCAAGTTTATGTTTGGGTTGCTATTATTTATCTTTTTATCGTTGAGCTTATTCATGGTTTTATCGTTCTTATCGAACGCCGTCTAACCCGACATTTACGTTAAATGAAACATGGCACAAAATTTTTCACCTAACCTAAGATGCTAAATGAATTGAGTAATGCATCAATAAGAGAACCCAATAAAATGAATCTGGAAAATAAAAAGAATAAACCTGTAAATACCGCTAAAGATCCAATTATTTCTATTCAACATTTAAATAAATGGTATGGAACCTTTCAGGTATTACATGATATCAATCTGCATGTAGAAACTGGTGAACGTATTGTTATTTGTGGCCCTTCTGGATCAGGAAAATCAACTTTAATCCGTTGTATTAATCAATTGGAAAAAGCACAAGAAGGCTCAATTCGCATTCATGATGTTGATATTCATACTGCTCCCATACAACAACAAAAAGCTGTCCTACGTACAATAGGAATGGTCTTTCAGAACTTTAACTTGTTTCCTCATATGACTGTTATACAAAATTGTATTTTAGCACCTATGACAGTTCAAGGGCTTTCTAAAAAACAAGCAAAAGAACGAGCAATTCGTTACCTTACACACGTTGGTATTGAAAAACATTGTGACAAATATCCTTTACAACTATCTGGCGGACAACAGCAACGCGTTGCTATTGCTCGTGCACTTTGTATGGAACCTAAAGTGATGCTCTTCGATGAGCCAACATCAGCGCTTGATCCAGAAAGTGTGGGAGAAGTTTTAGAGGTTATGGCTCAACTAGCAAATACAGGGATAACGATGCTCTGTGTTACTCATGAAATGAATTTTGCCCGTGAAGTTTCAGAAAGAATACTTTTTTTAGAAAACGGGAAAATTATTGAAGATACAGCATCTAATATATTTTTTACTAACCCTAAAAGCCAACGTGCTCGTGAATTTCTTGCTAAAATTAAACATTAATTATTAGCACTATTTTATCTACACTTCTAAATGCCCCGATTTTTTCTTGAGAAAGTTTGTGATCACTTGAGCTGCGATAACTCCTGATGGCAACTCGGTTTTCATTTTTTCTTCTATCATATCAAAAGCATCTAACTGCGCTTGTCGTAATAAACGATTATACAAAAGTTGCTCTATCTGTCTTGCTAACATACCAGGTCGCAAAAATTCATTGAAATATTCTGGAACAACAGGTTTATCAGCAATAATATTTGGAAGAGCAGCGCTCCATAATGTTATCTTTGGAAAAATGAATAATTTAGACAAATAATCAAGTTTATAACAAAGTACCATTGGAATTCTTGCTAAAGCTAATTCAAGGGATACCGTCCCAAGTGCTGCAAGAGCAACATTAGCATCCATAAAAGCACGCCATTTCGCATCTTCACCAGCAACAATCTCAACTTCGTTTTTCCAAGCTTGCGTTAAAAAACGAACTTCATCCATCAAACGTGGTAAAGTCAATACAACAATCTTTAAATTAGGGATGCGTTGTTTAATAATCTCCACTGTTCTTCCAAAAATAGGCATTAAACAACGAATTTCCGAACTGCGTGATCCCGGCAAAACAATCATTGTAGGTAGTGATGCCTGTTTAAAAGGCAAACGTTTTTTTTCTGATTGAACAGTCAAGAGCGGTGGGTAAGTTAAAAGACGATGCCCAACATAGGTAGTAGGTGGCCCTTCTAAATCCCTCATAATATTTTTTTCAAAAGGAAAAACAGCTAAAATATGATCAACAAATTTGCGTATAGCTTTTGCACGTTCCGGTCGCCATGCCCAAACAGTTGGTGCAACATATTTAATAATAGGAATAGAAGGCGCTAAAATGCGCACCTTTTTTGCAACACGATGGGTAAAATCAGGGCTATCAATAATAATTAAACAATCAGGTTTTTCCCGTGCAATAAATTTGGATAAATTATGAATATGTGCCAATAATAATGGCATTTTTTTTAATACCGCCCCCAAACCTATTAAAGCGAGATCATCAGAATTAAAAACACTTTTTAAGCCTAGTGCTTTTAAATGCCTGCCCCCAACACCAATTAAATGAATATCACGCCCTGTCTTATAAGATAAAGAAGAAATCAAATCTGCTCCGAGTAAATCACCAGATTCTTCGCCTGCAATAATAGCAATTTTAAAAGAACGATCATTCATCATCAAACTTTTCAAATGTTTCTATAAACAACGAATGCTTGTTAGCTTCCTCTATTGTTTCTCTTAAAGACAATATCAAACTTCTATTTACCTCTACTGCAATGCCAGCTAATCCACTTTTTGCAACATTAATTACTGTTGTAGGCCCAATTGATGGCAAATCAACCCGATGATCTTGTTGTGGCTTTGCCGACTTGACAAGAACACCACCTTTTAACGGAATTTGCTTTTTTTCTCGCATTTCATGGACCCGCCGCAACATACCATCGGTTCCTTCTGCACCCTCTAATGCAACAATTCGGCCATTAATAGCTACAGCTGCTTGTCCAACATCTAATTGACCTAAAAGTTTTGTTGCCTTAGCCGCTAATTGAATATCCACATTTTCCTTTTGAGTAGCGCGACGCGATGTTAAATTAAATTCTATCGGAGCTAATAGATCTGGTAGCACTTCATGAGCACCAATAACTTGAAAGCCATGCGCTTCAATAACGTGTATACAAGCTTTCAATAATGAATCATCCCCACTCCCTAATGCCTTAAACAACTTAGGTAAAGCCAATAAAGTTGTCCAATCAGGTCGTAATTGTAAAAGATTCGGCCGCTTTTTTACACCACCTGCCAAAATAACATTGCAAATCGCAGCTTTTTTTAAAGTCTTAAACAACCGCGCTAACTCTCCAATCGATAGCTCGCAATGTTCATAATTATATAATGCAGCATCTGCTTCACCACGCAAAAGTACAAGAAAAGGCTTTTGTCCTGTTTCTTCAAGTGCCCGAGCAACAGTAACGGGTAAAATACCATTCCCCGCTATGATGGCAACTCTGCCAGAAAGAAAACTGCTGGTACCGGAAAAAGACATTTTTAACTCTTATTTGAGCTCATTGTATCACTTTCAAATCGAGGTGTACAATAAAAGCGTTTTCCTCCTTCTTGAATAAAATTAACTATATCAATTACAGATTGAAATGTAGAATAAGAAGAAAAAACATCATTCACGCGTTCTTTAAGTGGTTTATAATGATCAAAAAGCATATTAACTGCATGACGTAATGTATGAATTTCTTTACGTTTAAAACCGGCGCGTTTCATACCGACAATATTTAATCCCGCAAATTTTGCCTGTACACCAACAGCCATCCCATAGGGAATTAGATCACCAACCAATGCAGATACACCGCCAACAAATGCATGATGCCCAATACGAACAAACTGATGAACACCAGAACCACCACCGATAATAACATAATCGCCAACTGTAACGTGACCACCGATCATCGCATTATTTGCAAATGTTACACAATTTCCTACATGGCAATCATGTGCAACGTGTGCATAAGCAAAAAATTGACAATCATTACCAACAATCGTGGTACCTATACTTGAATCAGACCCCCTATGCATTGTTACACCTTCACGAATTGTGCAATTTCTACCAATAGAAAGCGTTGTATCACCACCTTTATGTTTATTATTTTGTGGATCTCCACCTAAAATTGCATGTGGAAACACTTTACTATTAGCACCCAACGTTGTCTTTCCCATTATTACAACGTGACTCATCAAATTGCATCCATCGCCAATAACAGCTTTGGGACCAATATGACAAAATGGTCCAATTGACACATGCTCACCAAGCTGTGCTCCCTCCTCTACAAAGGCAGTCGGATGAATTTTTGTACCAGACATTTTTAAACCCCTATTTCATTGTTTGCTCTGATTCGACAATCATTGCAGAAACTTCTGCTTCAGAAACGCGAATACCATCTACTTCTGCAACACATGAAAAACGTCTAACACCGGATCGCTTTTTTAACAGTTGAACATGAAGCTTTAATTGATCACCAGGTACAACTGGTTTACGAAATTTTGCATTATCAACAGTCATAAGGTAAACTAAGCCTGTTTTTTTTTCATCTAATTTTAAAAGTGAAATAGCTCCTGCTGTTTGCGCCATAGCTTCTAAAATTAAAACACCAGGCATAACTGGTTTTTCAGGAAAATGCCCCATAAAATAGGGTTCATTAATTGTCACATTTTTAATACCAATAGCTTTTTGATCGCCATCAATTTCAATGATACGATCAATCAATAAAAACGGATAACGATGCGGTAATATTGACAGTAATTTATCAATATCCACAGTTTCTAGACTTTTGATCTCTCCTGTGTTGATCATATCAACGTTTCTCCCTTTTGACTTTACCAATACTACGCAGTGCCGCCACTTCACGAAACCACTGTTTAAATGGTCGTGCTGGAATACCACCCCATTTTTCACCATCTGGAATATCATTCATGACGCCACTGCCAGCAGCAATTTGAACACATTCACCTATCGCGATATGATCTGCAACTCCAACACTTCCACCAAGCCGAGACATATCGCCTATAGATGTACTTCCAGCAATCCCACATTGAGCAGCAATAAGGCAATAACGACCAATTTTTACATTATGAGCAATTTGTACTAGATTATCGACTTTGCTTCCCTCACCAATAATTGTATCTTCAAGTGTTCCGCGATCAATCGTTGTATTTGCACCAATTTCTACATCATCTTGAATGATCACACGACCAAGATGTGGAATTTTTCCAATTCCAGCAACACCATTAACATAGCCAAAACCATCCTGCCCAACACAAACACCAGGATAAAGATAAACCCTATCACCTATTAAAGAGTACTGAACTGTAACCTTAGGAGCAATATAACATTCACGTCCAATACGGCAATTTTCTCCAATAACAGCAGTTGATGAAACAAGTGTACCCGAACCAATTTCAACATTTTTACCAATAACAGCCCCAGCTTCAACACACACATCGTGTTCAAGTTTAGCGCTTGGATGAATATATGCATGTGGTGAAATTTCTTTTTTACCAAGCCAAGGTATTGGCTTAACAGAATCAGGAAATAAAATACGTCCAATCTGAGCAAAATCACGTTGCGGTGTTGACGTCACTAAAATTGCAATAGATTTAGGAATTTTAAGAGCGATATCATTTTTACAAAAAACAGCAACTGCAGAACTTCCTAATAAAGCATCAGAAAATTTTTGATTCTCTATAAAAACAAGAGAACCTTCCTCAGCACTTTCAATAGAAGAAAGAGTATTTATAACTGTATTAGAAAACTCTAGATTAAGAAGTTTTGCACCCGTCAGCTCTGCAACATCAGCGACTGTCAACCGCCGAGAGGGCGTAAAAAAAAATGCACCCGCCATTACAAACACTCTTTCCTAGCCTATTTATTTCTTAATGAAATTTCCCCTCCTCCCAGAGAAAATTCAAATTAGAACTTAGTAGAAATACCAAACTCAAATTTCTGCACTTGATCACCTTTCTTCTGAGTTATTGGCCAAGCATAATTAATACGAAGAGGACCAAACGGGGATTCCCACATCAAACTAACACCCGCAGATGTACGCCACGCACTCCCTGTATCTGTAACCGGCATTTCATTTTCAAGAACAGGTTTATAGTTATGGCCATAGAGCGTTGCAGCATCTGCAAATATAGCACCACGGAAGCCTAAACTTTCAGGTACAACAGGTATAGGAAACTGTAATTCAGCAGTTGCATTCATATATGTTTTACCACCTAAGAAATATGCTTCACCACTATTAGAAACCTGACGAGGACCAATTCCGTTATATTTGAACCCTCTGATCATATCAGTATCACTTTTAAACATATCAAAGATACGGACACCATCTTTACCTATCGGATGAATATAACCACTACCAACAGAAAGCAGACTGACAAGATCCATCTCATCAGAAAGTGTCTTGTACATCATTGCTTTACCAGTTGTTTTTAAGAATTGAGCATTTCCACCTAGCCCTGCATATTCCTGCATAGCCCGAATGTATAAACCATCATGCGGATTATTCATATCATCAATAGAACTATAAGTTAAACCATAAACAATGGACGAACGCTTCCAAGGGCTATGCTTTGCAGCCTGAACAATTGCACCAGAATATTTGCCATATAATTCTGCTACGACATCATCATTAGTTAAATCATAACCTTTACCAAAATCATATTCTTCTTGCACATAAGAATAACCTACATTAGCAGATAATTGCTCAAAAATTGATACACCAAACCGGAGCGATCCCCCTGTTTGTCGTACATCATATGCATTATCAGCACGATAAGTACTACGGAAAATATCAACACCAGCAGACAAACGATAACCTAAGAAATGAGGCTCAACAAACGACAGATTATAATTACGAGACTTCTCTTGTCCAGCACCTAAACTCAATCGAACATATTGACCACGTCCACCAAGGTTGCGCTCGGTAACAGAAACCTCAAGAGACATACCTGGAGTATTACCCCCTGTTGTATAACCACCTGAAAAAGAAAGATCTCCTGTTGGAACCTCTACGACATCTACAACCAATACAACCTGATCAGATTCATCAGTTGGAACCATCGAAATATTAACCGCTTTGAAAAAACCTAAATTTTCTAGTCGACGTTTTGCTCGTTGTACTAACGTTTGATTATAAGCATCCCCCTCATTTAAATCAATTTCACGACGAATAACATAATCTCGAGTTTTTTCATTACCACGTATTTCAATCCGCTGAACATAAACCCGAGGACCTTGTTCAATATTATAGACAATCGAAATTGTACGATTTGCAAAATCACGATTTCCTCGTGGATCAACCTTAGCAAACGCATACCCAGAATCAGCAACTTTATTATTAATAATTGCAACAGATTTCTCAATATACGCCGCGTTATAAATAATACCTGGACGGGTTTTAAGTGCTTCTTTTATAAATTGGGTATTAATCCCCTCAATATCACTTTCAACTTGAACATCGCCAATTTTATAGCGTTCCCCTTCATCAAGAATGAAATTAATTTTGTAACTATTACTCTTTTCATCAAAAACTACTTTAGATGAAACAATCCGAAAATCTGCATAACCACGATTATAATAAAAACGACGCAATGCCTCTTCATCTGCGGCTAAACGCTCCTCATTATAAACATCACCTCTCAGCAATAATGAGAATATTCCTGAAGGTCTTGTTGAAATGACATCGCGCAAACGGCGTGTTGGAAATGTATTATTTCCTTCAAATGTAATATCGGCAATTTTCGTCTTCTGACCTTCAACAACGTTGAAAACTACATTCACACGCCCTTTCCCTAAATCAATAGTCTGAGCTGTGACTGCAACATTCTTTCGACCAACAGTGCTATAAGCCTCACGAATTATCCTTATATCAGCTGAAAGCTTAGCAGAACTAAAAGTTTCATTTGGTTTCAAAGAAATAAAACGTTTAAGATCAGGATCTTTGAGTGTTTTATTACCTTGAAACAATACCTGATTAACTACTTCATATTCTTTAACTGCAACAATCAGCTTATTACCCACTTGGTTTATTTTAATATCATAAAATAAACCTAATGCAAAAAGACGTTTCACTGCAGCATCAATATCGTCACTCGCTAAACTTTTTCCAATTACAATTTGTATGTTATCCCGAATTATTTGAGCATCCACAAATTTATTACCATGAACCTCAATAGAATGAACGACAGACGCCTGTGCTTTTTCAACCATCGAAATTGACGTAACGGCTACCGTTGGAGCAACTACAACCATAGCTAACACCAACATAGATGCTGCGTTAAGAAGTTTCGAATTCGTAGTCATTAGTTTTTTTACCTTAATCTTTTTCTTTAAACATGACGTCTCAAAAAATATGTATAAAATAACTTTTTATTCAACGAGACTCTCATGTTCTATCCACTTATTTTTACTGACTATAGCATAAACAACGCCATAATATTTTGCAGATATAGTAAATCTATGGATATGGTAAACAGCTTTTAATCTCCATTTCTTTTACCATTATCTAATTTATAAAGCATTTTCCATAATTTAATAACCAAACCAACAAAAATAATCATTAAATAGTGCAAAAATCATAAATATGAACACAACAAAGAAACCTATGTAGAAAATGATTTCCTGAATTTTAATTGGCACTCGTCTTCCAGCAACAGCCTCAATGACATAAAATAATAAATGCCCACCATCAAGCGGAGGAATTGGAAAAAGGTTAATCAAACCAATGCCAATTGAAAGAAAAGCTGTAAAATTTAAAAGAGAGATAAATCCTGACTCACTAATCTGCCAAGCAATCTTAACAGTTTTAGAAGGGCCACTTAACTGACAACGATCTCCTTGCCCCTCCATTAAACGACTAACAAAAAAAACTGTTTGAGTAATGATAAACGCTGTGCGTTTTGACGCCTCTCTTACTGCTTCTAAAAGATTATAGTGAATATGTTTCTTATAAGCTTGATCCAAACGCATAGGATTAACTG
Source organism: Bartonella chomelii (assembly GCF_014138465.1). Classification (NCBI taxonomy): domain Bacteria; kingdom Pseudomonadati; phylum Pseudomonadota; class Alphaproteobacteria; order Hyphomicrobiales; family Bartonellaceae; genus Bartonella; species Bartonella chomelii. The sequence continues at coordinate 251,706 of NZ_JACJIR010000001.1, forward strand.
GATCAACAGGTGCTCCCACACCGATCATGCCTACCCGAACCCGATTGCCAAATCCATCATCCCTTTCAGTCATTGTTGGTGTAATAACTGCCTTAAACACTTGCCCCATACGTTCTAGTTTAAACTCTATGGGATCTTCACTATGAAAAGTCACATAAGTTATTAAATCTTCAAAACTTTCAACTCGCCTGCCATCCATTTCAACAAAACGATCACCTAATACCAAACCTGCTTGAATAGCAGGAGCATTTTCCACCAATGAGCCAACAACAGGTTCAATGGCGACGCGTCCATAAGAAAAGAAAAAAAATGTTAAAACAACAATACTAAAAAAAATATTAAATAAGGGACCTGCAAAAACAGTTGCTGCTCTTTTCCAAGCATGAGCACTCGCAAATGAACCACACACTTGGGGAAACGATTGTGATGACAGCATACTTGTTCCATCTTTATCCCCTACAAATTTCACATATCCTCCCAAGAGAATAAGTGCTAAACGCCACTGTGTACCATGTTTGTCTGTATAATTGAATATTTGTGGCCCAAACCCAAGCGAAAAAACTGATACCCTAATACCGCACCATCGCCCAATAAGATAATGTCCCATTTCATGTACAAAAATGATAACCATAATAACGAAAACAATACCTAGCCCCCTTAAAAACAAATCACCTACACTAAATATATGATGAAAAAATTCCAAAATACCCTCCCCCAATTTAAATCATATAAAAGAAGTTAAAAGGTGTGTTCATACCAGACATAAATGAACCAATAATATATAGAAGAAAAGCGGCACCAACTAAACCATCCATACGATCCATAAATCCGCCATGTCCAGGCAATAAAGAACTAGAGTCTTTAACAGAAAATCGCCTTTTCAGCCATGATTGCCCTAAATCGCTTATTTGTGAAATAATTGACAAAACTAAAGCAAGTAATGGCATAAAAAAATTTACTAGGCTTTTATCAAAGGCCCAAAAAGCAACTAATATACCACCCAAAATTCCGGCAAGTGTACCACTAACCGCTCCTGACCATGTTTTATTAGGCGAAAACCGCGACGCTAATTTGGGACCACGAAATGCACGACCTCCAAAATACGCAACAATATCTGTTCCCCATACGACCACAAATAAAAAAATAACCACCCAAAATCCTAATACTTCATGACCTCGTAAAAAGGATAGAGCCACCACAGGAACAGATGCATACAAAAAACCACAAAAAACCCAACCAATATTCTCAAGAGATCCAATACTTAACAGTGCTGCTAAAACTATTAAAACACCAAAGATCAATACAGCAGGTGCACTTAAAATTAAAAACAAACCAAAAACCAGATAAAAAATCCCGGCTAATATTTTTTGTAAAGTGCTCCATTTTTCTTTAGTAATATTAACCCATTCATAAAGGATGAAGCCTCCAATTCCCCACACAAATAAAAAAAATAAAACCCCTCCAAACCATGTCAAGCACAAAGCAATAGTGCCAAAAACAAAAGCTGTCAGAATACGAGAAACAAGATTAGACAAAACGATCTCCACATAATTCAAAAAGGGTATAAAACAAAAATCAACATGAGAAAATTTTCTACCCATGCGATATGTATATATTCATATTTTTTAAAGTTTTACCGACACTAATCACAAATTATTTCAGCATATTAAGTAGTGCCCATTAAACTAATAATCTTAAGTTACAGTCGCCTTAAAAGTTTGTTCATCAAAATCAAACAAAAATACAATTCAGAAACATACTGCCTGACACGAAAAATTAGAAAATTGTTATTCACTACTTTTGCAAATAATTAAATCAAGGCCCAACATCTGTTTCATATCCAGATCTTTTTTCTGCCAAACCATCTGTAATGTACTCAGGAGATCAAAAAAACATCAGAAACTAATCTGGACGAGATAACAGCGTGTTTAACTTATTTTATTGTACTCCCCGTTTAAAAGTAACGATAAGATTTAGACATTTAATATTGCGCTATATACTCTGTACTCACAAGCACTGCTAAAACACCTTATGAAAAACTTAATCGATTACCCATAATATAAGTACGAACATTCCCTATTATGCAGATCAATAAGACACACTTAATAAAAATTTTTAATAATTTTATCGAGAATTTAGTTAGTAACAGATGGCCTTATTTAATTTTCATATAAAAATACAAAAACTATCAACCATTTCAGACCTATCCTTCTTGCAGAGCATACAATACAATACAATAAATAAAGAACGTCTATTTTTGATGTTTTGTTATCAAAGTTAATTGTTATACGTGCCTATCAATTCTTTTCCATTCATAACAATGACGATATAATGCAGATATGACATTATTTTTTAACAAAATAAATTAAACTTGCATAATATCTGCTTCTTTCACACTCAAAATCTTATCGATATCTGTAATGGTTTCATCTGTAAGTTTTTGAACTTTTTCAGATAAATTACGGGATTCATCTTGGCTAATTTCACCTTCCTTTTCTAATTTTTTCAAATTATCCATACCATCACGACGAACATGACGAGCGGCAACACGAGCTTGTTCTGCATATTGATGTGCAATTTTTACGAGTTCCTTACGGCGTTCTTCATTTAATTCAGGTATAGGAATACGCAAATTCATACCATCTGTAATGGGATTGAAACCAAGGCCAGAATCGCGAATAGCGCGCTCAACAGCCCCTACCATTGTTTTATCCCATACAGAAACTGAAAGCATACGCGGCTCCGGAACAGAAATATTGGCAACCTGTTGTATAGGTACAGTAGAACCGTAAGCCTCAACTGTTAATGGCTCTAATAAACTGGCTGAAGCCCGCCCAGTTCGCAAACCACTCAATTCGTGTTTAAAAGCTGAAACTGCGCCATCCATGCGACGCTTCAGATCATCCATCATCGATGTAACATTCATATTTCTGTCTCCTTTAATTACGCCCTGAAAATTATTTTATTCCGACACTATTGTAAATCGACCCGTTCCATTCAACACCTTAATCAAACCACCTTTTTCATGAATAGAAAAAACAATAATCGGCACATTATTTTCACGCGCTAAAGTTACCGCTGTCGTATCCATAACAGATAATCCCCATTTTAAAATCTCAACATGTGTTAATTGATCAAAACGCTTAGCCGTAGGATCTATCTTTGGATCAGCAGAATAAATGCCATCCACTTGCGTTCCTTTCAATAAGACATCCGCTCCAATTTCTGCCGCACGCAAAGTAGCAGCAGAATCAGTCGTAAAAAATGGATTACCTGTACCACCAGCAAAAATAACAACTTTCCCCTGATTCATATAACTTATTGCTTTACGCTGCGAAAAACTTTCACAAATTTGCGGCATCGCAATCGCAGACAGTACAACCGCTTCAATCCCCAATTTCGTTAATGATGTTCGTAACGCTAAAGAATTAATAGCTGTGGCAAGCATTCCCATATGATCGCCAGTTACACGATCCCCACCCCGTGAAGCAACAGCAACCCCACGAAAAATATTGCCACCACCTATAACAATAGCGACTTCCACACCCATTGCCCGCACTTCAGCAATATCGGAAGCAATACGATCTGCAACTGAAACATCAATTCCAAAACTTTGCCCCCCCATAAGTGCTTCACCAGACACTTTTAATAGAATACGTTTATATCGAAGAGCTAACGTCATCTATGATCTCCTAAAGAGCACATTTATTTTCTACTTTCGATACACTAAGGGCACCACCTTGTCACGTGATGCCCTTTAAATTAGGTATATTTTTTCATATTAATGATATAAATTTTAGGCTTCTGCCCAACAATTTTACAAAAACAACTAGCTCTTTGCTGCAGCTGCAACTTCCGCAGCAAAATCAGTTTCTTCTTTTTCCACACCATCACCTAATGCAAAACGAATAAAACCAGTGATCGTTGCTGGTGCCCCAATTGTTTTTTCAGCATCCTTCAAAGCAGCCTCAACAGTAACATCAGGATTCATAACAAAGGCTTGAGAAAGCAAAACAACCTCTTCGTAAAATTTACGCATACGCCCTTCTACCATTTTTTCGATAATATTTTCAGGCTTTCCAGATTGACGTGCTTGATCTGAAAAAATCGCTTTTTCACGCTCAACAGCACTAGCATCAACGTCCTTTGCAGTTAACGCTAATGGATTGGTTGCAGCAATATGCATCGCAACCTGACGACCAAAAGCAACAGCAGCATCTTTATCTCCAGAAGTTTCAATAGCAACGATAACACCAAGTTTTCCAAGACCATCAGCCACACTATTATGAATATAAGTAGCAACAACACCATTTTTAACAGACAATTTAGCTGAACGACGCAACGCCATATTCTCACCAATTGTGCCAATTGCATCTTTAATTGTTGCATCTATAGTTTTTTCAGAGCCTGGATAAATAGATGCAGACACAGATTCAACGCTACCCTGTGTATCCAAAGCAGCAACTGCTACATTACGCACAATTTCCTGAAAAGCGTCATTGCGCGCAACAAAATCTGTCTCAGAATTTACTTCAACCAAAACAGCACTTAAACCCTTCGATACTGCACCAATTAACCCTTCAGCCGCTGTACGCCCAGCTTTTTTATCCGCTTTGGCTATCCCCTTTTTACGAAGCCAATCAACCGCAGCTTCCATATCACCATTAGTTTCCGCCAGAGCTGTTTTGCAATCCATCATACCAGCCCCTGATAATTCGCGAAGTTCTTTTACTTGTAAAGCAGTAATGCTCATATTAGCCTCTTTATCCTATAATGGCAAAAGCGCGCATAGACGAAACCCCTCTGCACGCTCATAACCTTTCCTTTAGAAAATAAATGCCTCAACAGGCGTTTTTAAATCATGATTCCACAACCGAAACCGCATCTTCCAAAGCAGGCTCCACAGGTACATCAGCCTGAGCTCCTACATCAATATTCATTGCACCTTGTTGACGAGCAATACCATCAAGAGCAGCACGTGCAACAAGATCACAGTAAAGAGAAATCGCACGCGAAGCGTCATCATTACCTGGAATTGGATAATCAATACCATCAGGATCACAATTTGTATCAACAATAGCAATTACAGGAACACCCAAACGCTTTGCTTCTTGAATGGCAATATTTTCCTTATTTGTATCAATAATAAACATAAGATCTGGAACAGACCCCATATCCTTAATACCGCCTAGTGCACGATTCAATTTCTCACGATCACGTTCAAGATTTAACCGTTCTTTTTTAGTAAAGCCCTGCGCTTCAGCAGTTAGAATTTTATCAAGTTTACGCAAACGGTGTATTGAATTAGAAATTGTTTTCCAATTTGTCAACATACCGCCGAGCCAACGCGCGTTAACGTAATATTGAGCCGATCGACTAGCTGCATCAGCAATAATATCAGACGCCTGTCGTTTAGTACCAACAAATAGAACACGCCCCCCCTGCGCAACCGTATCTGAAACAAGCTTAAGCGCTTGATACAAAAGAGGAACTGTCTGAGCAAGATCAATAATATGAATATTATTACGCTGACCATAAATATAGGGAGCCATTTTTGGATTCCAGCGCTGTGTCTGGTGACCAAAGTGTACACCTGCTTCTAAAAGCTGGCGCATAGTAAAGTCTGGTAATGCCACAATTTTATCCTTTCCGGTTTAACCTCCGCGAAAAAAGTAAAAAGACTTACTACCGGTGGACACTTGATAGTTTTTTTTCTATAAGCACCCGAATTTCGCGTGTGGAATAAAAATATCATACTAATATTTGATTTTTTTTCAAGTCATTTTCTGCATATCATTTATTTAATGATTGCAAGTATCAGAATTCTTTCCAAGATCGAGTAGTTCAAAATTTTTCAATTTTGCGCGTATTGAAAAATCCCCATAATCGATGAGTAAGTCTCGCATAATACCGTTTTCATATAAAAGAAAGTTGGTACGATAAAGAGGCAAACCATCTTTATTTTTTTTATCATCAAAATAAGAAATTGTAACAGGCCAATGGCTTTCCTCACTTAATTTTCCCAATTTTTTTGTTTCAGAATCAGATGTTAGCTTCTTTTTGTCTCCAATAACTATGCTTTCTTTTATCACTTCATTTGCACCATCTGTTCCATCAAATACAGCTGTGTGATAAAAATGACGAGCTGCTTTTGCCTGCTGAATAATAGTTTTCAATTGCATAATTGGAAATTCAGCTGTTGTAAGTTTATAGATATCCTCTTTTGGCTTTTTTAATTTAACTATAATTCCATCTTTAGTGCGCTCAGCCACCCCTTCGACATTATCTGAAACGTCTTCTCCAATCTTATTTTGAACATTAAAATGAAATTCATGACTATTAGCTGTTTCATAACTCGTTATTTGTTGATCCGTTAAACGTATCGGTGCATCTTTCATATAAATACGGTTCACAAAGCGAGACCTTGTAGTATAACCATGACATGCTGAACCTGTAAGTTCATAAACCATCCGCCCAGAAACTCCTAGGATTGACATTTCATGAGAAACACTTTCAAGTTGAAAATCGTAAATAGCTCGATGAGGTACCAAAAAAATAGGTTTTTCAGCTCCTGCGGAACATAGGAGAATATTGTATAAACCTATCATAAATAATGGCTTGATTATTTTTGACTTCCAATTTTTTATTCTGCACACAATCATATAAAAAACGAAAAACCTCCCCTTAAATCACTTCAATACATTTCTTTAAGCTAGAAAATAGTTTATGAGACACATTATATCACTATATCATAGAAAATATGGAAGTTAAAATATGACCAACTCAATTGAAAGTCGTTTAAAAAAATTTGGTATTGTTATTCCTGAAGCAATACAACCCATTGCAAATTACATAACAACATCACAAATTGGTAATCAACTTTTCATTTCTGGCCAGCTACCACTGTCTTGTGGAAAACCAGTAGCAATTGGAAAAGTTGGCGCAACTGTCAGTGCTGAACAAGCAAAAAAGTCCGCAGAAGTATGTGCTCTTAATATCTTTGCACAAATAAAATTAACCCTTGGTGATTTAAGTAAAATAAAACGCATAATAAAAATTACCGTCTTTGTTGCAGCAGATCCTAATTTTACCGATATACCTCTTGTTGCTAATGGAGCTTCCGATCTATTTGTTAATATTCTTGGTGATGCAGGTAAACATGCTCGTTCTGCTGTCGGGGTCTGTGCTCTACCTATGGGCGTTCCTGTAGAAGTAGAAGCTATTATAGAAATCTAACTCTTTCATAAATTCAACATTTGCACAAAATAGAATATTATAAATTGCCTTGAGTTTATATTCTCAAAGAGTTTACATTTTTTAGTCTTTAAAAAACAGTGTGAATGAATTCTATTTCTAGATAAATACTGAAAGAAAATGCTTTATGAAACAAGTATATGACGATAACAATATTTTTGCTAAATTGATTCGTAACGAAATTCCTTCCGTTCGTGTCTATGAAGATAATGATGTTATTGCATTTATGGACATCATGCCCCAAGCTCCAGGCCATACACTGGTTATTCCCCGAAAAAGCTGTAGAAATTTATTAGATGCAGATACGGAAATATTGTTTCCCGTCATTAAAGTTGTTCAAAAAATTGCTAATGCTGTTAAAAAAGCTTTTCAAGCGGATGGTGTAACAGTCATGCAATTTAATGAAGCAGCTAGTCAACAAACCGTTTACCATCTTCATTTCCATATTATACCACGGATGGAAGGAGTAGAACTTAAACCCCATAATAATGTCATAACGCCTACAGAAATACTCAAAGAACATGCACAAAAAATCCGATCAGTTCTTTAAAAATGGTTTTAAGTTGTAGAGCTCTTTTTTCTTATATATTTTGCAGAATTCAATAAGCTCTTGTGAGCTTTGCTATCATTTGAGCCAACAGAAGGGTCAGGAGATAAAATTTCTAATTCTAGTTTTTCTCTACCATTGTTTAATTTGTGCACAAACACGCGAACTATGCCACCGGTGCGCAATTTCCCAAATAAAATTTCATCAGCTAACGGCTTTTTAATATGTTCTTGTATAACACGACTCAACGGACGTGCTCCCATTTGAGCATCGTACCCTTTATGAGCAAGCCATACCATTGCAGATTCACTGAGTTCAAAAGAGATTCCTCTATCAATTAATTGTGCTTCAAGTTGAAAAATAAATTTCTGCACAATTTGATTAATTACTAATCGAGATAAAGGTGCAAAGGGAACGATAGCATCTAACCGATTACGAAATTCTGGTGTAAATAATTTATTGATAGCTTCTATATCATCGCCATCACGATGTATCTTACCAAATCCCACAGCAGACTTTGCCATATCCGAAGCGCCAGCATTGGTTGTCATAATTAAAATGATATTGCGGAAATCAATTTTTCTACCATTATGGTCTGTTAATTTACCATAATCCATCACCTGCAATAAAATATTAAACAATTCTGGATGAGCCTTTTCAATCTCATCTAACAACACAACCGCATGAGGATTCTGATCAACAGCATCTGTGAGAAGACCACCCTGATCAAACCCCACATAGCCTGGAGGAGCTCCTATCAAACGTGCTACTGTATGCCGTTCCATATATTCTGACATATCAAAACGCAACAACTCAATTCCCAAAGAAAATGCCAGTTGTTTTGCAACTTCAGTTTTCCCAACACCTGTTGGTCCTGAAAATAAATAACTTCCTATCGGCTTTTCTGACTCACGTAATCCCGCTCGTGCTAACTTAATGGACGATACAAGTATTCCAATCGCCTGATCTTGCCCATAAACAACATGTTTGAGCTCTTTTTCAAGATTTTCAAGGACTTTGCGATCATTATTAGAAACTGTTTTTGGTGGAATCCTTGCCATAGCTGCAATTGTAGATTCAATTTCTTTAACACCGACACTCTTTCTTCTTTGTTTTTTTGGCAAAAGCATCTGCGCAGCACCACTTTCATCAATAACATCAATTGCTTTATCGGGTAATCGGCGGTCAGCCATATAACGTGAGGATAATTCTACTGATGCTATCATTGCTGCATCGGTATATTTAATTTGGTGAAATTTTTCAAAATAAGGCTTCAATCCTTGCAAAATCTTAATTGCATCAGCGACAGATGGTTCATTAACATTAATTTTCTGAAAACGACGCGTCAAAGCTCGATCAAGTTCAAAAATTTTTCTATATTCCTTATAAGTTGTCGAACCAATACATCGAATCATACCTGAAGATAATGCAGGTTTTAAAAGATTTGCTGCATCCATATGCCCCCCAGACGTAGCTCCTGCCCCAATCAGTGTATGAATTTCATCAATAAATAAAATAGCGCCAGGATATTGTTCTAATTCTTTAACAACCTGCTTTAATCGCTCTTCAAAATCACCACGATAGCGTGTGCCAGCAACAAGCCCCCCCATATCAAGAGAAAATATTGTTGCATTTAATAAAACTTCGGGCACCTTTTCATCAACGATGCGTTTAGCCAACCCTTCAACTATAGCCGTTTTTCCAACACCAGGTTCGCCAACCAACAGTGGATTATTTTTTGACCTTCGACATAAAACCTGCATCATTCGTGAAATTTCCACGTCACGACCAATTAATAAATCAATTTTTCCACTGCGCGCTTTACAATTCAAATTAATACAATAAGTAGCAAGCGCACTGGCCACTTTGTCATTGTTTTCCAAAACATGTTGATCTAACTGCTCTTCAAGATCTTCAAGTAATAGGGATAACCCATCATCACGCACAATACCATGTGAAATGAAACGCACAGCATCATAGCGTGTCATTCCCATTTCTTGAAGAAAATATGCCGCATGACTTTCACGTTCAGAAAAAATTGCAACAAGAACATTTGCTCCTGATACTTCATCTTTCCCTGCTGATTGAGCATGAATCACTGCACGTTGAATAACACGCTGAAAAAATGCTGTTGGTTTTGTATCCTTATCGGTTTTAATTTGTACATCCAATTCCGATTGGATATAATTAGTCAAACGTTCCCGTAATTCTTCCAAATCTACCTGACAAGCGTGGATTACTGAGCTTGCATCAGCATCATCTAACAAAGCAAGTAAAAGGTGCTCTAATGTTGCGTATTCATGCTGCGCTTGAGTAGCAATTGTTAATGCACGATGCAAAACTTCTTCAAGGCTGGGCGTAAAAGACGGCATAACCCTCTCTCTTTTATTCCATTACACATTGTAATGGATGTTCATTTTGACGTGCACACTCCATAACTTGCACAACTTTCATTTCAGCTACTTCATAGGTATAAATACCGCATTCACCTACCCCATTTTGATGAACATTTAACATAATACGAGTTGCTTCCTCAAAACTTTTTTTAAAAAAGCTCTCCAAAATAAAAACAACAAAATCCATAGGTGTGTAATCATCATTCAGCAAAAGAACACGGTATAATTTAGGCTTTTGAAATTTCGGCTTAACTTGAGGTATAACAATAGTATCATATTTATCTTCACTCCAGCCCTTGCCCTTTTCATTTTGCATAGTATGAAGTGCGGGTTTTTCAGTTAATATCATTATGATTTTCCATGTAGTATACTTTTTATTAATTTAAAATCCTCTCATAACCATTGCAACATTTGAGTATATGAAGAATAAATTTTCTTTTATGATCAAATTTAAGTCAAATGGAGAGACTTACAAAATGATTTTATAAATAAATTAGTAACACCATTCATCTAAATTGTGTTAAACTAACTGCAACAAGAAAGATCTTGATGCGATTATTTGGCATAAATAAGGTATTACACGTGTATATTAACTGGCGAAAAATTGCACCTTTCTATAAAGGAATAGTAACTACTTTTATTGTTTTAGCTATTTCTTATTCTTCAGCGAAAGCTACTCCTAAAGAAGCTTACCCCGATAAATATGCGGCTATTGTTATAGATGCACACACAGGAAAGACCTTATTTCAAGCCAATGCAACTTTAAAACGTTATCCTGCCTCTTTAACAAAAATGATGACGTTGTACATGCTCTTTGAAGCTATGGAAGTACGTCGCGTAACGCCAAACACACCCATTCCTGTTTCAGCTTACGCAGCTGCACGTCCACCAACAAAAATAGGTTTTAAAGCAGGTCAAACAATTTCTGTAGAAGAAGCTGCTAAAGCTCTTATTACCAAATCAGCAAATGATGTTGCTACTGCTGTAGGTGAATATCTTGGTGGCAGTGAACCAAAATTTGCTCGAATGATGACAGTGAAAGCCCGTAAACTTGGTATGACAAATACTCGTTTTGCAAATGCTTCAGGTCTTCCAGATGCACGCAATTATTCTACAGCAAAAGATATGGCCACTTTGGCATTAGCTTTGCGCAAACATTTTCCCCAGCAGTATAAACTGTTTAAAACAACAAGTTTCTCTTTTCGTGGCAAAACAATTAACAACCATAATAAATTAGTAAAAACAATAAAAGGTGTTGATGGAATTAAAACAGGCTATACACAAATGTCAGGTTCTAATTTAGCCACGTCAATGCATATTGAAGGACGATCCATTGTTGCCGTAGTAATGGGAGGAAAATCATCTACAGAGCGTGATATTCACATGACTAACTTGTTGAACCGATATTTGCCAAGAGCAAGTCGTAAGAAAACAAATGGATATTTAGTAGCTGCAGTGTCTCATAATTTACCTACCGGAGCAGCCACCCCTATACCTGTCGCTAAAACAAATCTAACTGATTTAGATGATGATGTTTCTGCACTTCTAACAGCACTTGCAGCACAACCTAATGAATTAAACACAGCTATAGCTGCCGTAAATCAGGTGATTATACCAACTCCTAATCCTCAAAAAACTACATCTGGGGAGATAGATAAAATCATTACTGCTTCTTTATCTACAACTGGTGGATGGGCTATTCAAATTGGTTCTCTTCCCAGTAAAGAACAGGCAAACTCTCTGCTTTTAAAAGCCAAAAACACAGCTTATTCAGCTCTAAAACATACATCTGCACATATGCAACTGTTTGAAAAAAGCGGAAATCGTTATTATCGTGCTCGATTTGTTGGATTTCAATCAAAAAAAGCTGCACACGATGCTTGTTCTACCCTAAAGAAAGCAAATTTTAACTGCTATACTGTAATCTATTAAAAGTTTTTGAATTCTGTATTAAGGACAGTGCCATGACACATAATGTTATTTCCCCGTCTCTTGAAAAGGGAAAGCAGTCAAAACAATCGTCTCTCCTCTCATTACGTTCTCTTCACGATGCTGCAACTAAACTTGCCAATTTAAAGCATACCCCAATGGTGCCAAACACACATTCTCTTGTTAGTCTTCTTATTTGTCAAACAAATCGAAACCGTCGTTTAGCTACGCCTCCTGTACGTATTCATTTACGAGTTGCAAGTCGCACAGGAAATATACCTGTCAAACTTCGTTTAGGAGCAACCAATACTTAATTATCAGCTATCCCTTATAAGAGATACTTGATTGATAACAAAATATTTATTCACTATGTGAGATTTTAAAGAAATTTAAGTGCGTGGTTTTTTATCTTAAATTTACAGAAATTCCAGCGTGAATTTCTGTTTTTATTATTTTACATTTATAGTGTTTAAATAACATTGTTCTTAAAAGACGCAAAAATACCAAAACTATTAGTATCAATACAGAATCTAACATTAAACGGTATATTGCTTACACCTTCGTTGTAATAAAAAAATATCCATGAGACGATAATAGCAACACTGAATATTGATACTAATGATTTACTAAAAAGAAATTCTTCCGATCGTTTGCTTACTTCACTTAAACGATATTTCCTTATTAAAATCACATTCTTTCAATGCATAAAGCACTCTTAAGAAAGTAGTGCTTCTCTTTATGCATAAATAACCCGACAATTTTATCAAATAAAGTACCTTTATTTAGCTAACATGATGTAACATTGCGTGCAAGGCCGCCTTTACTTGTCTCTTTATAGCGCTCACTCATATCATGGCCTGTTTGACGCATCGTTTCAATACAAGCATCAAGAGAAACAAAATGTGCTCCATTACCATGTAAAGCAAGAGAAGAAGCTGTTACAGCCTTAACAGCACCCATAGCGTTACGTTCAATACATGGAACCTGTACAAGGCCCGCAACTGGATCACATGTCATTCCTAAATGATGTTCAAGAGCAATTTCAGCAGCATTTTCAATTTGAGCGGGCGTACCACCCAATGCTGCTGTCAATCCTGCAGCTGCCATTGAAGACGCTGTTCCCACTTCACCTTGACAACCAACCTCTGCACCAGAGATAGAAGCATTATGTTTAATGATACCGCCAATAGCTGCTGCCGTTAATAAAAAATTATGCACCCCTTCCCGATTGGAACTATTATTAAATTGCAGATAACAACGTAAAACAGAAGGTACAACACCAGCCGCACCATTCGTCGGTGCGGTAACAATACGGCCACCTGCTGCATTTTCTTCATTTACTGCTATAGCATATACAGAAAGCCAATCATTGATCCAAAGTGAGTGGTTACGATTTTTTTTCTGGTCTTCTAAAAGCTCTTTATACAGTTTTTTAGCACGTCTTGGAATACGCAACCCGCCCGGTAACTCACCTTCTTGTGAAAGCCCCCTATCAATGCAATCTGACATAGCTGAACAAATCTCATCGAGTGCAGCATCAAAAGCAGCACGTTCCATTTTTGTTTCTTCATTGATGCGCTTCATTTCAGCAATTGAAAGACCTGAATTTTCTGCCATTAGCAACATTTCACTCGCCGAGTCAAAAGGATATGGCACCTGAGATGTTTCTAATTTTGTATTATAATTAGCATCATTTAATTCATCTTCGGTTACCACAAAACCGCCACCGATAGAATAATAAACCCGCCGCAAGAGGATGTTCCCTTTAGAATCAAGCCCTTCAAATACAAGACCATTAGCATGCCCAGATAAAACTTTTTTTTGTTCAAAAATAAGATCATTCTGCAAATCAAAATGATAAGCAGGGTGACCTATTGGTTGCACCTTTTTTTCATGTTTAACTTTTTCTAAAAGCATCCCCATACTATTAGGATCAACAGTAGACACTTTTTCTCCCAACAACCCTAATATAATAGCTTTATCTGTAGCGTGACCAACACCAGTAAAAGCCAGCGAACCGTGAAGATAAACACGAATATGAGAAACTCTCATATGAGATGAACAAGATAAATCCTTTGCAATAATTTCCTGCAAAAACATATTAGCAGCTGTCATCGGCCCCATTGTATGAGAACTAGAAGGGCCAATACCAATTTTAAAAAGTTCAAAAACAGATAGAAACATCACTTACCCCAAAACAAAATGCAGATTTTGAGTATAAGTTCTTTTATTATTTTTGTCTCATTTAAAATCAAATTGTAAGATAAGCTAAAAAAATGACAGCAATAAATACCAATGTTGCGCGCCTTGCTACCACCCAACAATTTTTTTCTATACTATCTTCCATTTTCAACCTTTGAGGAACTAATTGGTTATCCCAAATACCGCTATTTTAGCGTGATGAGTTTAGTAAAATAAATGTTAACATGCAATGTTAAAATAAAATGGAGTTTATAAATTGCATTGAGATATTTTTTATAATACCTCAAATTTTAAAATTAACCATCCAATACACAAGAACATTTCATTAGCACAAATCAAACAAAACGTACAAAATTTTCAATCGGTTCGCGTTCAGTTTCAAAATTGTTTTCTGGAGCATTTGCATCGCGATAACCAAGCGCCATACCACATATAAGACGTTGCTCAGAAGACACTGATAAAAGTGTACAAACTTGCTTATGATAATCAGCAAAAGCTGCTTGAGGGCATGTGTCTAATCCAAATCCACGCGCTACTAACATAATTGTCTGCATAAACATACCTAAATCAAGCCAACTACCAATTTCCATATCTTGATCCATTGTAAACAAGAGTCCAACAGGTGCACCAAAAAATGAAAAATTTCGCGCATGTTGTCGAAGCATTTTTTCCTGCTCACCTTTCTGGATTCCAAGACTTTTATAAAGACCCAAACCAACTTTTCGACGCCGAGAAAGATAAGGCTCCCGCCATTGGCGAGGGTAATAATGATATTCACGCTCTCCTTTTACACCTGATAGTACAAGCTGTGAAAGTTCTTCCCCTACTTTCTGCAACATATCCCCTGTTATAACAATTACTTGCCAAGGCTGAAGATTTGCTCCAGATGGTGCTCGCGCTGCGAGTTTTAAAATTTTCTTGATTGTTTCCTGCTCAACAGGCTGATCAGTAAAAGCTCTAATTGATTTTCGTGACAAAACAGATTGAAAAATATCAAAAGTAGAACTAGCCATTTGTTTTTACTTTCCCCCTACAAGAAGATAAACTGAAATACCATTGCTGTTTAATAGAAAAAATTTTCTATGGCACAAGAAAAACCAATGCAATGTAATTAAATAAAACACACTCGCTTCCCAAAATTTGAGTTCCCAAATAGTCATGACTTTAATTAGCATGAAATATTACCTAAGCCTAAGATTTGAGTTATGTTTCACATGTTTTTCCACTATATCAACTCGTGAAAATCTATAAATTCTTATGCATTAAGAGCATATTTTATTTTTTTGCTGGCTTTAACTTTTAACCCTTCCATCATAATATCACTCTAGCACCTTTCTGGAAAAAGATAATACAGAATTGATCTAACAAATTACTTCTCTGACATCCCCTAAAATCAATCATTTTAGATCATTTGAGACAATCTGTCGCTCTCTACCCCCTCTCATGACCTTTTATAGAAAATACTCAGTCGACATGAATTTTCATTTGGTTGCACAACAATTAAAACTTTACAGCTAAACAATAAGCATTGCCAATATTATTATCAATGAATGTAAAAACAAAGCAAAACTATAATTGCTTATAATTTTACAGTTATACTTATTAGGAATAATCCGCCATTTCTGCATTTAAAAACCAAAAAAAATGCCTGAATTTTACTCAGGCATTTTCCTATTACTCTTTGGCGTTTAATCAAAATTATTCAACAGCAGCATTAGCCGTCATATCCGTCAACATAGCTTTACTTTCTTCACTATGACTAGACTTACGCTGTTCATCTACAATCAAATCATCACGAATCGTGGCAATACGACGAATTTGAGCGATTGTGCCACCTGTACCTGCAGGAATAAGCCGGCCAACAATAACATTCTCCTTCAACCCTTGCAAAGTATCAATCTTTCCTGAAACTGCTGCTTCAGTAAGTACCCGAGTTGTCTCCTGAAATGACGCTGCTGAAATAAAGGATGGTGTCTGAAGAGATGCTTTCGTAATCCCAAGAAGTATAGGATTACCAGATGCAGGCTTTTTACCTTCCGCAATTAAATTATCATTGATTTCATCTAATTCAATACGATCAACATTATCACCTGGAATATAACCAGAATCTCCAGATTCTGTAATTTCAACTTTTTGCAACATCTGACGAACGATTACTTCAATGTGCTTATCATTAATCAAAACACCCTGTAAACGATAAACCTCTTGAATCTCATTAACAAGGTAAGACGCCAAAGCTTCAACACCCTTAATTGCTAAAATATCATGAGGCGCTGGGTTGCCATCAAGAATATAATCACCTTTTTCAATCTGATCGCCTTCTTGTAAATGAAATAGCTTACCCTTTGGAATTAAATACTCTACTGGCTCAAGATTTGCATCATTTGGCTCAATAATAATACGGCGTTTATTTTTATAACCACGACCAAATCGAACTGTACCACTGACTTCAGCAATGATAGCGTGATCTTTTGGACGCCGCGCTTCGAAAAGTTCAGCCACACGTGGCAAACCACCCGTAATATCTTTGGTCTTAGCACTTTCCAGTGGTAAACGCGCAATAACATCACCCGCCTTAACGTAAGAACCAAGCTCAACAGAAAGGATAGTATCCACTGACATCATGTAACGAGCTTCCCCCCCTTTGTTCAATTTAGCAATATGCTCACCTTTCTTATCTGCGTGGATGATAATTGCTGGTTTTAGTTCAGCACTGCGTGGATTAGCACGCCAATCAATAACCAAACGCTTCGTAATCCCCGTAGATTCATCAGCTGTTTCAGTTACTGATAAACCATCAATCATATCTTCAAAACCTATATAGCCATCAACTTCAGTAAGAATTGGACGTGTATAAGGATCCCACTCTGCTATACGTTGTCCACGTTTAACAACATCACCATCATCAACAAAAATGCGTGAACCATAGCTAATACGATGCACAACACGCTCTTTACCAGTCTCATCCTTGACAATAACAGCCATATTGCGCCCCATGACCACCAAATGGCCTTCAGAGTTGCGAACTACATTACGATTACGTAATTCTACTGTACCTTCATAAGACGCTTCAAAATAAGATGAATCAACAACCTGCGCCGTTCCTCCTAAGTGGAATGTACGCATGGTAAGCTGCGTTCCTGGTTCACCAATTGACTGAGCCGCAATCACACCAACTGCTTCACCTTGATTGACTGGCGTTCCACGTGCTAAATCACGACCATAACATTTAGCACAAACACCAAGACGCGTTTCACAAGTCAAAGCAGAACGAATCTGAACAGACTGAATTCCAGCTTCTTCAATCTTAGCGACATCAGCTTCTTCAATCATCGCACCACCCTGAAGAATAACTTCACCAGAAACTGGATGCAAAATATCAAAAAGTGCTGTACGACCAAGGATTCTCTGACCAAGCGACGCAACAATCTGTCCTGCATCAACAATTGGCTGCATAGTAAGACCTTTTACAGTACCACAATCAACCGCTGAAATAATAGCATCCTGCGCAACATCAACAAGACGCCGTGTTAGATAACCAGAGTTAGCAGTTTTTAATGCAGTATCAGCGAGTCCTTTACGAGCACCATGGGTTGAGTTAAAGTATTCGTTAACAGTTAAACCCTCTTTAAAATTAGAAATGATCGGTGTTTCGATAATTTCACCAGATGGTTTTGCCATTAATCCGCGCATACCAGCTAACTGCCTCATCTGATTAGCAGAACCACGCGCACCCGAATGCGACATCATGTAGATTGAATTCATTTGCCGCTGAGAACCTGTCTTTGGATCAAATGCAACAGCTTGAATACGCTTCATCATTTCATCCGCAATGCGATCAGTACATTTACCCCAGGCATCTACAACTTTGTTATATTTTTCACCTTGTGTAATCAAACCATCATTATATTGCTGCTCATATTCCTTAGCCAAAGCTTCCGTTTCTGCAACCAAACGTGACTTGCTATCGGGGATAACCATATCATCTTTACCAAAGGAAATACCAGCACGACAAGCATGAGAAAAACCAAGTTGCATAATACGATCACAGAAAATAACCGTTTCTTTTTGCCCACAATGCCGATAAACTTGATCAATTATTTTAGAAATGTTCTTTTTAGTCATCTCCTGATTAACAATATCAAATGAGATATTTGGATTTTTAGGCAAAAGCTCACCAATAATCAAACGACCAGGCGTTGTGTCGTAAAGCTTGGCAACCTCTTTACCATTTTCATCTATACTTTTAAAACGGCCTTTGATCTTCGTATGAAGAGTCACAACTTTGTTCTCTAAGGCATGATATAGCTCACCCATATCAGCAAATGCCATTCCTTCACCTGGTTCTTTATCAGAAACAATTGAAAGATAATAAAGACCAAGAACCATATCTTGTGATGGAACAATAATTGGCGCACCATTGGCTGGATGTAGAATATTATTAGTCGACATCATTAAAACACGAGCTTCAAGCTGAGCTTCAAGCGAAAGAGGAACGTGTACTGCCATTTGATCGCCGTCAAAATCCGCGTTAAAAGCTGTACACACCAATGGGTGAAGTTGTATCGCTTTTCCTTCAATCAAAACAGGCTCAAAAGCTTGAATCCCTAGACGATGAAGTGTTGGTGCACGATTTAACAAAACAGGATGTTCACGAATAACTTCATCCAAAATATCCCAAACTTCCGGATGCTCTTTTTCAACAAGCTTTTTTGCTTGTTTTACAGTCGATGAATAGCCCTTTGCATCAAGGCGCGCATAAATGAATGGCTTAAACAATTCAAGAGCCATCTTTTTAGGAAGACCACATTGATGTAATTTCAATTCAGGCCCTGTCACAATAACCGAACGACCTGAATAATCAACACGCTTCCCAAGTAAGTTTTGACGGAAACGCCCTTGCTTACCTTTTAGCATATCTGAAAGTGACTTTAATGGACGTTTATTTGCACCAGTAATCACACGTCCACGGCGACCATTGTCAAATAATGCATCGACCGCTTCTTGTACCATACGTTTTTCATTACGTACAATAATTCCAGGAGCACGCAGCTCAATTAGTCGTTTTAAACGATTGTTACGATTTATAACACGTCGATAGAGATCATTTAAATCCGATGTTGCAAAACGACCACCATCAAGCGGAACCAATGGACGTAAATCTGGCGGAATCACCGGAATTGTTTTCATAATCATCCATTCCGGTTTATTACCGGATTCAAGGAAGCTTTCAACAATCTTGAGCCGTTTAATCAGTTTTTTTTGTTTTAATTCCGAAGTCGTTTCAGCCAATTCAACGCGTAAATCATTCGCTATTTTATCCAACTCCATTGCAGCAAGAAGCTCATAAATAGCTTCTGCACCAATCATAGCAGTAAATTGGTCTTCTCCAAATTCATCAATAGCCAACATATACTCTTCTTCGGAAAGAAGCTGGTGCATTTTGAGAGACGTCAGACCTGGTTCGGTAACAATATAATTTTCAAAATAAAGAATTCTTTCGATATCTTTTAAAGTTAAGTCTAAAAGAGTAGAAATACGACCCGGTAATGATTTAAGGAACCAAATATGAGCGACCGGTGCTGCAAGTTCAATATGCCCCATACGTTCACGGCGTACACGCGAAAGAGTAACTTCTACACCACACTTTTCACAGATAATGCCTTTATATTTCATACGCTTATATTTGCCACATAGACATTCATAGTCTTTAATAGGACCAAATATACGCGCACAAAAAAGACCATCACGCTCTGGTTTAAATGTCCGATAATTAATAGTCTCTGGCTTTTTAATCTCGCCATATGACCAGGACAGAATCTTCTCAGGACTCGCAATTGAAATACGAATAGAGTCAAATGTCTGCGTTGGTACCTGAGGATTGAAAAGATTCATGACCTCGTGGCTCATGCTGTTCTCCTTCAAAGATTTTTAGAATCCGCTGCGATGGCTCTTTTTTTTATCACAGTCTTATTTAAAACCTATTTCTACTTTTAAATCAGCTTTTACTACCTTAATAGAATTTTATTACAGCCTTTCAAAGTGATTAGAGCGCACTGTTTCCTGCGCGCCCCCATTCATTACTCTGTTGCATCAGACAACGCCTGGTGCGCTACAAGTCCGCGTGCATCATCAAGTTCCACATTAAGACCAAGTGAACGCATTTCTTTTACCAACACATTAAAGCTTTCAGGTATACCTGCCTCAAATGTATCATCACCACGAACAATCGCTTCATAAACTTTTGTCCGACCAGCCACATCATCTGATTTAACTGTCAACATCTCCTGCAAAGTATATGCAGCACCATAAGCCTCAAGAGCCCATACTTCCATTTCACCAAAACGCTGACCACCAAATTGCGCTTTACCACCTAACGGTTGCTGAGTAACAAGCGAATAAGGCCCAATTGAACGTGCGTGAATTTTATCATCAACAAGATGATGCAATTTAAGCATGTAAATATAACCTACCGTCACCGGACGATCAAAAGGCTCTCCCGTGCGACCATCGTAAAGCGTCACCTGTCCTGAACTATCTAAACCCGCATCTTCCAACATCATGTTGATATCAGCTTCATGAGCACCATCAAAAACAGGTGTTGCAATTGAAACACCATCTTTCATCTGAAGCGCCAATTTAAAAAGACTCTCATTATTATACTGACGCACTGGTTCATTACGGTCATTATCAGGAATGAGATTCTCAATACACTGACGTAAAGGAAGTATATCCCCAGTCCCTTGATAAAGCTCAACCAAATCACCAATTTTTTTACCCATCCCTGCACACGCCCAACCAAGATGCGTTTCAAGAATTTGACCAACATTCATACGACTAGGCACACCTAGTGGATTTAACACGATATCAGCATGTGTTCCATCTTCAAGAAAAGGCATATCCTCTACAGGAAGAATGCGCGATACAACACCTTTATTACCGTGGCGCCCTGCCATTTTATCTCCTGGTTGGATTTTGCGCTTTACAGCCACAAAAACCTTTACCATTTTCATGACACCAGGAG
This sequence comes from Bartonella chomelii, assembly GCF_014138465.1. Taxonomy (NCBI): domain Bacteria; kingdom Pseudomonadati; phylum Pseudomonadota; class Alphaproteobacteria; order Hyphomicrobiales; family Bartonellaceae; genus Bartonella; species Bartonella chomelii. Next base: position 273,058 of record NZ_JACJIR010000001.1, read on the forward strand.
GCATCTCGTCGCCCCTTTGAACTTTTTCAACCTTATCCATAAAGCAACGTTGCAATGTTTCTTTTGATTCATCATACTGCTTACGTAAAGCTTCAATTTCATTTTGAATCTTTTCATCATCAACAGCAAATTGCCACCATTGCGATCGTGGATAAGAATCCATTATTGCGCTATCAAGCTTCTTGCCTTTTGAAAACCCTTTCGGACCTTCTATTGCAACTTTATCTTTCAACATATCTGCAAGACGTGCATAAACGTTTCGATCAAGAATCGACTGTTCATCATCACGATCTTTAGCTAAACGCTCGATCTCCTCACGTTCAATCGCCATTGCACGCTCATCTTTTTCCACACCATGACGATTAAAAACACGCACCTCAACAACAGTACCAAAAGTTCCAGGAGGCATCCGCATAGAGGTATCACGGACATCTGAAGCTTTTTCACCAAAAATCGCACGCAAAAGTTTTTCTTCTGGCGTCATTGGACTTTCACCTTTTGGTGTAATTTTACCAACTAAAATATCGCCAGGCTGAACTTCAGCACCAATATAAACAATACCAGCCTCATCAAGATTCCTTAATGCCTCCTCTGCAACATTAGGAATATCACGGGTAATTTCTTCTGGTCCAAGTTTAGTATCGCGTGCAGCAACTTCAAATTCTTCAATATGAATCGAAGTGAATACATCATCAGCAACAATACGCTCAGAAAGCAGAATGGAATCTTCATAATTGTAACCATTCCAAGGCATAAATGCTACAAGAACATTTCGTCCAAGAGCTAAATCACCAAGATTAGTTGATGGACCATCAGCAATGATATCACCTTTTTCCACCCGATCACCAACATGCACGAGAGGACGCTGATTAATACAAGTCGATTGATTGGAACGCTGAAATTTCTGTAAACGATAGATATCAACACCAGATTTTGAAGGATCCAGATCCTCTGTTGCACGAATAACAATACGTGTCGCATCAACCTGATCAACAATACCACCACGTTTTGCGCCAATAGCAGCACCAGAATCACGAGCAACTATCGATTCCATACCCGTACCGACAAATGGTGCCTCAGCACGTATAAGTGGAACCGCTTGACGCTGCATGTTTGAACCCATCAACGCACGGTTTGCATCATCATTTTCCAAAAATGGAATAAGAGCAGCAGCCACAGAAACTAACTGTTTTGGTGAAACATCCATCAAATCCACATGATCACGTGGAGCCATCAAAACTTCACCTGCGTGACGGCAAACTACAAACTCTTCCGTAAAACGCCCCTCTAAATCTAATGAAGAATTAGCCTGAGCTACATAATGTTTTGATTCTTCCATTGCAGAAAGGTAAATCACCTCTGTTGTAACTTTACCGTCAATAATTTTGCGATATGGACTTTCAATAAAGCCATATTTATTAACTCGTGCAAATGTTGCTAAAGAATTAATAAGACCAATATTAGGACCTTCTGGTGTTTCAATTGGGCAAATACGACCATAATGCGTAGGATGCACATCACGCACCTCAAAACCTGCACGCTCACGTGTTAAACCACCTGGCCCAAGAGCAGAAAGACGACGTTTATGGGTAATTTCTGACAAGGGGTTAGTTTGATCCATAAACTGCGACAATTGCGAAGATCCAAAAAATTCACGAACCGCTGCCGCTGCTGGCTTTGCGTTAATCAAATCCTGTGGCATAACAGTATCAATTTCAACCGATGACATACGCTCTTTTATTGCGCGCTCCATACGAAGCAAGCCAATCCGATACTGATTTTCCATCAACTCCCCAACTGATCGAACACGACGATTACCGAGATTATCAATATCATCAATCTCACCATGGCCATCACGTAGTTCAACTAACATCTTAACAACGCCAAGAATATCCTCCTGACGCAGAGTACGAACCGTATCAGGGCAATCAAGCCCCATACGCAAATTCATTTTAACACGACCAACAGCTGAAAGATCATATCGTTCAGGATCAAAAAACAACGAAAGAAACATAGCTTCTGCCGTATCTATTGTTGGAGGCTCACCTGGACGCATTACCCGATAGATATCAAACAGTGCGTCTTGCCGACTTTCATTTTTATCAACCTTTAAAGTATTGCGGATATACGCACCAACATTCATATGATCAATATCAAGAACATCAATTTGATCGGCATTAATATCAAACAAAATCTTCAATGCTTTGTCGTCAATTTCATCGCCAGCTTCAAGATAAATCTCACCCGTTTGATAATTAACAATATCTTCTGCTAGATAAGACCCTAGCAAATCATCTTCACTGACTCTAATCGCTTTTAGACCTTTTTCTGCCAAAAGTTTTGCAGTACGAACTGTGAGTTTTTTACCCGCTTCAGCAACTACCTCACCACTATCTGCATCAATAAGATCAGAAACCAGCTTCATCCCCTTAAAGCGATCAATTGAATAAGGAACACGCCAACCATTTTCAACACGCTCATAAGTAATTTTATTATAAAACGTTGATAAAATATCCGACGCATCCATACCCAACGCCATCAAAAGACTCGTAACCGGAATCTTACGCCGCCGATCAATACGGGCATAAATAATATCTTTAGCGTCAAACTCAATATCAAGCCAAGAACCACGATAAGGAATTACACGAGCCGCAAAAAGTAATTTTCCTGATGAATGCGATTTTCCCTTATCATGATCAAAAAATACCCCTGGAGAACGATGCATTTGCGAAACAATAACACGCTCTGTACCGTTAATGACAAAAGTACCATTACTCGTCATTAAAGGCATATCGCCCATATAAACGCCCTGCTCTTTAATATCTTTGATATCTTTCGAACCTGTATCTTCATCAATATCAAATACGATTAAACGCAATATTACCTTTAATGGAGCTGCGTAAGTCAAATCACGCTGACGGCACTCTTCAACATCAAATTTTGGTAAATCAAATTCGTAACGAACAAATTCAAGCATAGCTGTACCAGAAAAATCCGAAATAGGAAATACTGATTTAAAAACAGCTTGTAAGCCTTCATCTGGACGCCCACCTTCTGGCTCCTCAATCATGAGAAATTGATCATATGATGCTTTTTGGACCTCAATAAGATTCGGCATTTCTGCCACTTCAGGAATCTTACCAAAAAACTTGCGTACGCGCTTACGACCATTGAATTGAGACATCATCGCTAGGGTCTGAGCCATCATCGTTCCTCGATCTTTACTATTCAAGGCAGACTAAACCTTGAAAGCTCCATATCATTAGCCTGCATACACAGACCAGTTTATTTGATACCCTGTGAGCAACCGTTTACTTTCATACACATAACCAAATATTTATCCTATTTAGTTCTGTTACTAAAGTTCCCACAGATTAAACCCACTCCTCTTACAGCTACTAAACTGTCAGAAAAAAGCTATATCAATCAAGCCTTTTTCATAAAAAGAGGAAGTCGATGGACATAAATGCCCACCGACACAATTAAGATTATTTAAGCTCAACCTTAGCACCTGCTGCTTCGAGCTGAGTTTTAATTTTTTCTGCTTCGTCTTTCGAAACACCTTCTTTAATAGGCTTAGGTGCCCCTTCAACCAAGTCTTTTGCTTCCTTAAGACCAAGACCAGTAAGAGCACGAACTTCTTTAATGACATTAATTTTTTGAGCACCACCATCAACAAGAACAACATCGAAATCTGTTTTTTCTTCAGCAGCTGGAGCAGCTCCACCACCAACAGCAGCAACAGCCACAGGAGCAGCAGCAGAAACACCCCATTTTTCCTCAAGTAATTTTGAAAGCTCAGCAGCCTCTAAAACAGTAAGGTTAGAAAGATCTTCTACGATCTTTGTTAGATCAGCCATTTTTAAATTCCTTCAACTAAAAGGTTTGAATCATTGTTTAAAATTTATCTCAAAAACAGAAAAGCATTAAAAACTTTCTGCAATTGTGAAACACAAAACAGTACTAAGCCGCTTGGCCCTCCTGAGCATATGCACCAACAACACGCGCAACTTGACTCGCAGGAGCATTGACAACCTGAGCAACACGAGTTGCAGGAGTGGAAATCATACCTACAAGCTTTGCCCGCAATTCGTTCAATGAAGGCAACGAAGCTAATGATTTCACAGCATCAACACTCAAACTTGTTGCACCCATTGAACCACCAAGGATGACAAATTGCTCATTTGTTTTTGCAAAATCAACAGCAACTTTCGGTGCTGTAATCGGATCTTCTGAATAAGCAATAAGCGTCTGCCCAGTAAACAGATCTCTCATTGATTCAGAATCCGTGCCTTGAAGGGCAATTTTAGCAAGGCGGTTTTTGGCAACTTTAATAGCACCACCTGCTTCGCTCATTTTTGAACGAAGATCGTTCATCTGCGAAACCGTTAAACCAGAATAATGCGCAACAATGACAGAACCAGACTTTTGAAAAGCCTCGTTAAGCCATGTGACAAATTCGCGTTTTTCCGCTCTATCCACTGTTTCTCTCCATTTAACAGGCCCATTTGAAACAAACCTGTTGGTTACCTTTGATAACATAAAATCATTTTTCTATGCTACCGACGAGGATCCTGCCCCCTTTTCACGCATAAACGATCAAAGGCAACCTTGGCTCAAACCCTTTAAGTCTCTTAACTTAAAGCTTTTACCCTAGTCTCATGCAGGCTTTCTTTTGATTAAGATACCCAAAGTATCACCCACAATCTCGGACAGGACATCCCGGAATTTCTTCCGGTATGACCTAAGCTTAAAAAAAGCTTAGATAACTGGATGCCGAAGGAACCCGACAACCAAAAACTGCAATAATTATTTACAGTAAAATCATAAGTTTGCTCAACCTACTCTGCACAAACTGTTGCAGGATCAATCTTAACCCCAACTCCCATTGTTGAAGAAACTGCAACTCGCTTAATATATTCACCTTTTGCACCTTGCGGCTTAGCTTTAGTAACTGTATCAGCGAAAGCTTTAATATTTTCCACGATTTGATCAACCCCAAAAGAAGCCTTACCAATACCAGCATGTACAATACCAGCTTTTTCAACACGAAACTCAACAGCACCACCTTTAGAAGCTTTAACAGCAGCAGCAACATCAAGCGTTACAGTACCAACCTTTGGATTTGGCATCAAACCCCGCGGACCAAGAACTTTACCAAGACGACCAACAAGAGGCATCATATCTGGCGTTGCAATACAACGATCAAAATCAATACCCCCAGCATTAATAGTCTCAAATAAATCTTCAGCACCTACAATATCAGCACCAGCAGCCTTAGCTTCTTCAGCCTTGTCACCACGTGCAAAAACAGCAACACGGATATTTCTTCCTGTTCCATTAGGTAAATGAGCAACACCTCTAACCATTTGATCTGCATGACGAGGATCAACACCTAAGTTCATCGAAATCTCAATTGTTTCATCGAACTTAGCAACCGCACGCTCTTTAACCATTGAAACAGCATCTGTTAAGGCATAGAGTTTATCAAAATCAATACCTTCACGAATTTTTTTTATTCTCTTTGCTACTTTTACCATAACATTAGCCTACGACTTCTAAACCCATCGAGCGAGCAGAACCTTCAACCATACGCATCGCCGCTTCAATGTCATTTGCATTAAGATCTTTCATTTTTGCTTCCGCAATCAAGTGAATCTTATCACGAGAAATAGTCCCTGCAGATACCTTACCAGGCTCTTTTGAACCAGATTTCAAATTTGCCTCTTTCTTTAAGAAAAACGATACAGGAGGAGTTTTTAGAGAAAACGTAAAAGACTTATCTTGATAATAAGTAATAATTACTGGAATCGGAGCTCCCTTTTCCATTTCCTGCGTAGCCGCATTAAACGCCTTACAGAATTCCATAATATTGATACCACGCTGACCAAGAGCAGGTCCAATTGGAGGAGAAGGACTAGCCGCCCCCGCTGGAACCTGCAATTTTAGCTGCCCTGCATTTTTTTTTGCCATAATAATCTGCCTTTAATTTAAACTGGTAAACTGGCAATTTATCACACAGAATACCCGCTGCAGTTGGGTAGTTCGGATCATTAAGCCGGCAAAAACCATAAAATCACCTTCTACCTATTATTTTTAAAGCGACCAAACATCACTTTAAGTTCAATCAGAGCTTTTCAACCTGACTAAATTCTAAATCAACAGGTGTAGGACGCCCAAAAATTATCACCTCAACCTTAAGACGAGAGCGCTCTTCTTCAACCTCTTGAACAATACCATTAAACGAAACAAAAGGCCCATCAGCCACCCGGACCTGCTCACCAACCTCAAACAAAATGGAAGATTTAGGAGACTCAACACCTTCTTGCACCTGTTTAAGAATATGCTCAATCTCCCGATCAGAAATAGGAACAGGTCGTGCATCCGAACCCAGAAAACCTGTTACTTTAGGAGTATTTTTAATGAGGTGATAAACCTCATCTGTCAATTCAGCACAAACCAAAACATAACCCGGAAAAAATTTACGCTCAGAATCAACCCTACGACCCCGACGAACCTCAACAACACGCTCAGTTGGAACAAAAATCTTTTCAAATAAATGATCAAGCCCTTTTTGTTTTGCTTCTTTTTCAATAGCTTCCGCTACTTTTTTTTCAAAGTTTGAATACGCTTGAACAATATACCAACGAGCAGCCACAGTCACACTTCCTTGCACTATCGACCAAAAAGGTACTTTAGAAGATCAATACCTTGCCACACACCAAAATTTATAATTTGATCCACAACAAAAAAGAAAATCGAAGCAAACGCCGCCAACACCAATACTATAACAGTAGAGACTACTGTTTCACGCCGCGTAGGCCATTTTACTTTAGCTGTTTCCGCAAAAACCTGCTTAAAAAAAGTAATGGGATTGGTTTTAGACGCCATAAGTTACACTACATTCTTTCTAAACTTACCGTAAATCATACAACAAAACACATACAATAAAAACCTGAAAAGCCATAATCAACTTTACGCAGTCTTCTTTATTTTATTTACTCAATACCGATTCATACACAAAAAAACAAGCCCTGTATAAAAAAAAGCAAGAAGGAAGTTCAAAAAAACCTCCTTCACCAACAATATGATTAAAAACTATAACTACATGGCAGGGGCAGCAGGATTCGAACCCGCGACCTGCGGTTTTGGAGACCGCCGCTCTACCAACTGAGCTATACCCCTAATCTTTGAAGCCCCTTCCTTCAAAGCCTTCACATAATTTATTGATATTATTCAATAATCTTAGAAACGATACCAGCTCCGACAGTACGCCCCCCTTCACGGATAGCGAAACGAAGCTTCTCTTCCATTGCAATCGGAACAATTAAAGAAACATCCATTGCAACATTATCACCCGGCATAACCATTTCCGTACCTTCTGGAAGTGTAACAATTCCTGTCACATCCGTGGTGCGGAAATAAAACTGTGGACGATAATTCGTGAAAAACGGTGTATGACGACCCCCCTCATCTTTCGTCAAAATATAAGCCTCAGCTTTAAACTTGGTATGCGGCGTAACAGAACCAGGCTTCGCCAAAACTTGCCCACGCTCAATCCCTTCACGATCAATACCACGAAGCAACGCACCAATATTATCACCTGCCTGACCTTGATCCAAAAGCTTACGGAACATTTCAACACCTGTAACCGTCGTCTTAGAAGTCGGACGAATACCTATAATCTCGATTTCTTCACCAACTTTAATAATTCCACGCTCAACACGACCCGTTACAACCGTTCCACGCCCAGAAATCGAAAAAACATCTTCTATAGGCATCAAAAACGGTTGATCAACCGGACGCTCAGGCGTTGGGATATAATTATCAACCTCATTCATCAAACGACGAACTGCATCTTCACCTATACTTTTATCTGAATCCTCAAGAGCTGCTAACGCAGAACCCTTAATTATCGGTATATCATCACCAGGGAAGTCATATTTCGAAAGAAGCTCCCGAACTTCAAGCTCAACAAGCTCTAAAAGCTCAGCATCATCAACCTGATCAACCTTATTCAAAAAAACTACAATCGCAGGAACACCAACCTGACGTGCTAGCAAAATATGCTCACGCGTCTGAGGCATCGGACCATCAGCTGCTGAAACAACCAAAATCGCCCCGTCCATCTGGGCTGCACCTGTGATCATGTTCTTCACATAATCCGCATGGCCTGGACAATCAACATGCGCATAGTGACGTTGCTCTGTCTCATATTCAACATGCGCTGTTGAAATGGTAATTCCACGAGCACGCTCCTCAGGCGCCGCATCAATTTGGTCATACGCTTTAAATTCACCAAAATATTTCGTAATCGCAGCCGTTAATGACGTCTTACCATGGTCAACGTGACCTATCGTTCCTATATTAACATGCGGCTTCGTACGTTCAAATTTGCTCTTTGCCATCGCAGTCGTTCTCTTGTCTTTTCCGTACCTGAAAAACAGGCCTTTAGAAGTGAATCCCATCGACCTGATATATCAAGCCGATTACTACAACTTTAAGACGAAAATATTCGCCTCATTTATTATGATGAAAGCATACTCCCATCATAGTTATTCGCCTAACCACTAACAACTATTATTTGGAGCGGGTAGCGGGAATCGAACCCGCATATTCAGCTTGGAAGGCTGCTGCTCTACCATTGAGCTATACCCGCCCACACACCAACTTTACTAAAATGAATGGTGGAGGGGGTTGGATTCGAACCAACGTAGCATACGCAACGGATTTACAGTCCGCCCCCTTTAACCACTCGGGCACCCCTCCATTCCATCATCGGTAAAGTTGCGCGATAAGGCATTATAGCAACCAATTTTCTCTTATTCAATTCAAACTGGCCGCGGGGCGGTTATGACGATTACTAGCGTATCTGTCAACAGAATAAATACGGTTCTGTACAAATTTCCTACTAATTTTTTAAACTTTATGTTTTTTCTACTACATTTACTTTGAACACGCTATAAGAAAAATATGAAAGAAAAAATATCTAAAAATTCTTATTTTCCTCATCCTCGTCGCCAATATCGCGATATAAAGAGCGCCACTCGTGTGTCTTCAACACACCTAAAGCACCGATCTGCTCCACTAATACAAGGTACAGTTTACCTTTATGGTATCCATTCAGTCAAAGAAGCACTTAAAAATCCCAAGAGAGTTTTCAATCATCTCTATGCTACACCCAATGCCTTAAAACGATTAAATATAACCGAATCAGACTTACCTTGCCCTTTAAAATTATACCCACCTAAAAAACTTGATACGCTTGTTGGAAAAGATGCAGTTCATCAAGGTGTTGTCTTAGAAACTGAAGCTCTTAAACCACGACATTTATCTGAACTTACAAATACTAACCTTATTATTGTAATGGATCAAATTACCGATCCACATAATGTTGGCGCTATTATGCGTTCTGCAGTTGCATTTAAAGCTGGAGCAATTATTACCACCTATCGTCATTCACCACAAGAAAGCGGTGTGCTTGCCAAAGCAGCTTCTGGAGCTTTAGAGCTTATCGATTACATTACCGTACGAAACCTTGCTGAAGCACTTAAAGAAATTCATCAAGCCGGTTTTAATAGCCTTGGGCTTGATTCAGAAGGTGAATTGCCTTTAGAGACAGCATTAACAGGTAAAAAAATTGCTCTTATCCTAGGAGCAGAAGGCAAAGGTTTGCGCCAAAAAACACGCGAAACTGTTCACTCATTAGCACGCCTTAATATACCTGGAGATATTAAATCATTAAATGTATCAAATGCAGCAGCAATAGCACTTTATGCGGCTCATAATTATCTTAAACATTAATTTTTGATTTTTTCCGTGAGCTATCAAAAAAACTAATCAACATAAAACCTGAAATAAGTCCACCAACATGAGCTTCCCATGCTATTAAAATATCACTGTCTCCAAATAGATATGGAAATATACTTGTGAGACAGTTAATTATAAGCCACATACCAATATAAACAAGAACAGTCTTTGAACGAAGTGCTTTCTTGATAGGCCAAATAGGACCTAAAAATCTCTCATTGTGCATATTGGAATTAAAAACAGCAAAAAAACCATAACGCGCAATAGCGCCCATCATTCCAGAAATTGCGCCAGAAGCTCCAACAAGTGGTATCATACTATCTTGATGAAAAATAAAATAGGTCAACGCAGAAATACCTGCTGTTAACATCCAAAAAAGCAAAAAACGTAAATTACCAAAATGCTTTGCTAAAGGAGACCCAAAAACTAAAAGCCAAACCATGTTCATAGCAATATGTCCAAAACTGCCATGCATAAATGAGTAACTAACAATGGTGTAGCAAAACATTAAAGGCTCAGCTTGAAAGAAAACAGGTATAAATGAAAAAAGAATAAGACTTTTCATATATAGCTGATCAGAAAGGAAATATTGAGAAATAATATAACCGAAAAAACAAAACGCTATCAAAACAATTATAATAAATGGAACATTGAATAATGGTTCTTTAAGTTGTTTTGATAATAACGGAGAATTATTATGTTGAGGAACAAAATCCCACATTTTTTAAAATCCCCATCTTACTTATAAATTAATAGTACTTTGCAAAACCCAAATATATCAACTATTATAAATGAAAAACTAAGCTTTGTATTCTTCCAATATGCATTCTAAATGCCAAATATTATCTACGTGGTAATATTTGCATCTTATACAAAACACGCTGAAAAGCACGAGCATTAAGAAAACCATCTACAGAATTGCTACGCCCTATTAATTTAAATGTGAATCCTGTATGTGCATATGTACGGAATTCATCTTCAGGAATAAATAAACGCCCCTTTTCAGACACCGTACAACCAATAACGCATACTAGTGACGATTTTCCACCTGAAACATACCTATAATTGCGATTTTGAGACCATGCTAAATTTAAATCAAGATTATCTAAAGCAACCGAAGTTGTTATGATATCAACAACATAACCTTGATTGCTGATCCATTTAGCTCGCATTTCAAGTAGAATTAAAGGGTTATCGGTATAATAAAAAACTTCAGAACTGATCTCTGTAACCCGCGTATAATCATTATGCTTGGTAGTTGGCTGACTTGAAAACTGACACCCCGTTAACACAATTATAAACACGACAATAAATAATCTGCTTGTTAAACGCAAAGGTGAGAACATAAGAAAACCTGTAATTTCACAATCTGATTATTACAGTTTAGAAAACTATTCTTGCGCCAAGCTTATATAAAAACACCCACTAAAAAACAAAGAAACTATTTAAATTATTGAACTGAAGGAATATCAGAATTCTGCTTGCAATCTTTTAACCATATATCGTAGATAGGGTGCTCTACAGCATTCAAACCAGGGCTATCTGCAAACATCCATCCTGTAAAAATACGTCGCGTTTCTTTGTTTAATGTTATTTCATCTACTTCAACAAAACCGTTAGTACGAGTTGGTTCACCTTCAGAACTTGTATAGCACACCCGTGGTGTTACTCGTAAAGCACCATATTGATAAACTTCACCAATAGAAACTTCAAAACGAATGGTCCGGCCAGTAATCTTATCAAGACCTGCAAAAACAACAACTGCATTGCTAACACGTTCAGCTTGCACACCATTAACGGAGGACAAAATTACTATAATTCCTATTAAATAAGCACAAAAAAGACGTCTTACTTCTAACTGTAGGAAAAACTTCATAAAACTAAATCAACTGCATTTAACAAAACTACCTATAAGATAGTGCAACATTTAAAAAACAACACACCATACAAAAAAATATTTCATTTTTTAGGTGACCATGCATGATAATCCTTACAAACAATATGTTCATCATTATAGCCAATAGAACCTTTTGGCCGATAAGCTTTGCTTGTCCCTGTCATGTTTGAAATATGGGGCTTTTCCCATTCACGCGATTGATAATTTTCTTCCGTAGGTGGTGTATTACAACGATGATGAATCCATCCATGCCAACCTGGAGGAATGCTAGAGGCTTCAGAATAATCTTTATAAATCACCCAACGGCGTGGATAACCATCCTTATGGTAACCACCTTCATAATAAACATTTCCTAACTGATCTTCCCCTACACGCTTACCTTTGAGCCACGTAAAAAAACGTGTGTTGATAGTATTACCATTCCACCATGTAAAGGTTTGTTTTAAAAAACCAGCCATTTCCGATTCCACTTCTTTAGCACACCTATAACCTTACCCCTTAGAATAAATTGTTACGATGCCTGAAATTACCCAAAAATAAAAAAACTATCATAAAACTCAATCGTACCCTTTTGAAAAACGAATTCTTATTTCATATACTTCATATTACAAATAAATATCATATCGATAAACTTTCCTCCACCCTATAATATCTAATCTATTTTTAGTTTCGTTTTAACCAATTCATTGACAGCCTGAGGATTTGCCTTACCCCCTGTTGCTTTCATAACTTGTCCAACAAACCAACCAACTAAAGCGGGCTTTTCCCTTGCTTGAGCAACCTTATCAGAGTTATTGGCAATAATTTCATCAACAACACCCTTAATAACTTCTGTATCCGTCACTTGCTTCATGCCACGCTCTTCTACAATTTGACGTGGATCTCCACCTTCATTCCAGATAATTTCAAATAAATCTTTGGCAATTTTTCCAGAAATAACCCCCTCTTTAATAAGATCAATAATCGCCCCTAATTGATCTGGAGTAACTGGCGTATCTTCAATTTCACGATTATCTTTATTCAAAGCACCTAAAAGGTCATTAATCACCCAATTGGCAACTATTTTTCCATCACGTCCACGCGCTACTTCCTCAAAATAATCAGCAATTGCTTTTTCTGTTACAAGAATGGATGCATCATATGCAGTCAACCCCATCTCATTGATAAAGCGTAGTTTTATATCATCAGGAAATTCCGGTAATTCTGCAGCTAAAGCATCGACAAATGCTTGATCAAACTCCAATGGTAAAAGATCAGGATCAGGAAAATAACGATAATCATGCGCCTCTTCCTTTAAACGCATAGATCGTGTTTCACCTTTAGTGGCATCAAAAAGTCGAGTTTCCTGATCTATTACACCACCATCTTCTAAAATCGCAATCTGACGACGTGCTTCATATTCAATCGCCTGACCAATAAAGCGAATGGAATTAACATTCTTAATTTCACAACGAGTTCCAAAAGCCTCACCAGGATGGCGAACTGATACATTCACATCAGCACGCATGGAGCCCTCATCCATATTACCATCACAAGTACCCAAATAACGAACAATAGTGCGTAATTTCGTCATATAAGCTTTGGCTTCATCTGATGAACGCATATCCGGTTTGGAAACAATTTCCATAAGAGCTACACCAGAGCGATTAAGATCCACAAAAGACATTGTTGGGTGCTGATCATGCATGGATTTGCCTGCATCCTGTTCAAGATGCAATCTCTCAATTCCAATTTCAATATCTTCAAATTGACCATTCGAATCTGGCCCAACAGAGACAACGACTTTCCCCTCCCCTACAATCGGATACTGAAATTGCGAAATTTGATACCCTTGTGGCAAATCTGGATAAAAATAGTTTTTACGATCAAAAACAGATCTTAAATTAATTTTAGCCTTTAACCCCAAACCAGTCCGAATAGCTTGGCGAACACATTCTTGATTAATAACAGGCAACATACCAGGCATAGCTGCATCAATAAATGATACATGATTGTTTGGTTCAGCACCAAATTTAGTTGATGCACCCGAAAAAAGTTTTGAATCTGATGTAATCTGCGCATGGACCTCCATGCCAATGATAACTTCCCAATCGCCTGTAGCTCCGGAAATAAAACGCCTAGGATCAGGGGTACGAGTATCAACGATTTCCATTGCTAATCCACTATCAATATTGAAAATACACTCAAGCCGGTTAAAACTACTTAAGTGCAAACTTTAAGAATATAAGTCTAATAAAACCCTGGTTTTATTAGACTATTTTATTGTATGCAATTAATCCTTTTTAGGTGCTTTCTTCTTAGCTGAAACTTTTTTTACACCTTTTTCTTTCACTGCGGATTTTTTCTTAGTTACACTCTTCTTAGTTAAATCTAATTCGTCATCCTCTTTCATTAACTCTTCAACAGACACTTTTTTATCTGTGACTTTTATCTGTGCCAACAAATAATCAATGACTTTTTCTTCAAAAATCGGTGCACGTAGACTCGCTATAGCTCCCGGTGTATTCCGGAAAAAATTCATAATTTCTTTCTCTTGCCCAGGATACTGACGAACTTGATCAAAGATTGCTGCTTGTAACTCATCTTCACTTACCTTAACATCGGCTCGCACCCCAATTTCAGAAAGTACTAGACCAAGACGAACACGACGCTGAGCAAGCATCTGATATTCTTGCCGTGCTTGTTCTTCTGTAGTGCCCTCATCTTCAAAACTGCTACCAGCTTTTTGTAAATCGTTATTAACCTGCCCCCATATGTTATTAAATTCAACATCCAAAAGGCATTCAGGAATCTCGAAATTATAGTCAGCATCTAATGCATCAAGAATTTGACGCTTAACTTTTTGACGTGTCATTGAACCATATTTACTTTCAACTTGCCCACGCACAATTTCACGTAAACGATCAAGAGACTCTACACCAAGCTTTTGAGCTGATTCATCATTAATCTCTAATTCATCTGGTTTGAACACAGCTTTAACAGTGACATCAAACACAGCATCTCTACCAGCTAAGTGTGCAGCACTATAATCATCAGGAAATTTAACAGAAATTGTTGTTGTATCGCCTGCCTTTACACCAACCAATTGCTCCTCAAAACCAGGAATAAATTGTTTCGAACCAAGAATCAATTGCGCATCATTACCTGCTCCATTATCAAATGGAACATTATCAAGTTTACCAATATAATCGATTGTAACGCGATCACCTTCTACAGCAGGAGAATTTTTTTCAGAATAATTACGAGTAGAAGAAAGAACATTCTTTACCTGTTCATCAATCTCTTTTTCAGGAATATCAGCAAGCTCACGGGTAACTTTTATGTTCTTAAAGTCTTTAATGTCAAACTTTGGTAAAACTTCATACTTCAAATTAAAAACAAAATCAGCCTTGCCATCCAGAACTTCTTTATCTTCTTTTATATCAATGTGCGGCTGTGTTGCAGAACGTTCATTGCGGTCAGCCAAAATGGAGCTTGGAGCATTCTTAATAATCTCATTAAGAACATCAGCCATAAAAGATTTACCATACATTTTCCGCAAATGACTAGCGGGCACTTTACCGGGACGAAAACCATTAAGCTTAATCTTATCTTTGGTTTCATCCAACCGTTCATTCAATTTTATTTCCAAATCTTTTGCTGGAACCACGATTTTAATTTCGCGCTTCAGTCCTTCATTAAGCGTTTCGGTAACTTGCATCGAACAACTTTCATATTTCTGAGGAATGGATAAATCCACTCCGGTAACAATTACACCCCAACACTGTAGTGTTAGATCTACATGAAGCGGATTTTCACATATGCAAAAAACCCTGGTATGTAAGGATTATTTTGGTGCGGATGGAGGGACTCGAACCCCCACGGTCTCCCGCCAGAACCTAAATCTGGTGCGTCTACCAATTTCGCCACATCCGCTTAAACCCGTTAACCAATAACCTCATATAAGCGGCGTTTCTATACCACTCAATCCCAACCAATTAAAGCAAAAAAGAAAGTAAATACATTAAAAACTCAAATATATATACTTCTTATAAATTACAGAAGTAAAATCTATGCTTTTCAGATAGCACTACTTCCATTAAAAGGAGATTATGTCAAATAAATTTAACATTCCAATTCATATCATCGGTGGTGGTCTTGCTGGCAGTGAGGCAAGTTGGCAAATTGCTCAATCAGGAATCCCTGTCATTTTACATGAAATGCGACCAAAAAGAAAATCCGATGCTCATAAAACAGATAAACTTGCAGAACTTGTCTGTTCAAATTCATTTCGTTCAGATGATTCATCCACAAATGCCGTTGGTCTTTTACATGCTGAAATGAGATTAGCCAAATCCCTAATTATGAAGGCTGCAGATGCTAATAAAGTGCCAGCAGGAAGCGCTCTTGCTGTTGACCGTGATGGATTTTCCCAAACTGTTACAGAAGCACTTGAAAATCATCCCCTTATAACTATAAAACGTGAAGAAATTCATAACTTTCCTGAAAACTGGCATAATATTATTATTGCAACAGGTCCGCTTACTTCACCAGCACTTGCACAAACAATACAAGCAATAACAGGAACAGAAGCACTTTCCTTTTTTGATGCTATTGCACCTATCATTTATACTGATAGCATTAATATGGACATCTGTTGGTATCAATCTCGCTATGACAAAATCGGCCCTGAAAAAACTGAAAAAGATTACCTTAACTGCCCCCTTAATAGAGAACAATATGAAACATTTGTTCAAGCACTGAAAAGTGCAGAAAAAATAGAATTTCGTCAATTTGAAAAGACACCCTATTTTGATGGATGCCTACCAATTGAAGTGATGGCTGAACGTGGCCTTGAAACCCTCAGATATGGGCCAATGAAACCTATAGGACTAACGAACGCTCATAACCCTACAGTTAAACCCTATGCCGTTGTTCAATTACGTCAAGACAACACACTTGGCACTCTTTACAATATGGTTGGCTTTCAAACGAAACTAAAATATGGTGAACAAATTCGTATTTTTAGAACAATACCTGGACTTGAAAAAGCAGAATTCGCGCGCCTTGGTGGTCTTCACCGCAATACTTATCTCAATTCACCAATCATTCTTGATAAAAGCCTTCGCTTAAAACAAAAGCCCCAATTACGTTTTGCTGGACAAATCACAGGTTGCGAAGGTTATGTAGAATCATCTGCAATTGGGCTTTTAGCTGGGCGTTTTGCTGTTGCTGAATATAATCATACTTGTCCTTCTTTACCGCCCAAAACTACAGCATTTGGAGCTCTTTTAAACCATATTACTGGTGGACACATTGCAACCCAAGAAACAGGCAAACAATCTTTCCAACCAATGAATATCAATTTTGGTCTTTTTCCACCTGTTGACTGTGTTCATCACTCAGAAAAACGTTTATCTAGCAAAGAGAAAAAACTAGCGAAAAAACAAGCTATAATTACACGAGCCTTAAATGATTGTATTCAGTGGTTAACACATGAAGAATCAAAATAATCTCTAAATTAATCATTATCTTTTTAATCTTAGTAAAGCACTGATTGCTTCTGTCTTTAGCCCATTAAACAAACTTTAATTAACCTTAAAATAGTAGGGCATTCAATACATTGCAGTGCTTAAACAGAGTTAAAAAGCTATTCTAGATCTGCTTATAATTATAATATTTCAAGTACTTCAATAAATCTAGCTTGTATGAACAAACTCGTGATAATTATTAACCTAACTTGAATTATCAACTCTTATTCACGACAGATATCTAACTTGTAATCGAGCACTTTATTTAAAATGTAGGGTAAATACATTTTTGAATATATAGCTATTACCCCATCTCAGCTATTTAAAAGAGCCTTTATTAATAAATAGCCGTATCGTATAATATACAAACCGCCCTTGCTTGTGCAAAGTTGCGTAAAAGTATTTAAAAAAAACTTTAAAAAAACCCGATTATACATAAATCGGGTTTTTTTCATGTAGTTCAATTATTTTTTATTAACGGCTTCTTTAAGGCTTTTACCTGCAGAAAATTTAGGTACAGAGCGCGCTGGAATATGAATTTCAACACCTGTTGAAGGGTTACGCCCTTTTGTAGCAGCACGTTTAGAAACTTCAAAAGAACCAAAACCTGGAAGACGAACATCACCTCCTGAAGCCAAAGCTTCTGTTACAGAAGCGATAAAAGCATCGAGAATTGAACCAGCCTGTGCTTTTGAAACACCTGCTTTTTCAGCAATAGAATTAACCAATTCACTTTTATTCATTGAATATTTCCTTTCCCTATATTAGTCGGACAATATAATTCATCCGATCGTCAATAAGTTTATTGAAAAGTGCAGCAAACAGAAGTTTTATTTTCTTTGAAAATATTGTTTTTTAGCATTAATCACAGTTATTCACGGAATTTTTCATTTTTTTCTAAAATAAATAAAGTAGTAACCCCAAAAATGGACTTCACCGTCTTTAAAATTTAGAAATTATAGAACAAAATAAGAATCAATATAAGAATCAGTGCGCTACCGGTACCCCTTCATTATCGCTTTCCGTTCTGATAGACGTAGACACTGTAGAAGGCTCTGTCCATTCAATTGCTTCAGGAAAACGAACTAAAGCATGTTTAAGAACTTCACTCACATGACTTACTGGAATAATCTCCATATTATTTTTGACGTCATCAGGAATATCAATCAAATCTTTTGCATTTTCCTCAGGAATAAGCACTTTTTTAATACCTCCCCGAAGAGCCGCAAGCAATTTTTCTTTCAGTCCACCAATTGGTAAAACACGCCCACGTAAGGTAATCTCACCAGTCATAGCAATGTCCTTATGAACAGGGATCTCTGTCAATACTGAAACAATTGCCGTTACCATTGCAATTCCAGCTGATGGACCATCTTTTGGTGTAGCGCCTTCTGGAACATGAACGTGGATATCACGCTTATCAAAAAGAGGCGGCTCGATACCAAAATCAACAGCACGGAAACGCACATAAGATGCTGCCGCAGAAATTGATTCTTTCATGATATCTCGCAAATTCCCAGTAACAGTCATTTTGCCTTTACCTGGCATCATAACACCTTCAATAGTCAACAGTTCCCCGCCAACTTCGGTCCATGCAAGTCCCGTAACAACACCAATTTGGTTTTCACCCTCAATCTGACCAAAACGATAACGCTTCGTTCCCAAAAAATCATTAATATTATCTTCTGTAATTTCTATAGACTTTTGATTTGTTTTAAGAATTTTTGTAACCGATTTACGTGCCATCTTCATTAATTCACGCTCAAGGTTACGAACACCGGCTTCACGTGTATAAAACTGGATAACCGATTTTATAGCACCATCAGAAACACTAAACTCTTTTTTGGATAAAGAATGATCTTTCAATGCTTTTGGTAAGAGGTGCCGCTTAACAATCTCTACCTTTTCACACTCAGTATAACCAGCAATACGAATAATCTCCATCCGATCCATTAGCGGCCCTGGAATATTAAGCGTATTTGCAGTTGCAATAAACATCACATCAGAAAGGTCATATTCCACTTCTAAATAATGATCAATAAATGTGCTATTTTGTTCAGGATCAAGCACCTCCAACAAAGCTGAAGCAGGATCACCACGGAAATCTTGGCCCATCTTATCAATTTCATCAAGTAAAAAAAGAGGGTTAGTCTTTTTAGACTTTTTCATAGACTGAATAATTTTTCCAGGCATAGAACCAATATAAGTTCGGCGATGCCCACGAATTTCTGCCTCGTCGCGAACACCCCCTAATGAGATACGGACATATTCACGGCCTGTTGCCTTTGCAATAGAACGCGCAAGTGATGTCTTTCCGACACCTGGAGGACCTAAAAGACAAATAATAGGACCTTTTATTTTTGATGACCGACTTTGTACTGCTAAATATTCAACGATTCGTTCTTTAATTTTTTCAAGACCAAAATGCTCATTGTCCATGACTTTTTCAGCAAAGTTCAAATCATTCTTAATCTTCGACTTTTTACCCCAAGGTACAGTTAAAAGCCAATCAAGATAGTTACGTACAACTGTTGCTTCCGCAGACATGGGAGACATATTACGCAATTTTCTAAGCTCCGCCCCAGCCTTTACACGTGCCTCTTTTGAAAGCTTTGTTTTTTTGATACGATCCTCTAATTCAGACAACTCATCACGGCTATCATCACCCGCTCCTAGCTCTTTCTGAATAGCTTTCATTTGTTCATTGAGATAATATTCTCGTTGAGTTTTTTCCATCTGCCGCTTGACATGTGAACGAATACGTTTCTCAACTTGTAAAACAGAAATTTCCCCTTCCATGAAGAAAAGTATACGTTCAAGACGATCACGAACAGATAATAATGCCAAAATCTCTTGTTTTTCTGAAAGTTTAATCACCAAATGTGAAGCAATAGTATCAGCAAGCTTAGAAGGATCATCAATCTGACCGATAGCACTTACAACTTCAGGAGAAATTTTCTTATTAAGTTTTACATAATTTTCAAAATAAACAATCACTGACCGAGAAAGAGCTTCAATCTCAACTTCATTCTCTTCAGACTCTTCTATAACAGTTGCATAAGCTTGATGATAACTTTCATTTTCAGTAAATTGGTTAATTTTTGCACGCGCAGTCCCCTCAACCAAAACTTTTACAGTGCCATCAGGAAGTTTTAAAAGTTGAAGAACATTGGCAAAAGTACCAATATCATAAATATCTTCCGACTTTGGATCATCGTCAGAAGCATTTTTTTGCGTGGCTAATAATATCTGCTTATCTACTATCATCGTCTCTTCAAGAGCGTGAATTGATTTCTCTCGACCAACAAAAAGCGGAACAATCATATGTGGAAAAACAACAATATCACGAAGCGGTAAAACAGCGTAAAGCTCTTCTGTTACCTTTTTTGTCTTTTCATCAATATGTTGCATATTTTTCCTTTCTGGAGCCTATAATTCACCCCCACATAAGCTTATCTCTAGAAAATAGCAGCTTCTCTATAATAAATGAAGTAGTAATTACGAATAAATAAATCAAGCATTACGCTATAATACTTCAGAAGATCCACTTAAAATAGTACTCATTAACGATATTTACTATAACGTCATGCTGATACGTTTTCTTTATCTTCTGTACACTCCGAATAAATGTAAAGAGGGCGAGCTTTTCCTTCAACTACATCACTTGAGATCACCACCTTTTGGACCCCTTCAAGAGTTGGCAATTCAAACATAGTATCAAGAAGAATTTTTTCCATAATGGAGCGTAAACCACGTGCTCCAGTTTTACGTTCAATCGCTTTATTGGCGATAACGCGTAAAGCATCTTCATGAAATGTTAATTCAACATCTTCCATCTCAAAAAGACGTTTATACTGCTTAACCAATGCATTTTTGGGTTGCGATAAAATTTGAACAAGCGCATTAATATCTAAATCTTCTAAAGTAGCTATAATAGGAAGACGGCCAATAAACTCTGGTATTAAACCAAACTTTACAAGATCTTCAGGCTCTAAATCATGAAAAATTTCACCAACCCGACGCTCATCAGGAGCCTTCACAGTAGCCGAAAAACCTATTGAAGTTTTTTCACCGCGCCCTGAAATAATTCGCTCTAAACCAGCAAAAGCACCTCCACAAATAAACAAAATATTTGTCGTATCAACCTGAAGAAACTCTTGCTGTGGATGTTTACGCCCACCTTGGGGAGGAACAGAAGCCACTGTCCCCTCCATAATTTTCAACAATGCTTGTTGAACCCCCTCACCTGAAACATCTCTTGTAATAGAAGGATTGTCAGCTTTACGAGAAATTTTATCAACTTCGTCAATATAAACAATGCCACGTTGTGCACGCTCAACATTATAATCTGCAGATTGCAGAAGTTTTAAAATAATATTCTCAACATCCTCACCCACATAACCTGCTTCAGTCAAAGTGGTTGCATCTGCCATAGTAAAGGGCACATCAATAATGCGTGCCAATGTTTGTGCAAGATACGTTTTACCGCATCCCGTTGGACCAACAAGAAGAATATTCGATTTAGATAATTCAATATCACCATTCTTAGACTGATGTGCAAGACGCTTATAATGATTATGAACAGCAACAGAAAGGACACGTTTTGCATACCGCTGACCAATAACATAGTCATCAAGAACTGTTAAAATTTCTTGTGGAGTAGGAACACCATCACGTGCTTTGACCCCTGAAGATTTACTTTCTTCACGGATAATATCTGTACAAAGTTCTACACATTCATCACAAATGAATACAGTAGGCCCTGCAATGAGCTTACGCACTTCGTGCTGACTTTTGCCGCAGAATGAGCAATAGAGAGTATTTTTTGATTCGCCCCCACTATTGCTAACTTTGCTCATCTCATTTTCCTTTCACCTCAATATCTGAACTTCATCTTCTTAAAGAGGTTTTTTATAACAACAATCCCAAATATATCAAAACTACGATTATCACAATATTTTTGGGTATTTTCTTATTATTTTATGACAAATTTTATAAAACTTATATTTTAAAATAGCTATTTTAAAGGCAATTTTTATATACTTAACAATTAGCTACTTTTTCTATAAAAATTCTTAATCTGTTTCTTCTTTTTCAGTTACCGTGCGATATTGTATAACATCATCAATTAAACCGAAATTTTTAGATTCTTCTGCTGTCATAAAATGATCGCGATCAAGAGTTTTTTCAATAATTTCATAATCCTGACCTGTATGTTGAACATAAATTTCATTTAAACGTTGTTTCATCTTTATAATATCTTGCGCATGCCGTTCAATATCAGAGACCTGCCCCTGAAAACCACCAGACGGTTGATGTACCATGATACGTGCATTTGGCAACGAGAAACGGTGACCTTTTGCTCCAGCTGTTAAAAGTAACGACCCCATAGATGCTGCTTGCCCCATGCATAAAGTAGAAACAGGAGGACGAATAAACTGCATAGTGTCATAAATGGCCATTCCAGATGTTACCACACCACCTGGTGAATTAATATAAAGACTGATTTCCTTTTTAGGATTTTCCGCTTCTAAAAAAAGCAATTGAGCGCACACAAGCATTGCCATACCATCTTCAACAGGACCATTAATGAAAATGATTCGTTCTTTCAGAAGACGGGAAAAAATATCATAAGCACGTTCACCACGATTAGTCTGTTCGATAACCATAGGAACCAAATTCAGTGCTGTTTTTATTGGATCGCTCATATTTTTACTTCCATTAATAAAAATTGCTATTGACGCATATAATTGTATTAGTCATAGGCTAGCAATACTCCCTGACGCAAGCCACAATCAACCATGATAAATAGAATTAAAATTCCAATAGTTAAAATAGTTATAAAAACTCTACTCAAACAAATTCTGAGCATCAAATATGCGCAATTTTGCTTAATGCTTAAAACTTTCCTCTTAAATAAGATATTTCTAACATTTTGTATAATGAAACTCTATACAAAGTAGCTTATTCATTATTTCAAAATTAAAAGCTAAATTAAAAATCCTCCCAGTTTTGCCACCTTGTTTAGTAATAAAATTTTCTCGTTTATGAAAAAAATCATATTACTTAGTTAATCACACAATATCATCATTACTAGATATTATTATTCCAAACCTTTTTGGTGGAATTAGGAATTTTTCTTTTTATTAATTATGGCTTTCAGATGCAGTGTTTAAAATTCCAATTAATATCAGAAATAATTTTTGAGCTTGCAAAATAACCTTCAAACATTTTTACCATTGGGATTACCGGATAAACAATAAAATGCTAAAATTCTCACTTTTTTAGCATTGTTTTCGCTAACCACATTTGATTTGCTATTAGATGAAACCATTTTCAAGATAAATACTCAGATCTAACCAAACACTTTATTAATTTGAACATTAATATAACACAAAAAAATCTGAAAATTGAGTAATTTATATAATTGTGCTCATAACTTATGAAAATCGAAGCTAAAGTAATAGTTATTAAATACAATAGAATTGATTCGGCCTTATATGATTAACACCAACAGGTAAAAGTGCATTTTTTCATCATTAAAACTTAAGATACTAGCTGATTTCAATTTTTGATTGCTTAACAAAAGCCCGTTAATAGGTTTTATTATGCATCACACTAAAAATACAAATATCCTAGGTAATTTAAAAATATTCTAAGCTTACACGAAATAATTGCTCAACATCACGAACACTATCAGCAAGAGCAAACATCACTACTCGATCCCCCGGTAAAATACGCGTATCTGCTAAAAGCTGTATAATTGTATTATTGCGATAAATTGCACCAATCCTTAAACCTTCTGATAACTTGAGCTCTGATAATGACTTACCAATCAATGAGGAAGTCTGCATTGCTTCAGCTTCAATAATTTCTGCAGCACCATTAAAAACCGAATGAACAGCACGAATGCGTCCCCGACGCATTTGTTGTAAAATTTTTGATACAGTAACACTACGAGGATTTAAGTGCGCATCTACACCAACTGTACGGCTAAATTCCTGATAAGTAACATTATTAATCAAAACCATATTGGCTTTGCACCCCTGTCTTTTAGCTATAATAGCACTTAAAAGATTAACCTGATCTTGATTGGTTAATGTAATCATTAAATCAGCTTGGTCAATTCCAGCTTCTTGAAGAATTACCGGGTCTAACACATTACCATATAAAACAGTTGTTTTTTCGAGTTGATCGGCAATTGTTAGTGCTCTTTCTTTATCTGCCTCTATAATTTTCAATTTTAACTTATGCAGGCGTTTTTCAATAGCCTGAGCAACGTATAGACCAATGTGACCACCCCCTGCAATAATTATGCGATGTGCCTCCTGTTCTTTATGGCCAAAAAGTCCAACTGCACGACGTACCTGATCGCGAGCTGCAATAAGATAAGTAACATCACCAACGCGCAATTGTGTATCTGAATGCGCTACCAGTAATTCTGAACCACGTTTAATAGCAGTAACTGTTGTTCGAAGATCGGGAAAAAGCTCCGTTAACTGGCGTAAAGGTGTATTAATGACTGGGCAATCCTCCATACACTCCAAAGCAAATGCAACGATATCATCATTACAAAAATAGAGAACATCTATCGCCCCAGGCAAGGCAATCCGTCGTAGAACCATTTCCCCAACTTCAACTTCTGGCGAAATAACTACATCAATAGGAATATTCTCCCTTGCAAACAGAGTTTTATAACGTCGATCTAAATACGATTGTGAACGAATACGAGCTATTTTAGTTGGAACATTAAATAATGAATGTGCCACCTGACAAGCCACCATATTGACTTCATCAAATAAAGTTACTGCGATCAGCATATCAGCTTCATCAGCACCTGCAGCCAAAAGAACTTCAGGATGTGAACCATGACCAACAAAACTTCTAACATCTAATGCATCGCGAATCTTTTCAACCAATCTCGCTTCAACATCTATAACAGTTATATCATGATTCTCAGCAGCAAGACGCTCTGCTATCCCATAACCGACCTGCCCTGCCCCACAAATAATAACACGCATAATTTATGAAACTCCAAGCGCTTTAAGTTTACGATGTAAAGCTGAACGTTCCATACCTATGAATTCAGCAGTACGAGATATATTCCCACCCAAACGTCCGATCTGCGCCACTAAATATCTCTTTTCAAATAATTCACGCGCCTCACGCAATGGTAAATCCATTATATTCTCATCTGTATCTATTTTAACACGTGGAAAAGAATCACTCACTTCAACAGGAAGTAACTCTGTTGTTATTGGTTCATCATCACGCACAAGAATGAGGAGACGCTCAATATTATTACGTAATTGGCGCACATTACCTGGCCATGTATGTGCTTGCAAAACAGCTATAACATCATCACTGATTTCACGTGGTTTAATACCAAGTTGATGTGATATGATTCTAACAAAATGTCGAACAAGTTCGGGAATATCTTCTCGACGTGCAGAAAGCGGTGGAACAGTAATGGGAACAACTGCAAGACGATGAAAGAGATCTTCTCTAAATCGCCCATCAGAAATTAAATTTTCAATATTTTGTGCTGTTGAAGAAATTACACGAACATCCACTTTGACACGCTTTGTACCACCAACTCTCTCAAATGTTTGTGTCGTTAACACCTGAAGAATCTTACCCTGAGTTTCACGCGGCATATCAGAAATTTCATCAATATATAATATCCCACCGTGAGCCTCTTCCAATGCACCGATCTTGCGTTCACTGCCCTCTATTTCATTGCCAAATAATTCTATTTCCATTCTTTCAGGAACAATCGTTGCGGCATTTATCGTAACAAATGGTCCATTAGAACGTGTTGAAAGTGCGTGAATAGTACGCGCCACCATTTCTTTCCCTGCACCTGAAGGACCAGTAATCATAATACGACTATTAGTCGGCGCCACTTTTTCTATAACTTGGCGCAAATGCTTCATAACAGTCGATGTTCCAAGCAATTCTTGTATCTCACTTGAGCGTTGTCGTAATTCTAAAAGCTCACGTTTTAATTTTGAGTTTTCAAGAGTTCGTTCAGCAACCAAGATAAGGCGATCAGTTTTAAAAGGCTTTTCAATGAAATCATACGCACCTCGCTTTATAGCAGAAACAGCTGTTTCAATATTGCCATGACCAGAAATCATCACTACTGGAAGAGAGGGATGTCGTGCTTTAATTTCATCAAGCAATGCCAAACCATCAAGACGACTTCCTTGCAACCAAATATCTAAAAAAATAAGCTTTGGAACGCGCTCATTAATTTGTGCTAATGCTTCATCAGCATGACACGCAACACGTGTTTCATAACCTTCATCATTCAAAATACCAGCAATAAGCTCACGAATATCTGCTTCATCATCAACAATTAAGATATCTGCTACCATCTCATTCCCTTATCTTATGATTTGTGCCACACTTCTTGCTCAAACCGCCGGAAATACCATACGAATCATCGCACCACGACCTTCATAAAAACTATCTAGTGCATCATGCAATTCCATGTAGCCACCATGATCTTCAATAATTTTGCGGACAATAGCCAAACCAAGCCCTGTCCCTTTTTCCCGCGTTGTTATATAAGGCTCTAATAATTTTTGTCTTTGCTCTTTAGGAAGCCCTTTACCATTATCAATAACATCCACAACCAAGTGCTCTCTTTGACGATAAGAACGTATTAAAATATGTCCATGAACACCTTTTTCTCGCGCAACTGCATCAATCGCTTCACTCGCATTTTTAATAACATTACTGAATGCCTGAACAATAAGACGATTATCAAATTCACCTATAAGCGGTACATCTCCCAAATCTCGTTCAAAATGGATATCATGTCGTGCAACTTCTATCAAAAAACACGCCTCATGCAGTAATCCACGTACATCAGAAAAACTCATGTGTGGTTTGGGCATACGTGCAAAAGAAGAAAATTCATCAACCATACGCCCAATATCCCCAACTTGTCGAATAATTGTATTAACACATTGATTGAAAACCTCCTGATCTTGCGTAATAACTTTGCCGTAGCGTCTACGAATACGCTCAGCCGATAACTGAATAGGTGTAAGTGGGTTTTTGATTTCATGCGCAATACGGCGTGCAATATCTGCCCATGCTGATGAACGTTGTGCTTCTACAAGGTCTGTAATATCATCAATTGTTAGAACCCAAGATTGCCCTTGCCCATCATCTTCCTCCATCGTAATTTGTACATTACAGACGCGCTCTTGCTCTGCAACATTTAAAGTCACCTGCTCACGATGGTTTTTGCGCCCTGACGAACGAACAAACTCAAAAACCTTCCCGATTTCAGCACTTAATGATAAAAGGCTGTGTCCTATAACTTGTTCAGAATTAATACCAAACATTGTCTCAATAGACCTATTAATAATTGTAATATTCCCATTATCATCAATTCCAGCCACACCCGCTGTTACACCCGATAAAACAGCTTCAGAAAAACGCCGTCTTTCGTCGATTTGATCGCGAACTGCTATCAACTCATTGCGCCGACTCTTAAGTTCGCTAACCATGTAATTAAAAGTTTTTGATAATTGCGCAATATCTCCATCCTTCGCACGTACCGGTACAAAAACTTCCATATTTCCAGAGGCCACATCATCAGCCGCACCTATAAGAAGCCGAATAGGACGTACCAAACGATCAGCAACAGCTATACCAGCCCAAATAGCTGATAGAAATAAACTTAAAAAAAGACATAAATAAAGCATACCAAAAGCAATTTGCGTTGGCAGGCGATTTTCATTCAAACCACGATAACGATCTGTATTGATTTCCGTTAAACGCAAAGCAGATAATACATCTTTATCAACATCACGCACCAAATATAAAAATGTATTTGAGATATTCGTAAATTTTAAAACAATACCAAAATAATCATGAACTCCCGGCTGAAAAGAAAAAGGTCTTTCACTGGTTGCTTGAGCAATAAGATGGGATGGTGGAATGGGCAATTTATCTTCATCACCAAGATCGCTTGAAGCAAAAATAGCCCCTGTCGAGCTTAACAAAAACGCACCACGAAGATTACGACCTGCAGCATGACGTGTTAATTGTAACCGATATTCAACTGGATTGTGTGCTAGGAGCTTTTTATTATCAAGCGCAAATGCCATAGCATAAGATAAATTTTTCAAATTTTGGAGCATTTCATCCGCATAAGCATTAGCTAAATCGATAGAAGAACCCACAATTTGCCGAGTTGTTGTATCAAACCACCGATCAAGCCCCAAATTAAGAGCAGGCCCTGAAACAAGAGCAACAGCAACAGCCGGCAATGTTGCTACAAGTGCAAACAATGAAATAAGACGCACATGAAGACGTGAAGCAGCACGCCTTGACCGCCACGCACGCATAATAGGAATTATTTCATATAGAACAATAACTCCAAGCCCCAAAATCCAAATACTATTAATTCCTATAAGAACCAATGTTACAGCTCTATTAGGTACAATAGAGGTTAACCCGACAAGAATAACAAATGAAACAGAAGCTGTTAGCAAAGCTAATACAATAATTGTGATACCCCAAAATGTATACACATTACTTAAACGACGCGACTCATCGCTATAAGTATTTTGGTTTATATCCTGGATATTTGTCACAGATGTTGTATTCATGGTGATCTTACGTTACTTATCTCCTTGTTCTCACACAACCCTTTGTGATAAAAATTGGCAATGCTATGTTTAAAATATAACTAATTCAGAAAATTAAGAAAGAATTTCTACATTTTTGAAACAGTTTTAAAATAAAGTATGTCTGATTAATACTTTTCAAGGAGATGTCATGCGATTAACAAAAAAAACAAATTATGCTCTCCGAATACTCATGTACTGCGCGTCTAATCAAGATAGTTTAAGTTCTATCCCTGAAATTGCTAAAACATATGCCATTTCTGAGCTTTTTTTATTTAAAATCCTTCAACCATTAGTGGAAGCAGGTTTTTTACAAACAGTACGTGGACGCAATGGTGGCATCAAATTGGCTAAACCAGCAACAGAGATCTCGGTAGCTGATGTCGTAAAAATAATAGAAGACAATTTCTCTATGGCAGAATGTTTTGATAAAACAGAAGTTAATTGCCCACTGGTTAATTCCTGTAACTTAAATATCGTACTCAAAAATGCATTAAATGCTTTTTTCGATGTGTTATCAACAACATCCATTTCTGATTTACAACAACCATTATTACAACGTTAATAAAGAGTTGATCATAGAAAAAATAATAAAACAATTAGCCTAAACCAAACTTTAAAAAGGAATTAAGTATTTCTATTGCAGCTATAATATTAGCCGCTGGACGTGGCGAAAGAGCAGGATCTTTACAAAATAGTCCAAAACAATACCGACTTTTAGGGCAAAAGCCGGTTATTTATCATACTGTGCGTTGTTTTTTGCAACATTCAGCTATCACAACCATTATTTTGGTTATCCACCCAGACGACCACCAAATATGTGAAAATGCTATAGCTGATTTTAAGAAAGATCTCATCATTGTAGAAGGGGGCGCTACACGGCAACTCTCCGCTTTATACGGGCTTCATGCACTTAAAGATATTAAACCAGACTATGTTCATATTCATGATGGTGCACGCCCTTTTATCGAAAGCAAGCTTCTTGAGCAAATTCATACTACTGTCAACCATCAAGAAGGTGTTCTGCCTGTTCTTCCCATTTCCGATACTCTTAAACGTGTAAATAATGCACATTATGTTGTAGAAACAGTTCCGCGTACCAATTTCTATAGTGCACAAACTCCGCAGTGCTTTCCATTTGAACTTATTTTAGCAGCTCATGAAAAAGCAATACAATCTTGCAAACACAATTTCACCGATGATTCAGCAATTGCCGAATGGTTTGGTATTCCTATGCGAATCATTCCTGGAAATCCTAATAATATAAAAATTACATGGCCGGAAGATCTTGAAACCGCACATTCATATCTCCAGAAAAGAGCACCTATGTTCCCTGATATTCGTACTGGAAATGGCTATGATGTCCATTCTTTTATAGATGGTGATTATATCACATTATGTGGCGTAAAAATCCCTTTTACAAAGAAATTAAATGGGCATTCAGATTCTGATGTTGCTCTTCATGCACTAACAGATGCTCTTTTAGCTACTCAAGGTGCCGGAGATATAGGCACTCATTTTCCTCCCTCTGATCCCCAATGGAAAAATGCATCATCAGAAATCTTCCTAAGCCACGCTGTTAGTATTATTAAGAAAGCAGGCGGTCGTATTGCTAATGTTGATATCACACTCATTGCAGAAAAACCTAAAATCAGTCCTTATCGTCATAGGATGGTAACACACCTTATGAATATACTCACAATTTCAGCTGATCGTATTTCTATTAAAGCAACAACTAACGAAAAACTAGGATTCATAGGCCGTGAAGAAGGCATTGCTTCTCTTGCAACAGCTACTGTCATTTACCCAGGAGAAATTTTAAAATAATATGCATTTGTGAAATGTAGACCATATAGTTCTAACGACTTGTTTTTCAAAAGGTCTATTACTCACAACAGTAGCATTTTTATAAAGAAATCACCGTTGCAAACCCTACCGATATTGTAAAATCATTGGATAGATCCGATTGGCAAATTCATTGTTTATTCAAAGAAATTAAAATAAATCTGGTAGCTATATGCACTGAATTTATAAACGCACTATGCATTTTACAAAAATTTGTTCTTACAATAGCTGAAAATACTTAAAAGACTATAATTTCAATTTTTGTTATAAACATGAAAAATTTTGAAAATAGCACCTCAATAAATCTATGAGATTTGTGCATTTTGTCATAATATTCCTCCGCATTCAATTTTTAGTTTTTGGTCTTGTTATAATGCAGCCTGCAAACGCAATATTTATTACGCATCCAAGCAAACTCAACTATTATATCTCTAAAACACCGTAAATCTGATGAGCACGTTTCTCAAAAGCATTTGTAAATTTATGAAAAGCAATATCAAACATCGATCCCGTGAGTAATTCTAACATTTTGCTCTTAAATTCATAATTAATAAAAAACTCTACATTACACGCATTCATATTTTGAATTTGGTGAAATACCCAATGATTTTCAAGATATTTAAATGGACCATCAATATATTTAACCTCAATAAGATTTTTCTTAGGTTGAAGAAGTACCTGTGTCGTAAACATTTCTCGAATCATTTTATAACCAACTGTCATATCAGCAAGGAGCAATGTCTTTTCCTCATACTCCTTCCGAGAACGTATTATTAAAGCCTCACACATTGGTAAAAATTCAGGATAAGACTCAATATCTGCAACAAGATTAAACATTTCATGAGCAGTATGGGCAATTTGCCGATGTGTTGTAAAAGTTGGCATAATTCTCTCTATCAAGCAAATTTTTCAGCACGTGCTTTTTGTAAAGCTTTAAAGTCATCTCCAGCATGATGAGATGAACGTGTCAGAGGATTAGAAGCCATATGTAAAAAACCTTTTGCCTTACCAACCTTGGCAAAAGATTCAAATTCATCAGGAGTTACAAAACGAATGACAGGATGATGCTTTCGCGTAGGCTGCAAATACTGCCCAATTGTCATAAAATCTACATCAGCAGAACGCAAATCATCCATCAATTGAAAAATTTCATTCCGTTCTTCCCCAAGACCAACCATAATTCCCGATTTTGTAAAAATTGTTGGGTCAAGTTCTTTAACGCGTTGTAACAGTCGAATTGAATGAAAATAACGTGCCCCTGGGCGCACTTTCAAATATTTAGATGGAACTGTTTCCAAATTATGATTAAAAACATCAGGTTTAGCAGCAACTACAATTTCTAATGCATTATCCTTATGCCGAAAATCAGGTGTAAGGACTTCAATTGTTGTTGTAGGAGTCTTTTGACGAATAGCATGAATAACTTTCGCAAAATGCTGTGCACCACCATCAACCAAATCATCGCGATCAACAGATGTAATAACAACATGCTTTAACGCCATCTGTGCAACAGCATCTGCCACACGCTCTGGCTCATCATCATCAACTGCAAGTGGAATACCTGTTGCAACATTGCAAAAAGCACAAGCTCGCGTACATATTTCACCTAAAATCATAAAGCTAGCATGTCGCTGGCTCCAACATTCACCAATATTTGGACAACCAGCTTCTTCACATACTGTCACCAATTTATTGGAACGTACAATACCATGGGTTTCCCTATAAATTTGTGATGTTGGTGCTTTTACACGAATCCAATCTGGTTTTTTTTGAATGACCGTATCTGGGCGATGCACCTTTTCAGGATGACGGACACGTCTATTCGCAACTCTATCAACCACCGTAACCATCTAAGATCTCTGCCTTCTTAAGAGCAAACGCCGATGAAAAATCATAAAACACAAAATTTTTCATATAACCTAATTATCAAGCATTTAAAACCTGATCGTACGCATCTAATACACTTTCTTTCATCATCTCTGATAATGTCGGATGTGGAAAAACAGTGCTCATTAACTCTTCTTCAGTTGTTTCAAGATTCATGGCAATAACAAAACCTTGAATGAGTTCTGTCACTTCTGCTCCTACCATATGGGCACCAAGAAGCTGCCCTGTTTTTTTATCAAAAATAGTCTTAACCAACCCTTGATCTTCACCTAAAGCAATTGCCTTACCGTTAGCTGAAAAAGAATAACGACCAACACGTATATCGTAGCCAGCCTCTTTTGCTGCTTTCTCTGAAAGCCCTACAGAGGCAACCTGTGGTGTACAATAGGTACATCCAGGAATTTTCCCTTTATCAAGTGCATGAGCACTTTTCAGACCTGCAATACGTTCAACGCAGATTACGCCTTCTTCTTCTGCCTTATGAGCCAACATAGGGGGACCAGCAACGTCACCAATAGCATATATCCCTTCTACACCCGTCCAGCTCCATTCATCAGTTACAATGCATCCACGATCAGTTTTGACACCTAATGCTTCTAAACCAAGATTTTCAATATTACCTTGAACTCCAACAGCTGAAATCAATCGGTCAGCTGTTATTGTTTCTGTTTTACCTTTAACATTGATATGCGCCGTAATAAAATCAACAGCTTTTTCAACCTTTGTAACTTTTGCATCAGTCAAAATACGTATGCCTTTTTTCTCTAATTGTTTACGCGCAAATGTTGAAATTTCAATATCCTCAACTGGCATAATTTGAGGCATCATTTCAATGACAGTTACTTGAGAGCCCATATCATGATAAAAAGAAGCAAATTCAATACCGATTGCTCCAGACCCCATCACCAACAGTGACTTTGGTAGTGTATGCGGTACCATTGCTTCAAAATAAGTCCAAATAAGTTTTCCATCTGGTTCAATACCGGGAATAGAACGTGGACGGGCACCAGTCGCAACAATTATATGTTTTGCCTGATAAGTCCCCTCACCTAATGTTCCCTTAGGAACTGGATTTTGTGGTTGCACAATTGCTTTGGATGATGGAGAAACCACAATTTCTGCAAGCTGGCTACCTTTAGCTGCCTTAGTTAGCTTTGCTTCACCCCAAATAATATCAATCTTGTTTTTCTTCATTAGAAAACCAATACCAGCATTTAAACGTGCTGAAACCCCACGCGAACGCGCTACAACATTTTTAATATCTACTTCAATTGAACCATTAAGTTTTAGCCCATAATCTTCCGCATGTTCAGCAAAATGCTTCATTTCCGCTGAACGCAAAAGAGCTTTTGTTGGGATACAACCCCAATTTAAGCAAATACCACCTAAATATTCACGTTCAACAATTGCAGTCTTGAAACCACATTGTGCCGCGCGAATTGCAGTTACATATCCGCCCGGTCCTGAACCAATCACAATTATATCATAAAGATTTGCCACAGTAATCCCTCCATGGACATAAACAAAACGGATCCAGACTATCCGAGCTTAAAACAGAAAACTAACAGGATAAATCTTTTTCGTATATCCTGTCTCTAAGAATACATATAAACACCTTCTTCAAATCAAAAGAAGCTACAAAACTATTATTAAGACTATTCAGATCTACTTTTTCCATATCACCACTCTTGCCACATACACAATTTATGTGAAGTACTTTAACAATCACTACATCAACATTGCTAGTGGATTTTCAATCAGCTTTTTAAAGGTCTGAGCAAGTTCTGCTGCTAACGCACCATCAACTGCGCGGTGATCAGTGGAAAGTGTAACTGACATCATAGTAGCAATTGCTAATGCACCATCCTTAACAACTGCCCGCTGTTCACCTGCACCAATTGCAAAAATCGTTGCATGCGGTGAATTAATAATAGCAGAAAACTCTTTCACACCATACATACCCATATTCGATACTGCTGTTGTCCCCCCCTGATATTCTTCTGGTTTCAACTTACGTTCACGAGCACGCGTTGCAAAATCCTTCATCTCATTAGAAATAATAGGCAAAGATTTCTCTTCTGCATGGCGAATAATTGGCGTAATTAACCCATTTGGAATAGAAACAGCAACACCAACATCACAGTGTTTGTGATAAAGCATTCCACCTTCAAGCCATGACACATTGGCATCAGGTACAGCTTTCAAAGAAAGCGCAATAGCTTTAATAACCATATCATTTATGGACAATTTATAAGCGGGTTTAGTACCTTCTTGCGTTTTAACCATTGGAGCAGCAGCATTAAGTTGCGCACGTAATGCCAACAATGCATCAAGCTCACAGTCTACTGTTACGTAGAAATGCGGCACCATTTGTTTTGATTCAGTCAAACGCTTAGCAATTGTTTTACGCATACTATCATGAGGTGTAAGTGTATATTCACCTTCTCTAAATAGTTTTATTATTTGTTCGTCCGCAATACCCGTTGCCATTGGCTGACCAACTTGTAATGAACAAGAAGCTTTAAGAGCACCATCACTTAGAACTTTCTCTACATCACGCTTAATAATCCTCCCATGAGGGCCTGTGCCAGAAATAAGTGATAAATTAAGGCCTTCTTGAGCCGCTAACCTCCGTGCCAAAGGTGATGCAAAAAGACGTATACTATTTTCATGTTTCTGCACTGATAGCTGAACTTGTGGCGCATTAGCAACCTGTATATCCTTTGATACCACCTGCTTTTCATCAACTGGCGCTCTCTTTGAAACAGAAGAAGACTTATCTTCCGCGATTTTAGCCACTTCACTTAAGTCTTCACCTTCTTCTGCCAAAACCACGATTAAAGTATTAACTTTAACTCCCTGCGTTCCAGCAGGAACAACAATCTTTGCAACTGTTCCTTCATCAACAGCTTCTACTTCCATCGTCGCCTTATCTGTCTCAATTTCAGCAATAACATCACCTGTAGAGACCTTATCACCTTCCTTGATATTCCATTTCAGCAAATTTCCTTCTTCCATTGTGGGAGAAAGCGCAGGCATTGTAATCTTAATAGGCATAGTGCTTTTTCCTTCGTTATGCTCGATAAGTCACAGCCTTAACAGCTTCGACAATTTCAGTAATACTCGGTAAAGCCAATTTTTCAAGATTGGCAGCATAAGGCATGGGAACATCTTTGCCAGCAATTGTAGAAACTGGCGCATCAAGATAATCAAAAGCCTGCTGCATAACACGTGTTGCTATTTCAGTACCAACAGATGATTGAGGATACCCCTCTTCAACCGTTATTAAACGACCTGTCTTTTTAACTGAAGCAAGAATTGTTGGAAGATCCATTGGGCGAATAGTACGCAAATTAATTAATTCAACATCAATGCCAAGCTTCTCAATTTCCGGCAATGCCTGAATTGCATAATGCATTCCAATCCCATAAGCAACAATTGTTACATCCTGACCAGATTTATGAATATGCGCTTTACCAATGGGTAAAACAAAATCATCCATTTGAGGAACTTCAAATTGATGACCATAAAGAATCTCATTTTCAAGAAAAATAACAGGATTATCATCACGAATAGCAGCCTTTAGCAAACCTTTTGCATCAGCTGCACTGTAAGGCATAACAACTTTGAGACCTGGAATATGACTATACCATGCAGCATAACACTGTGAATGCTGAGCTCCAACACGTGCTGCAGCACCATTGGGACCACGAAAAACCATAGGAGTAGACATTTGTCCACCAGACATATAACGAGTTTTTGCTGCTGAATTAATAATCTGATCAATCGCCTGCATAGCAAAATTAAATGTCATAAACTCAACAATAGGACGCAAACCTCCAAATGCAGCACCAACACCCAACCCCGCAAAACCGTGTTCTGTAATTGGTGTATCAATAACTCTGCGCGTACCAAATTCTTCCAATAAACCTTGGCTGACCTTATAAGCACCTTGATATTGTGCTACTTCCTCACCCATTAAAAAAATCGCCTCATCGCGTCGCATTTCTTCAGCCATAGCTTGATTAAGTGCTTCACGTACTGTCATCGTAACCATTTCAACATCCGCAGGGATATCAGGATCACTTCCAACATCAAAAACAGGACGAACCGGCATTGATAAAGAAGAAGAAGCTTTCTCTATTTTTTTAGTTGTGATTTGTGAAATGTTTGCAACATCTTCACCCTCTTCCAACAATATAGCAATAGCAGTATTAACCTTTACACCTTCAGTACCTTCAGGAACTAAAATTTTACCAATAGTACCCTCATCAACAGCTTCTACTTCCATTGTTGCTTTATCAGTTTCAATTTCAGCAATCACATCACCAGAGCTGACGTTATCACCCTCTTTCTTGAGCCATTTAGACAATTTACCCTCTTCCATCGTTGGTGAAAGTGCTGGCATCAAAATATCAATAGACATATTCACGTTCCCCACTTTAAACTAGAATATCAGTATAGAGCTCAGAAGCATCTGGCTCTTGATCATTTTGTGCAAAATCTGCTGCATCAGCGACAATTGCACGGACTTCTTTATCAATAGACTTTAAATCGTCTTCACTAACCCAACCTTGTTTAATAACGTGTTGTTTTATTTGATCAATCGGATCTTGCTCTTCTTTTATTTTTTGTACTTCCTCTTTTGATCTATATTTTGCTGGATCAGACATGGAATGACCACGATAGCGATAAGTCTGCATATCAAGAATAATCGGCCCCTTCCCCGAACGTGCCCAAGCAATTGCCTCATCAGCAGCCCCTTTTACTGCATGAACATCCATACCATCAACGACAATGCCTGGAATTTCAAAAGAAAGGCCACGACGGGAAAAATCCGTTTCCGCAGATGCACGAGAAACTGATGTCCCCATAGCATATTGATTATTTTCAATGATATAGACAACAGGAAGCTTCCAAAGTGAGGCCATGTTAAAACTTTCATAAACTTGCCCCTGATTTGCAGCGCCATCACCAAAATAAACCAATGTCACATTATCTTTACCAAGATACTGATTCGAAAAAGCCAAGCCTGTACCAATTGGAACCTGCGCACCAACAATACCATGCCCACCATAAAAATTCTTTTCTTTGGAAAACATATGCATTGAGCCACCTTTTCCTTTGGAAAAACCTCCCTGACGCCCTGTCAATTCCGCCATAACACCACGCGGACTCATACCAGCTGCTAACATATGGCCATGATCACGATAAGATGTGATGATCTGATCACCTTCTTTTGCTGCTTTTAATGTGCCAACAACAACGGCTTCTTGCCCGATATAAAGATGACAAAACCCACCAATTAAGCCCATACCATAAAGTTGACCTGCTTTTTCTTCAAAACGACGAATCAAAAGCATTTCGCGATAAGCGGCAATTGTTTCATCTTTTGTAAAATTAGCTTTCTTCGCTGTTTTGGTAACGTTTGATAATGTGGCTTGCATTACCGGCGCAGATTTTTTTTTAGCCCGTTCTGCCATATTAAACTCCCTTCGATGATTACCTAGAAATAACCTTTACGAACAAAAGTTACAAGTATTATAAAATCAGCTCACATTTCATCATAAGTGACTGTTTTAAATTGTTTTTTTAGATTAACCGATTGTAGTTAACTTTTAATCTCGTCAGGAGAAATTAAAATTGTCAATTCATTGGGTTTGGAAAAGTTTAAATTTTTCCTCACATATTCATCCAACATATCTTTTTCAATATGCCCATCACGTAAAAGAGAAATACGCTTTTCAATAGACATTCGCTCAACTTCTATTTTATAAAGCTCCTCCTTCAATTCAGTAATATGCTGAATAATTTTGCTGCGTGCAGAAAGTCCGTAGTCACCATGATAAATATGATAACCAAAATAGCTTAAAACCCCAACCGTCATAAATGGTAGAATAAAGCGCGCTGTAATTGATCTACGTTTTTGTTTTGTCCACATAACAGTCATGATCTTTTTAAAATATTCTATGCAATTTATGCATGACTTTGATTAACAGCTTATTATCAAAAAAATCGCACGTAGCCTATTTTTATACTTTATATTACCCACAACAATAAAAATATCACACTTTATAGCGAAACATAAAATCCGCTAACTTCTGATTTTATTTCCATCTTTGTCAGTAAAACCTCCTGTTAAAATGACGATAAAATCAATAAATGCCCAAATTCCAGAAATAGGTAACCCCAAAATAGATAAAGACAGGATAAGCATAAAAACACCAGTTCCAGTTTTACCAACTATAAAACGATGAACACCAAAAGTACCTATAAAGAAACAAACAAGTGCAAGAACTAATTTTGAATATTGTTGTTTCACCAATGGAAAAACAGAAGTAGCAGCACCATCCTTACCAACAAAGTCAAGATAATCACCAACTTTTGGGGAGCTTTTTCCTAACCAATCACAAAGCGCAAATCGGTAACGTTCACCATCGTCACCTGAAATAAGGTATGTCCCCTGTTCCTGACTAATAATTCTTCCTCTCATCACAACCACCTATAAAATTATTATTTACTTATTATTAATAAAACAGTGAAGCTATTAATAAAATAGTAAAATTAAAAAATGCTGTTAATATAAAGAATATAATATTTTGTTTAACAGCTATTAACGATGCAAATTGCCCGCATAAAGGGCCTGTGTTCCTAACATTTCTTCAATACGAATAAGTTGATTATATTTTGCTAATCTATCTGAGCGTGCAAGTGAGCCAGTTTTAATCTGCCCACAATTTGTCGCAACTGCAAGGTCAGCAATAAAAGAATCTTCCGTTTCACCTGAACGATGAGATATAATAGCACGATAACCTGTTTTGTGCGCTGTTTCTATAGCATCAAGCGTTTCACTTAATGTGCCAATTTGATTGACTTTAATAAGAATAGAATTAGCAACACCCATTTTAATACCATCGCGCAGACGCGCTGAATTTGTCACAAATAAATCGTCACCAACAAGTTGGCATTTTTTGCCGATCGAATCAGTAAGAAGCTTCCAGCCTTCCCAGTCATCCTCAGCCATTCCATCTTCAATCGTTATTATGGGATAAGCATCAACAAGCTGAGCTAAATACTCCACCTGTTGGTTTACATTACGACACTTGCCTTCACCTTCATAAAAATATGAACCATCCTTATACAACTCTGTTGAAGCACAATCTAAACCAATAGCAATTTGTTCACCTGGTTTATACCCACATGCAGT
Organism: Bartonella chomelii; assembly: GCF_014138465.1. NCBI lineage: Bacteria > Pseudomonadati > Pseudomonadota > Alphaproteobacteria > Hyphomicrobiales > Bartonellaceae > Bartonella > Bartonella chomelii. Next base: position 312,865 of record NZ_JACJIR010000001.1, read on the forward strand.
AATAGATTCCATAATAAAATCAATTGCTTGTTCAGCACTTTTAAAATGAGGTGCAAAACCACCTTCATCACCAACATTGGTATTATAACCTGCATCCTGTAAACGTTTTTTCAGTGTATGAAAAATCTCAGCACCATAGCGAACCGCTTCTTTCAGTGTTGGTGCCCCCACCGGAATAATCATAAACTCTTGAAAATCAATTGGGTTATCAGCGTGCACACCACCATTAATAATATTCATCATTGGTGTAGGAAGAAGGTGAGCTTGCGTCCCACCAATATAACGATATAAAGGTAGACCTAATGATGTTGCCGCCGCTTTTGCAACTGCCAATGAAACACCCAAAATTGCATTAGCACCAAGACGTGCTTTATTAGGTGTTCCATCCAAAGCAATCATTGCTTGATCAATTGCCATTTGATTTCCTGCATCTCTCCCACCAAGTTCTTGAAGAATTTCGCCATTAATTGCAGCAATAGCATTTTGAACACCTTTGCCTTGATAGCGCGTACCACCATCACGAAGTTCCACTGCCTCATGCGTACCAGTCGACGCCCCTGAAGGAACCATGGCACGACCAAAAACTCCATCTTCCAAATAAACATCAACCTCTACAGTTGGATTGCCACGGCTATCAAGCACTTCACGCCCAATGATATCTACAATTACAGTCATACGAATTCTCTTTTACAATGAATGTTTTTGATTCACATTATTCTTAACGTCATTCATAAAAATTATCTACACTCGAATATTCAATGTTTTTTTGCCAAACAATCAAAATCCATTAAAATTTCAAGCAACCTTTGTAAATTATCAATTTTAATCATATTAGGCCCATCAGATGGCGCATTATCTGGATCTTGATGTGTTTCCAAAAAAACACCTGCAACACCAACAGCAACAGCTGCACGTGCTAATGCTTCAACAAACTGCCGCTGCCCACTAGATGAATCACCCTTTCCACCTGGTTCTTGAACAGAATGTGTCGCATCAAAAATAACAGGCGCTCCAAATGAACGCATAATTGGCAATGAACGCATATCAGAAACAAGACGGTTATAACCAAATGAAGTGCCACGTTCACAAAGCATAACATTAGGATTACCGCTCTGAGTTACTTTTTTTAAGACATTCTCCATATCCCAAGGAGCTAAAAACTGACCTTTTTTAATATTGATTACACGCCCCGTTTTAGCTGCTGCAACTAAAAGGTCTGTTTGACGACACAAAAAAGCTGGTATTTGCAAAATATCTACTGTTGAAGCAACAGCCTCACATTGCTCTTCTGTATGCACATCAGTCAATATCGGAAAGCCAAATTCTTTCTTAAGATCAGAAAAAATAATCATTGCTTTTTCAAGACCAATACCACGCGCCGCATTAAGAGACGTCCTATTAGCTTTATCGTAACTAGATTTATAAACAAACCCAATGCCAATTTGATCAGCAATTGCTTTAAGCCGACCCGCTATCTCAAAAGCGTGATCTCGACTTTCCATCTGGCAAGGACCTGCAATTAAAGAAAGAGGCGCATCATTAGAAAAAACAATATTTCCAACTTTAACAGAAACATTTGGTTTAGACATTGTATTCCTCAAAAAGTGAGCACGTAATTTATAAAGCTAAACCAACCTGCTCTGTTCCAAAGTAGCCTCAATAAAAGAAGAAAAAAGTGGATGCGGATCAAATGGACGTGACTTTAACTCTGGATGATATTGAACACCAATAAACCATGGATGATCTACATATTCTATTGTTTCTGGTAAAATACCATCTGGACACATACCAGAAAAAATAAATCCAAGTCGTTCTAGCCTTTCTTTATAATGAATATTGACTTCATAACGATGGCGATGCCGCTCGCAAATATTTGTTGTTCCATAAATTTGGGAGATATGGCTACCTTCTTTTAATTGCGCTGCAAAAGAACCAAGACGCATTGTTCCACCAAGATTTCCAGATGCTGTACGTTTTTCAAGCAAATCCCCCTTAAGCCATTCCGTCATTAAACCTACAACCGCATCCTTTGTCTCGCAAAATTCACTTGATGAAGCATTTACAATATTTGCAATATTGCGAGCAGCTTCGATACAAGCTAATTGCATTCCAAAACAAATGCCAAAAAATGGAATTTTACGTTCTCGTGCAAATTGAATTGCTCGGATTTTACCTTCTGCACCACGTCCACCAAAAGCACCAGGAACTAAAATCCCATGAACTTTTTGTAAATAAGGCGCAGGATCTTCTTTTTCAAAAAGCTCCGCTTCAATCCATTCAATATTAACCTTCACTCTATTAGCTAACCCACCGTGCGCAATTGCTTCAATAAGAGATTTATAAGCATCTTTCAGGCCTATATATTTCCCAACAATTGCAATCGTTACTTCCCCTTCAGGATGGTGAATGCGATATGCAATATCCTCCCAACGATCCATATTTGGTTGAGGTGCTGAATTAATTCCAAAAGCAAAAAGAACTTCTGAATCTAAACCCTCTTTATGATATGCTACGGGAACATCATAAATAGTCAGAACATCTAATGCCTGAATAACTGCACTTGGACGAACATTACAAAAAAGTGATAATTTACGCCGTTCTGATTCTGGAATAGGTCGATCTGCACGCACTAATAAAATATCAGGAGCAATACCAACCGATTGTAACTCTTTAACAGAATGTTGTGTCGGTTTAGTTTTTAACTCACCTGCAGAAGCAATATAAGGCATTAATGTAAGATGCATATAAACAGCACTTTGCCTTGGCAACTCATTACGCAGTTGACGAATTGCTTCCAAAAAAGGCATTGCCTCAATATCACCAACCGTTCCACCTATTTCACATAAGACAAAATCAAATTCTTCATTTCCTGCAGTAATGAATGCCTTAATTTCATCTGTAACATGAGGAATAACTTGAACTGTTTCCCCTAAATAATCACCGCGACGCTCCCTCTCAATGATATTGCGATAAATACGCCCTGCCGTGATACTGTCCTGATTATTAGCAGAACGCCCAGTAAAACGTTCATAATGACCAAGATCAAGATCTGTTTCTGCACCATCATCGGTAACAAATACTTCACCATGCTGATAAGGCGACATCGTGCCTGGATCAACATTTAAATAAGGATCAAGCTTACGGATCCGTACACGATATCCTCGTGCCTGTAATATCGCAGCTAAAGCTGCAGCAGCAATGCCTTTTCCAAGAGAAGAAACCACACCACCAGTAATAAAAACATAACGTGCCATGGGCTTACGGTAATAAGCAGTTTATTATAATTTTTCTAGTCAAAAAAATGCTAAAAAGGAATTTTTATCTTCGCAAAGCAAAAAAAGATGCAAAAACAATTTTTTACAATCTAAACTTTATTTTAAAAATTAGTTGACGCCATTATCACTTGGATTTTCAATTGGTGATGGAATCGGATTTTCAACTGCAGGAGTAGCAGGTTTACTTTGCTTTTGAGAAGATGTCGAAGCACCACCTAATTGTTCAAGAATAGAGGGCTTGGAACTTTGATTAGATGATGGTTTACTTTCCTCTGTCGTATTTTTGTTTGTCGGATCTTGTTCTGAATTAATTGGAATGCGATTAAGAATATCAGAATCAGAGTTCGATATATTTCCAACCACAACCAGTACAATGGACATTGTAAAAAAACAAATTGCCAAGATAGTCGTCAAACGTGTCAACATGTTTTTGGTCCCACGAGTACTCATAAACCCTGAGCCACTACTCGTACCAAGCCCGCCACCTTCTGAGGGCTGAATCAACACAACGCCAATCAAAGTAATAACAATCAAAAAATGAATTACAATTAGTACTGTTTGCATAAACTCTGCTCTTTATAAACACTTATAGTTATTTATATACAAATTGCGCATAATCCAAGAGATAATTATGAATTCTTTTCTTATAATTGACGATAAACATCACAAATAGTTAAAAAATCAACCGCTTTTAAACTTGCTCCACCAATTAAAGCACCATTAACATGAGCAGTATTCAAAAGTTCAAGTGCATTTGATGAGTTGACAGATCCACCGTAAAGCAAGCGCATGTTACATCCCTCATTACCAAAACGATAGCTTATCTTATCACGAATAAAATTATGCACTTGTGCAACATCCTCTGAAGTAGGAGTTTTACCCGTACCTATAGCCCATATAGGTTCATAAGCAATAATTATATTTTGTGCTGTCGCGTTATCTGGTAAAGAACTCTCAAGCTGGTGTGCGATTACATCTAATACTTCGCCATTTTCACGCTCTTCCAATGTCTCACCGATACAAACAAGAGCAACAAGATTTGCCCGCCATGCAGCCTGTACTTTAGCACAAACAATCGCATTACTTTCATGATAAGCTGTACGACGTTCTGAATGCCCAATAATAACGTGACTGGCCCCTGCCTCTTTAAGCATAGCAGCTGAAATATCCCCAGTATAAGGACCACTATCACTGAAATGACAATCCTGCCCTCCTAAAAGCAACTTTTCACCACTCACCACATCAGAAGCACGCGATAAAAGTGTTGCTGGAACGCAAATAAGCGCTTCAAATAAACAACCCAAATCAGAGCGAATACCAGTAGCGATGGCATGTAACTCTTTAAGAGATTCACCCATTCCATTCATTTTCCAATTTCCAGCAATTAAAGGCCGAATATTTGGAGTCATGTCTTTACCTCAAGAGCTTTTAAAAAAAATTATCGCTTTAAGTACCAAATTATGAAACGAAAGCAAGTCTTTAAGCTTGCATCTTGTGCATCTTTATTGCAAATTCGATCACTGCTTTGATAATCATTGTGTATATAAATGGAATTAAACGATGCTTGATACCCTAAGAAGCGCTAAAAATTCTTGGTTTGCTAGGCTTTTTTTTGCTGTTTTACTTTTATGTTTCATTTTTTTATGGGGTGTACCACAGTTATACACACAAGGCGAGAGAGATTTACTCACCTCTGGCAAGTCGACAATAACTGTTGATACTTACCGCCTTGCACTTGCTGATCAAAGTTTACGTTTAGCGCTCAATTCCCATCTTGGACGAATGTTTACCCCAGAGGAAATACAGCAATATAGAATCTCTGCTTTTGTTCTTAATCAGTTACAACAAGATGTACTTTTTAATGAACAAGCACGTAAAATGAAAATTAATCTTTCAAAAGACATGATAGCCCAGACCATTAGTGCTGACAATATTTTTCAAGAAAATGGAGCCTTTAGTCGAGATTTATTTCTCAATTTTCTTCAGCAATTACGTGTTAACCAAAATGATTTCTTTGATTATTACACTCAAAAAGAAAAACGCAATCAGCTCACTCTAGCTTTACTATCCGGTATGAAGGTACCAGACCTCTTCTATAAAGCCTTTGCTATTTATCAGGAAGAAACACGTATCGCTGATTATTTCATTGTCAATTTAAAAGAAAAAGAAAGTACTGCTGATCCCGATCAAAAAACTTTGCAAAAATGGTTTGATACGCACAAAAATGCATTTCGCGCCCCGGAGTATCGCACTGTCTCTTTATTGTCTATAACACCAGAAAAGTTAGTGCAATTAGAAGATATTTCTAAAGATGAAGCTAAAACCTATTACACTCAAAATATCTCACGTTTTACAACTCCTGAAAAACGCATAATTGAAGAATTACGCTTCCCTACACGCAAAGCAGCTGATGAAGCTGCCAAAAAAATAGCTGATGGTTTAAGTTTTGCTGACTTAGTTAAAGGTGAAAAAAAGACTCTCAATGACATTAAAAAAGGGCCCTTAGTAAAAAGTGAACGCCCTAATTACCTAGAATCTGAGATTTTTGAACTCAAAAAAGGGCAAGTTAGTACTGTTATTGATGATCTGCAAGGTCCTGTAATTATTCGTGTTATAGATATTACACCTTCAAGTCCTATTCCTTTTGAAACTGTAGAAAAGAATATTCGCCAAACACTTGCACAAAACCGTGCTGCTACTGATATGCATAATAAGTATACAGAAATTGAAAATGCCCGTTTTGAAGGAGCCTCTCTTAAAGAAATTGCCGACCAATATAACTTGCCTCTGCGTAAAGTCACCATCGATAAAAAAGGAACAACAATTGAAGGGATAACACTAACAGATTTACCTGAAAAAGACATCTTGTTAGATGTTATCTATCAAGCGAATGTAGAAACTGAGCCTGACCTGCTCTCTCTTCAAGAAGGAGGGTATCTCTGGTATCAAGTAGATACGATCATCCCTTCCCGTGACAGAACACTTGAAGAAGTAAAACAAGATGCCATTGCTCAATGGAAAAGTGAAGAAATCCAACGCCTTCTCGATGAAAAAGCTGAAAATGCTCTCAAACAGCTTAATAAAGGAAAAAGCTTTGATTCTCTTGCTGCTGAATTTGGCGTAAAAAGACAAACGACTCAAGCTTTACGGCGCCAAGATTCATCAGAAGTTTTTGGATCTGAAGATATTAAAGCATTATTTTCTAATCCTAAAGGTCACTATGGCATCGCAAAAGGTACACTCACAACAAACCGTATCATCTATAAAATAACAGCCTCAGCAATACCTGACAATATCACTGCTCAAACCATTTCATCTGATGTCCGCAACAATCTGGATATGATGATAAGAGAAGATTTAAAGCTAGAAATACTCCAAGTTGCGAATAAAGAACACCCAGTGAAAATTAACAATTCTAACTATAATCGCATCTTCAATACTTTTTAGTGAAATTTTATGAACGATTTTACGTATCTAATGATAAAATTGTATAAGCGTTTTGTTTAACAATGGAAAAAGTTAAATAAACTCCTTCCTGGATGACATTGATTTATAATAATTTTGGAAAACGTCCACTCATCGCTGCTTTTGTTATCAGCCAATAACGATGAAGCTGCGATAAAGTTGCATTCTCTTGAAAAACTTTCGCTCCTAATTGCATCGTTCTTTGAAGAGATGCTGGTGTAATTGACAATGGAAGGAATGCTGGTTTGAGTGTTTTAGGTAAAGTGATAGAATGTTCGTAAAACTTGAGATAATGGTCTTTTGATAACGCTACCATAGCTTTAATGATCTCATGTTTTTGTTCATTATTGATGTGATTGAACTCCAACTCTTCCCTTTCCATCCCCATAGCTTTTAACATATCAGAAGGGAAATAGCCTTGATATCGTGATTGCATAAGCGATAAAAGACGCAATATACCACTCAATGCTTGAGCAATTCCTCCATGTTCGTATGCTTTTGTAAAATTTTGCGCTGCATCAAAATCTAATATCTGGCATGCAAGCTGTAAAATTGTACTTGCTGTCTTACTACAATAAGCTTCAAGATCATGAATGGTTGTCATTGAATCATTATAAAGATCAAAAACCCGCGCATCGCAATAACGTAAAAAAGCTGTCTTAGGTAAATTAAACAAAGCAATTGTTGTCAATAAATCATCCAAAATTGGATTATGTTTATTATTTTTTATTTCACCATTGGCAATAGAATCATACCACCAACGTAATCGTATCTCACCAATAAGTGGATCGTGCACACTTTCACGAATACGAGCAATTTCTGCATTAAAAGCGTAAAGAGCAGCTAATGCCCTGCGCTTTTTTTTTGGTGCAAATAAAACTGATATATAGCGATCACGGTCTGTAGCGCGTAAAATATTAAGACAATAAGGGAGAAAATTTGTCATTCTACTGCAAACAACACTGCAGCAACTGCGCGATTTTCAGCTAAAAGAACATTAAATGTACGCACTGCCGCCCCTGTACTCATAGTATCTGTTGAAATATGCTTTTCTCGTAAAAGTGCTCGTAATGTTTCAGGTAATCGCAACAATTCGACCCCAGTACCCACTAATAAAACTTCAATCTGATCTGCTTCTTCTAAAATACGAGAAATATCATCCTGAGTGGGTATAGGCTCTATCATATTAATACTGTAAACGCCCGATGGTACACACATAATAGAACCACGATGTGACATATCAGCGAAACGAAAACCACCATTTCCATAAGCATCAATAGGTGCGCGTCCCGGAAAATGTGCTTCACGGATTTGAATTGCATGAAACATAATAAGCACCTTTTTTAAAAACCCAACTGTCCTTTTTCCTCCCCCCAAAAACTAATAAAAGACCAGTAATAAATCAGGACGCTATAATAGCTCTTATAACAACACTGACACAAAATCTTTCATCAATATTATCAAACAAAATAAGTGAATATACAAAAAAATATTACAAATGATATTTAAACAACTATGCCCAAAAGGAAGATTTATTTTAGCCTATTTGCTTAAAAAATAAGTAATTTCAGTCATATAGCAATTATATTAACAGCTAAAACCGTTCTAATCCTTCATTAATTTAACAACGACTATTCAAAAAATATACTCTCATAGAATAACAATCAAAGATACAATCTTTACCCTAAAATAAAATGGCTTTTCTCTGAAAAGCCATTTTACCTCTATAAGGGTGAAAAATTCTACAAATGCAATTACAGTTTCGACTTACTCTCCTTTGGTGCAACTTTCTCCTTTTTCGTTATTACCGTACTTGCTTTCTTTACAGTTTTAGCTACAGGTTTTTTAGGTGCCTTTACCTTAGCAGTAGATTTTGGCTTTTCTTCCGAAAGTGGCTCACCTTTAATACGAACATCAGCTAAAGTTGAACGAACAACACGAATGCGTACACTATCATTAACTTCAACCTCTAACTCACCCTGCTCATCATAAACCTTTGTAACTTTACCGATAATACCGCCACCCGTTACAACTGTATCACCACGACGCACAGCATTAAGCATTTCCTGCCGCTTTTTCATTTGCGTACGCTGCGGGCGAATAATCAAAAAATACATAATAGCAAAAATCAGAATGAAAGGAACAAAGGTAATAAGCGACGACCCACCAGAAATGCCGCCTGCAGCCTGAGCATAAGCGTTAGTAATAAACATTTTGATCTCCTATAGATTAAACTTCATATATTTCCCCTCTACTAAAATAAGCTTTTGGCTTAGAGAAAGAAAAATTTCTTAGATACTATATATCCTAACCACTACATCATACAGTTTTAGCTTTTCCAAAGGAAATAAAACCTTAAAAGCTAAAACACAACAAATAAATACTTCTAAAAAACGATTTCATTCTGTCCAATACATACAAAAAAATATAAGATCTCTCATAAATTGAAAAAACAACTAATGTAAAATAATTTTTTGTTGCCAAAATTAGATCAATTGATCGCCAATCTTAATCGTATAATATCTTTCGTTTAAATGCTACCTGAACTGATTATTTTGCTAAATTCCAGTAAATTATATTTCGGGTTTGTTAATAACGTCAATTGAGTTGACATAAACTTTATTTGCAATCTTTAATATAAAGAACATCTCACTAAAAACATGTAACAATCTGTTAAAGGACAGCCCATTTTATGGGGCTGTAGAAACATATACAACACAGATTAGTCATTAGTGATTCAATAAATTATATAGTGTAATCAAAATACACTGGATATTGAAAAAAAACTCTTAAACTTATTGAAAATACTGTTTAAAAGCGTCACTCTTCTTACTTTAATGAACCCCTTTAAAATAAGCAATATCACCTTATCATCTTCTGTAATAGTTTTTATTTATTATAATAAAGCTTTAAAAATTACTTTGATAATAGTGTCAAAAATACTTTCAAAATATCATGTTTCATGCAACCTCAAAAAGGTACCATCTATGGCTACCATATATAACTGACAACAAGTACCTTATAGTTATTACTATTTCTGCACGGCTATAAAAAGATGATTCTCTAATCATTCTAGCTTTTAGCTTTTTTATAAATTGCAGTAAAAAATTACATTATAATGTGATGGATACTTACGGTACTCTTTTTATAATAGACTACAAAATAATTTAAAAAACTCATAATCACATCTTAGAATGAACAATAACATACGAAAATCATTCTAATATTATAAAAACAGCAAAATTATAATAGACAAGAACCTGAACAACAGCCTAAATAAGCCGTTGTTAATACACAATCAAAAACGACTTAAAGAATTTTGAATTTTAATAATAAAATGACCCTTCGTTAATTTTCTAAATATTTGATAGGGTCAACAGGCACAGTGTCTTTACGGACTTCAAAATAAACGCGCGGCGTTGTAGCATCTCCTGAAACACCAGACTTAGCAATCTCATCACCACGCCGTACTTTTTGCCCTCTACTAACAACAAGTTTATCATTATGCCCATAAATAGTAATAATATTGTCTTCATGTCGAATCATGACAACATTGCCAAGTTCTTTTAATCCATCACTTGCATAGATAACGACACCATTTTCCGCTGCCTTTACTGATGAACCTTCAGGTACAGTAATTTCTATCCCTCGACTAACTACTGTTCCTTTCTTTTGACCAAAGTGACTTAACAAACGTCCTCGTACCGGCCAACGCATTTTAGAAATCCCTGTTGCTTGTGGAGCAACAACATCATCTGAATCAACCACTGTATCTGATAAAGCAGTTACAGGCTTTTGCAGAGAAGAATCCTGCTTAACATTTGAAGAATCAGTCTTTGTCGCAGATGTAGTTGTTACAGAAGTTCCATACGCAGATGATGGATCCTTTTTACTTTCAACAGAGGATACAACTTTAGATGGAGTTGGAGATGGGGTTTGTGATGTTACTTGAGTATTATTGGGAGCATTCGAAGGTACACTTGTGCGTTCATCTGGGATAATGAGCACCTGACCAACATGGATAGAATGATTATTCATACCATTTGCTAATTTTAACGCCTCAACACTAACTCCTATTTGCCGTGCAATACTTAACAGGGTATCACCACTTTGTACAATATAAGATCCCCGCCTAGAAGTAGGAGGATTATTCACTTGTGAACGAGAAAGTGTTCCAAGATTTTGTGGTGGAGAGCCCATAATTCGCCCATCAGACGAAAACTCTCTGTGCTTATCAGAATAGGATGTGGCTCCCTGTTCTAGAGAATCATATGAACTATCATTAACTCCTGAATCATAAGGTGACTCCACAGGTGGTAGCTCACTGCTTTGTATTACTCCACCTTCTGATAACATTTGTGGGTCATCAGACATTGTTGTGACTGTAGTCGACTGAGCAGGACCTTTATAAAAACCATCATAAAAACGCTGTGTACCAGAACTACAACCCGTTATTATCGTTACTACAACCCAAAGAACTATCCCCTGAAGACTATACCGCATAATGTTACTCAAAAATTCAAATATATGGTTTATTTATTGGCCAATACCCAACTCATTCTATTAAATCTTGCTAATATTACCTAAGAGTTAAAGATTGAATATTTTACCTATAAAAATTTCACAAAAAGACCAAAATGAATTTGTTATAAATAGAGCACATAGATTTCTTCACAACCTCTTAACCTAAAAAATCAAAGTATTTCTGCAACGTTTTCAATAAAGGGTTGATAACGCACTTGAAACATTTCCGAACGTTCAAATTGGCTACCAATTTTCGTATAACGCATAACAGTTTGCACCCCTTCATCTGGCCCAATAGCTTGAATGAGAATTCCATTCCCAGCTAAGATGTCTAAAAATTCTTCTGGTTCATCAGAGCGTGATGGCCAAATAAGAATACGATCAAACGATCCAAAACCCGTAATACCTTTGCTTGCGTCAATCTGCTGTACAATAATATTGTCAAGCCCTAAAATCTGAAATCTTTGCCGCGCCAATTCAACAAGTGTTTTATAACGATCAATCGTTATCACTCGATCACTAAGACATGCCATAAGAGCAGTACAAAAACCAGAACCTGTACCAACTTCTAAAACACGGTGTTTTTTTTTCAACGATAACGCAGCGAGAATTAAAAGTTGTTCTTCTAAACGCTCAATATATTCACCACACTCAATTGGAATAATTTTATTATCATATGCATTCTTAAGCCAAGAAACAGCGACAAAATGATGACGTGGAATTTTCTCAAACGCAGCAAAAAAGCGTAGATCATCGACCCCTTTACTGCGCATTTTCAGTACAAGGCTTGCCAATTCCTCACGAAATTGTAAATTTTTTTTCTGCTCCATAATATCATTCGATTTTTAATGTAACGATTACTCTATTTACATGTGCATTACTTTTAAAAAGCATTCAAATTTTCTGATAAACGCTATTATCATTTATCGATAATAAACGTGTATTGGTGCTTATTTCACACAAGTTAAATAGTAAGACGACTTGTTCCCTTCATATAAGGCTGCAAAACATCTGGAACAATAACTGATCCATCAGCCTGCTGATAATTTTCAAGAATAGCAATAAGACAACGACCAACAGCTGTACCAGAACCATTCAGAGTATGCACAAAGTGTAATGTTTTTTCACCTTTTGTACGATATCGAGCATTCATACGTCGCCCCTGAAAATCTCCACAGACTGAACAACTTGAAATTTCACGATAACACCCCTGGCCTGGAAGCCAAACTTCAATATCATAGGTCTTACGGGCAGAAAACCCCATATCACCAGTAGAAAGAAGTACAGTACGAAAAGGCAACCCAAGTCGTTTTAATACATTTTCTGCACACTCTGTCATACGCTCTAATTCAATTAAGGATTGTTCCTCAGTGGTAATCGATACCATTTCTACCTTCCAAAACTGGTGCTGACGCAACATCCCACGTGTATCACGCCCAGCCGCCCCTGCTTCTGAACGAAAACAAGGTGTAAGAGAAGAAAACCGCAGAGGTAAATCTGATATATCAAGAACTTCACTATTTACTAAATTAACTAATGGTACTTCCGCTGTGGAAATAAGCCATTTGCCATCTGTAGTCTGAAAAAGATCGTCAGAAAATTTTGGTAATTGTCCTGCTCCATAAACAATTTCATCACGCACAAGAAGAGGTACTGAAACCTCTGTATAACCATGTTCATCCACATGCATATCAAGCATAAATTGACCCAATGCACGTTCAAGACGCGCCAATGCCCCTGAAAGTACTGTAAAGCGTGCACCAGATAAACGACTTGCCTGCTCAAAATCCATCTGTTGAAGATTCTGACCAAGATCAAAATGTTCCTTCGGTGCAAAATCAAACGTCGTAGGTGTACCAAAATGCCGAACGACAACATTAGCGCTTTCATCTTTGCCTTTTGGAACATCATTTAATGGAATATTTGGTATAGATGAAAGAGACTTTTCAAGATTTTCAGTCAATTGTTTTTCTTTCATTGAAGCAGAAGAAAGAAAATCTTTAATTTCTTCAACCTCTGCTTTAATACGTTCAGCATTTTTCTGATCACCCGCAGCTAATGCTTGCCCTATTTCTTTTGAAGCCACATTGCGACGTTCTTGTGCGCATTGTATTTTTGCAACGTGTGATCGACGTTCAAGATCAAGCTCTATCAATCTTTGAGCTTGTGGTTCAATCCCCCTATTTTTTAGAGCTGCGTCTAATTTTTCAGGATTTTCACGGATCCATTTAATATCGAGCATTAGAACTCCTTATTTGCATCATTTCTATTTGATTACTTATCATACAAAATATAAACTTCTATTAAGAGGATTTCTTTTTCCTATCCAGCAAGCAATTAAAATTGATATTTCATAAAGAATTATCGTCGGTAAAGCTACTGCAAACATAGAAAAAATCCGACGGTGTTACCATAACCATAATTATAAAAGAAATCAGGATGACCCACTTTCATTTGGACGGCAACATATGAAATGTTAACAACCCGACTTTTGTTAACAGGCTAGCGATAAAGGTAATTGAAAAATCAAACCAAAAATCCAGATAAATGATGTCATAAATCTCAGATAATCAAAGACATGCGCTATAAATTCTATTCTTAATGAAGATTCAGAGAGAGGCTAGACCAAAGTATTATAAGATGCTAATAAACCGTAAACAAATGCACCCCAATTAAAAATAAAATGGTGCACTAATAAAAAATGGTAAAAAAGCCATACGCTTGTTTTATAAAGCTCTGGCACTATAAAACTGAAACCATATAGGAAATGAATAAAATGGCTATCCCAAAAACGGAAAGTTTCATTTTCGTTAAAAAAGTTTCCTATACTTGCTCTGATTAAAGACAAATATTTTCAGGGTCACCACCTGATATCTTTATCACCCACTGATAAGGCTATATCAAAAAATACAAAAATAATCCTTGATGGAAAAAACACATTATAAAATGTGATAAAAATGCAATTAGAGATGCAATAACTTGCTGACGTAATTTAACTTAAGTGCTCTAAAAGCAGTGCTACATTGGTATCAATTGCATCTTTTTTAAAATTCATGATGCGTTTTCACTATTTTTCCTATCTTTAGAAGTCACACCTATAGCTCATGACTATAAACAACAGATACCCTTAACTTTTTATCTCTATGCTTTTATCGCATGTAAAAAACGTCTTTATCTTTTTCCAATTTATGAAATATCGTATTTACATCAAGATTATCTTGGACATCCTTTACTACATCATGAATTGAATCAAAAACTTTCGTTAACCCTTTGTAAGAAATAAGGACTTCTGCTGTCTGATAATGTTTTTTCAAATCATTCAATTCAGTTTGTTTTATTGTGTCATCAAACTGATGTTAAAACTCATTGGCCATCGAACGTATATATATTAGCCTTTATGATTATCTTAAAAAGTTAGGCCAATCTTTTAATTTTACTACAATAATGAAAACAAGTAAGATAATTAAAAATTCTGCCCTATTTAATCCCATATCCCATACATTATTTGTTTACACTCGACTTCCTCACTTAAAGTGATTGATGCTAAAATTATGATTTCATATTACTTTTTAGAAACAGGCTTTTTCCTCTTTTAACGGAAAAAGAATTTCTTTTGGCACTTGACTTGCAAATTTTATTGATAGCAATTGAAATTGTTGAGACCAACATCAATTTCATAGCATGAATGCTCACTATATAAGTGATATTTCAAATATAATTATATTTTATTTGTATATTTCCTTTCTGAATGAAAGGTAACAAAACATCAATTGTCTCAAACTAATATTGTTATGCCATTTTCATTTTTATTCAGCATATTTAATAAATTAAGCTAACTCAAAATTACGCATTTATTTAACAAAAGCTAAGAGGCTTGAAAATTCTTCTCTTAAAGCAACCTCATCTGATAAATCAGGCTTCCCAACCCTAGCATGGGCATTATAAGCACGCTTTAATGCTTTTCCTGATAAAAGCGGAGTAGCATGAGCAATGACAAGCATTTCTTCCAAATTACCATTACAATGAAGAACAATATCACAACCAGCTGCAAAAATTTTATGTGTTAAATCTGAAAGATTGTTCGAACATGTACTCTCTGAAAGAGCTTTCATTGACACATCATCTGTCATTAAAAGGCCATCAAAACCAATCTTTTTACGAATAATATCCTCTATAACTTTTTTAGACAGTGTTGCAGGTACTTTATCGTCAATTGCCTCATAAACAATATGGGCAGTCATTGCAGCTGGAAAATCCGCTAAATTCCTAAAAGGCACAAAATCATATTGTTCTAAAATATCAAGGGCTGCATCTACGCGTGCCATTTTTAAGTGCGTATCGCACAATGCCCGACCATGTCCGGGGATATGTTTCATTACTGGTAAAACACCACCATCTAAAAGCCCCCTAGCAGCTGCACGCCCCAAAGCAGTAACCGTTTCTGGTTCTTGAGCATAAGCGCGCGTTCCAATGACATCATGAGCCCCTACCACTGGTACATCCAATAGTGGAAGACAATTTGCATTAATACCAAGCTTCATCAAATCAAAAGCATGAAGCCGTGACATAATCCAAGCAGCACGAAGCCCTGCTTCCTGATTTTTTTTATAAATAGCTCCTAAAGTTGCAGCCATTGGATAATTAGGTGCTAAAGGTGGGTGCAAGCGTTGCACCCTTCCCCCTTCCTGATCAATGAAAATAAAAATATCATCACGTCCGCTAACTTCACATAAAGACGCAGTAAGTGCTTTGATATCGTCTGCAGTACTAATATTACGCGCAAATAAAATAAAAGCCCAAGGCTTATGCTCAGTAATAAATGCCTTTTCATCATTTGTTAGAACCGGACCTGAAATACCGGTAATCATGGCTTTCATTTCTAACATTATTATGAAACCTTAATGTTTATTTGATAATGATTCATCAATAAATTTTGAGTGAATTGAAAAGATTCTTTTTCCAAATATGCTTTCATAATTTTAAAAAACATTCTAACAAAATAATTCTATTTTTGTTTTACAAGCATTAATATTTTTCTATTGGAAAGCCAAACTTGGCTTGTAATTATTTATTTGTATTCATCATTAGATATTTTCTAACGTTCTAAATTTTAAAACAACTAAAAACTCCGAATATTTTTTGCTATTAAAGTTTCTATTATAGAAAATTGTAAATTACAGCTGTTGAAAGAAAAAAGGAGGTAATTATTATTTTTAATAACATTTCACCAATCTGACATGGTTGAAATTTAATTATAAAGTTTAAGAGAGAGTATTCCCTTAGAAAAACAATTTTAAAAATCTTATTCATTCAAACATTTATAGAATAAATCATAAATAGAACTATCTTTATCACCCATAATAATTCACTATCTTTTGCTATAACTTTAAGCTTAGTGATAATAAAATTACTTAACCCTATAAATTAACACCTCAATTGGAATGACTGAGCTTGTACTTCTTAATTTTTCATTGGGTTGGTAAATGATCTCATTAACAATAAATCTGGTTTATACAAATAGCATTGATGTAAAGAATAATTTAATGGATAAATGCCAATACATAGCGTTGAAGTTTTTCTAGATGTATCAAGCCTTTTTAATCAATATATTGCTATTTATAACAGAGCTCTTATTGATACATAAATTTATTATTTTACATCAAAAAAAGATTTAAAAAGAAATAAAAGAATCTTGGTCAGTCAATTATATATATGATAAAATTTTATTATGAATTATCGGCATATTTATCATGCTGGCAATTTTGCTGATGTTTTTAAACACATTATTGTCACACGCATTGTAGAATACTTCAAACGTAAAGAAAAAGCTTTTCGTGTTATAGATACACATGCAGGAATTGGACTTTATAATCTCTCTTCCCTAGAAGCACATAAAACAGGAGAATGGCGTGATGGCGTGGGAAAGCTTTTGTCAACACCCATTCCGGAAGATGTGAAAACACTCTTACATCCATGGTGTAATGTTATCTATACAATGAATAAAGGAAACAAAGAGCTTATATTCTACCCTGGATCACCTATTTTTATCCGTCAACTATTGCGTAAGCAAGACCGGCTCACTGCAATTGAATTACACAAAGAAGATTACCAAACCTTAGCAGAAAACTTTGCCGGCGATTATCAAACAAAAGTTTTGCATTTAAATGGTTGGCTCTCTTTAAATTCTCACTTACCACCAAAAGAAAAACGTGGGTTTATTCTTGTTGACCCACCTTTTGAAAAACCGGGTGAATTTTCTCGTCTCATTGATGGAATGGTGAAAGCATATCGACGTTTTTCTGGAGGTACTTATGCTTTATGGTATCCTGTTAAATACAATAAAGAAATTGAGAATTTTCTTCACGCTCTACATAAAACGGGAATTCCAAAAATTCTCCAGCTTGAAATGCGTATTAGAAAAAAATTAACACCAACTACAATGAATGGGAGCGGTATGATTCTTATCAACCCTCCTTATCTTCTGGAAGAAGAAATGCAAAAACTTAGTCCTTTTCTTATCAACCGCCTTGGACAAGATAAGAGTGCGCAAATTACCTACAAATGGCTCCATAAAGAATAGTTATAATATGAAAGCATCTTACTTTAAAATAAAGCATTCTTCACAATAAAGATAAATCTATCAAACTGATTAGATAGAGAACTTACTCCACTACAGATTCTTCAATTTCTGAAGATGACAAAAACAGAAATGAATATGACGGAATAACAGTATAAATTTGATTTTCTTTTTTACAAAACCATTCTAAAAATCTCTGATAATCAAACCATAATTAGACTTACTCTTTCAATCAATTTATAGGTAAGATAGGCCAGCTCATAAATTGCCTTATAGAATTATCTTGGTGATCTTTAGTTTAAAATGATAACTAAAAATCATAGAATTTATACTATAATGCGCTTATTTATTGGGAGATAAAACTTCAAACAAATGAATAATAATACTTGACAGAAAACAATATTTCACGTGGCAAACGCAAAATCTTGTTGGAAAAATTGAATGACCCTGAAAAACGATATATCCTGTCTTCCAAATAAAGAAAAAAAACTATCTTTTCTGTCTAACATCATATGGGACAATGCTCACCAAAGAAATGATAACCATAAACTTAAAGGAACTGCACTTATACAAGAATTTGTTAAACACCTTCCTCATAAACCAGGGGTTTATCGAATGTTTAATGAAAATGGTGACGTTCTCTATGTTGGTAAAGCGCGGAATTTAAAAAAACGCGTTTCAAGCTATACCCGTGAACAAGGGCATAATAACCGTATTATCCGTATGATTAGTGCGACATATCATATGGAATTTGTTGTTACCCATACAGAGACAGAAGCATTACTTTTAGAAGCTAACCTCATCAAAAGATTACACCCACGTTTTAATGTATTACTGCGCGATGACAAAAGCTTTCCCTATATCATTATCACTGATGATCACCGAGCACCTGCACTTTACAAACATCGTGGTGCTCGAACACGAAAAGCCCATTATTTTGGTCCCTTTGCCTCTTCGGGTGCTGTTGCACAAACAATCAACGCTTTGCAACGTGCTTTTTTATTAAGAACTTGTGCTGATTCAGTTTTTAACAATCGCACACGACCTTGTTTGCTTTATCAAATTAAGCGATGTTCAGCCCCTTGTACACATGAAATCAATGATAGCGATTATATAAAACTGGTTCAAAAAGCAAAAGCTTTCCTTTCTGGAAAAAGCCAATCGGTAAAAAAAGATATGGCTCAAGCTATGCATAAAGCCTCAGAAAATCTTGATTTTGAACAAGCGATTGCTTATCGCGACCGTTTATCAGCCCTTTCTCATATACAAAGCCATCAAGGCATTAATCCTCAAACGGTAAAAGAAGCGGATGTATTTGCAATTGCACAACAAGGAGGAATGACCTGTATTCAAGTGTTTTTTTTTCGCATGGGGCAAAATTGGGGAAATCGAGCTTATTTTCCAAAAGCAGATTCATCTTTCTCTAATGCTGAGATTTTAACAAGTTTTATCACTCAATTTTATGATGATAAACCAATTCCAAAACTCATCCTTTTATCGGAAAAAATTGAAGAAGAAGCACTTCTTACAGAAGCATTAAATCTAAAAGCAAATCACAAAATATCTCTATCCTTACCGCAAAAAGGTGAACGCAAATCTCTTGTTAATCACGCTTATACCAACGCTTATGAAGCGCTGGGACGAAAACTTGCTGAAACAGCAACACATATAAAACTCCTTCAAGGTGTTGCTGAAACATTTCAACTACCCTATACTCCACGGCGCATAGAAATCTATGACAATTCACATATCATGGGTACCAATGCGGTAGGTGCGATGGTTGTTTTCGATCAAACAGGATTTATCAAAAATCAATATCGCAAATTCAACATTCGTTCGACCGATATTACACCTGGTGATGATTTTGGCATGATGAAAGAAGTTATTGAACGAAGATTTTCACGCCTTATCAAAGAGCATGGCTTGCCCAATAGAAACAAAGATACAAAAAATGATAGTGATAATTCTTTTCCCATTTGGCCTGATCTTATCTTAATTGATGGTGGTGAAGGACAAATAAATGTCGTTCGTACATTATTATCTCAATTGGGATTAGATGATTTTGTCACAGCAATCGGTATAGCAAAAGGTGCTAACCGTAACGCCGGTCGTGAACGATTTTTTATAAAAGGAAAATCACCTTTCACACTGCCCTCACACGATCCTATTCTTTATTTTTTGCAACGTTTACGTGATGAAGCACACCGTTTTGCGATCGAAACCCATAGAACAAAACGAAAAAAAGAAACATTTAAAAATTTACTTGATGAAATCGAAAATATAGGCCCCACAAGAAAATCCGCTTTGCTTAACCATTTTGGAAGCACCAAAGCCATTGCCAACGCTTCTGTTGAAGATTTAAACAAAGTAGCAGGTATTTCCACCGCAATGGCACAAAAAATTCATAACCATTTTAATGAAAAATAAGGACTTGCTTCATATTCATTGCCTTGTTACGTTTATAAAATATGCTGTACTTCACAAAGGATTGAAAACGGCTCGATGGAAAATCATACTTTTTCTTTTCCAAATATTCTGACTTATGCACGAATTGTCGCGGTTCCATTAGTTGTTGCGTGTTTTTTTTTAGAAGGACGGCTACAATCAAGTGATATTGGGCGCTGGATTGCTGTTTTTATTTTTGTGATTGCATCTATTACAGATTTTTTGGATGGTTATCTTGCACGCATTTGGAAACAAACATCCAATATCGGCCGTATGTTAGATCCAATCGCAGATAAACTGCTTGTCTCATCATGTTTGCTCCTGCTTGCTGCAGATAGCACTATTGCTGGGTGGACACTTTGGGCAGCTATTATCATTCTTTGTAGGGAAATTCTCGTATCAGGCTTACGTGAATATTTGGTTGAATTAAAAGTTAGTGTTCCTGTCTCTCGTCTTGCAAAATGGAAAACTTCTGTACAAATGGTAGCCATTGTCTTTCTCTTAGCGGGCCCAGCTGGTAATAAAATTTTCCCTTATACAATGGAATTTGGCATAATTATGCTATGGATTGCAGCTCTTCTCACATTATGGACAGGATGGGATTATTTTCGTGCAGGCTTAAAACACGTTATTACATAAAAGACAAATGATAAAATTGTGGCTTAATCAGCGATTAGAAAAATATCCGGCACTATGTACTGAAATGTAATGTTTTAATATCAATGGTAAAATCGGAAAATATGCAAATAATAAAATAAAACCATCGATTACAATGATGCATTTTTGAGCTTCTGTCATGAAAAATACTCCATTGCATATATTTGAAATGGAGTATTATCTTAAAACAATCAAAAAATTTATATGATATTTATGTTATGAACTTTTGAATAAAGATTTATAACTTAGCAGAAAAAATCCTGAATACTATTTCAGGATTTTCCACTTTTCGTACATGCTTTCATTAACCAACGATTTCAATATCGGAAAACCAATAAGCTATTTCTGTTTTTGCAGATTCAGCACTATCTGAACCATGAACAGAATTTTCACCAATCGACAAGGCATATGCTTTACGAATTGTCCCTTCCTGTGCATCAGCAGGATTCGTAGCCCCCATAACTTCACGGTTTTTCGCAATTGCATCTTCACCTTCCAAAACCTGAACAACAGTTGGACCAGAAGACATAAATTGTACTAACTCTCCAAAGAAAGGGCGTTCTTTATGAACCGCATAAAACCCTTCAGCTTCATGCTGACTCATCCACACGCGCTTAGATGCAATAACACGCAAACCTGCATCTTCAAGCATTTTAGTAATTGCTCCTGTTAAATTACGGCGCGTTGCATCGGGTTTAATCATCGAAAAAGTGCGTTCTACAGCCATTTGATTACCTTTAATTTCATAAAAAATTACCTTGTTATTCTATAAGGAGCCTTTTGCCAAGTAACCGTTAGTGAATTTATATCAATTTTAAAATTGCATATTTTTACAAAGCTTATCTCTATAAAATAGAAATGCTATCGGTCAATGACTTCACACCTACAAAATCATCTTCTATTTTCTACAGGTCAAATTACTTATATGTTTCAAAAGCAGGCAAAACAAAGACTCCTTTCTCATTCTATGAGATTTTATTTGACTTAAGAATACCTCGTTTGTTCTAAAATATGTCTCTATGATCTAAGGGTTAAATAGGAGGACAAAATACAAAAAAACACAACACACAATAACACATTAAGGTTTAAATACATTAAGGCTTATTATAACAAAGTACATTTTTTAAAAATAGGTCTCATATTGAAGTATTTATTTGCAATAAACAAATACATATCTAAAGTTGATCAAAAAACAAATAATCGCATACTTAAAAACTATAACGTATACCCAAAATCCCCTGAAGTGACTGCATCATTTTATAACCTTTAAGATATTGAGCTTCTGTATAAAATGTTAAATTTTTGCTGACAAAACTATTCAAACCTATTGCCAATTTACCTGCATTGTCAGACAAGTCAGTAATAAATTTATGCCGTTTATTAATCATTGTATGATTACTATCTATATACTCACGCAACCAAGCGGCCGTTACATAACCTACTAATGAAGCATTTGTATTAAAGTTAAATGCACGCCTAATAGATAAACCAATTTCACTACGTAATGAAGTAGATGAGCTTATATCACCTATCATACCATTGGAAAGCTGTATTTCTTTACCTGTAACCTGTAACCATGTAAATTGGCTATAAGGTCGCACCCAAGTGCTCTGCCCTATTTGAAAACGATACCCCCCTTCCAAGGATGTACCTATCGCCCATTGATTATAGTCTCCTTGGATAGCCAAACCACTTGTAGAAACTGCTTTAAGATGATTTTGGTAACGATTATATTTCAAAATATTATCCAAATACCAACCATATTCATTTAAATAGGTCGCATAAGTTCCAAAGCTATAAGTATTCATACCACTGACACCACGACGAACATGATTAATACGTGCTTGATCATAACTACCAAAACCACCAATATAAAGATTTCCATATAGTAACTGTGCTACCCAATCAGTACCCAATATTATTCCTGTTTGATCTAACTTAAAGTGTGTATGACCTGTAGCAATTCGTTCTTTGTTCTTGATCGTATATGTCCAGAAAGCTGCATTCTTCCTACTTCTCTCTAAAATACCCCTTCCAGCACGCAAACTTTGTAACTCATTGTTAAAAACAAGTTCAGGAGCAACCGCTAGAGATAGTACTGCATCAGTTGAAGGAGTAGTTAAAAAATCAGAAGCTTGCGGTTCCTCTAAATCAAGCTTCGAAAAGTTTAGTTGATGCTGACTTAAGTGCCGACGAGAACGTTTCTGAAATTTAAGCTGAGTGTTCTGATCTTCTGCAGATGGAGTAGTTGACGGATCAGCAACCTGCGAGCTTTCTAAACTAAGCACTGGAGCATCAGGCTCATCCTGATTCACATGCCGACGAGAACGTCTTCGAGGTTTAAGTTCAGTGGTTTGATCTTCAAGAGATCGAGCAGTCGACGGATTAGAAAACTGCTGACTTTCTGAGCTAAGTACTGGAGTATCAGACTCATCCTGATTCATATGCCGAGGAGGACGTCTCCGAGATTTAGGCTCAGCAGCCCAATCTTCCATAAATGGAACACTTGATGGACTAGCAATTAGATATTGTGAATCTAAATACCGACGGGATCGACTCTGACGTTTCATCTCAGAAATATTTGTACTCAAATACCAAATTCTCCCATTTTTTCTATCTTTTGTGATTGTTCTAGACTGCAAACCATACAGGTAGGTTCCACCATCAAAAGCATTAATATTTTGACCAGATCGATCTACTAAAGTAAAATTAGCTTTTCCGCTTTTATCAGTAATTAAATTTAGTTCGGTAACTATATGATTTTTTTGTAAGAAAAAATTTGTAATTTCAGTGCCTGAATCAGTAACGCTTATTTTGTGACTACCTATACCATCATCAATTAAGAGATAATCACTACGGTCTTCTATGTTACTCAAATTAAATTGGAAATGTAAACTACCTGAAAGACTTTTAACATAAAGTTGTAAATGGTGAGGATTATACTCAACAGAAGCAACACTAACTGTTCCATCCCCACTTAAATTTTCAACACTAATCCGAGAATTGTTTTTATCATTCCACGTACCAACAGAAAACAATGATATACTTGGTTGTCTACTTACAGTAATATTTTTCTCCGTAATATGATTTGTAGGATCACCAGCATAAAGGTGAAGATGTCCAGAATTATTAACTATTGTTTTCCCTGTTAATGTTGCGCCAGCATATACCCACGAATTGGCGGAACCTTTAATCGTTAGATTTTTCACAGATCCACTTTGATATACTATTTGAGTAGCATAATCTGTTAAAGTAACATCTTCAGCCTCACCTCCTGCCAAAATGCGCTGCCTACCATTTTTAGAGACTTCAGTCTTTGATGCAATGCCACCTTTTTTTGTTCGTACTTTATAAATATTTTGCTCTCCTTCTTGCATAACTTGTGTATTCCAAGCTTCTCCACCATCATATACATTTTGTTGCCCCCAAACTCCATTTTCACCAGAAACTACGGCATCATAAACTTTGCTATTATTAGACGTACCTGTAGAATCATCCTGATTGAAAACAAACTGCACACCACCCTTAACTTTAGTTCCAATTGCCTTTCCTTGGTTCGTAATGATCTGTTTTCCACCTTTGTAAACAGTAGCATCCGTTGAGGTTCCACCATTCTGAACAATCTCAATACCCCCACTTTCTATTCTAATATTCTGACTGACACTCCAAGTAGTGCGTGTAGAATTGGTTAATGTCTCTCCATAGGAAAAATTTTCTAATAGTCTATTTCTTAGCGACTGATCAAAACTACTCGAATTACCTTCACGTGCATCTGCATTTTGTATGAGAAGACTACTCATTAATAATATCGAAACATTTAGTCTGTATTTGTGCTGCACAATCTACACTCCATTATCAATAATTAAATAAATACCCCTCCTTCTTAACAGAGCGTTCCTGTTTATATCATAATGTGTTTTATTTATGTCGTAATGTGTTTTATATGCAGCGATAATAAATTTTAATCAGAAATTGCTAAAGCACTTTTTAGCGGATTTCTTTAGCTTGTAAAAGCAAATCCGTGTAGAAAAAATGAAAACAATATTCTTCATTTAAAAATACAAAATGAAACAATTTAGAGGTTAAACCGTTTATGCAGAATGATATACCTCTATCCCCCTGCTGCTTTTAAAAAAGATTTCTTATTACATTTAATCTAATGCTAAATTTAATACATAGCATGATTAGTAGTAACAATACATATTCCCTCACTCTTATCATGCCCTATTATTATTCTTATACAATTAAATCGTAACAATACTGACTCGACACTAATATGAAATTCTTATAACTATTAAAATTTTATCTTAATATTTTAATTATCTATATTAAAAGGAAT
Organism: Bartonella chomelii; assembly: GCF_014138465.1. NCBI lineage: Bacteria > Pseudomonadati > Pseudomonadota > Alphaproteobacteria > Hyphomicrobiales > Bartonellaceae > Bartonella > Bartonella chomelii. The sequence continues at coordinate 338,147 of NZ_JACJIR010000001.1, forward strand.
ATCCTATTCATGTCTATAAGCGTAGAAAGACAGCGCGTAAATCAAACAAATTCACCTATTCGAATTTTGTTAGCAAGCCTTGTTGGCACAACAATTGAATATTTCGATTTTTACATTTTTGCAACTGCTGCAGCTCTTGTATTTCCTTATTTGTTTTTTCCACCGCAAAACAATCAACTGGCTATTCTACAATCTTTCCTTGTTTTTGGTGTCGCTTTTTTTGCCCGTCCTCTCGGATCTATTATTTTTGGACATTTTGGTGATAAAATCGGACGAAAAGCAACACTTGTCGCTGCTCTTCTCACAATGGGTATTTCAACAGTTATTATTGGCATTCTTCCCACTTATGAAACAGTCGGTTGGTGGGCGCCTTTTCTTTTAACTATGTGCCGTCTTGGTCAAGGAATTGGATTAGGGGGAGAATGGGGTGGAGCAGTTCTACTTGCAACAGAAAACGCTCCACCGGAAAAACGTGGTTGGTATGCAATGTTTCCCCAATTAGGATCTCCAGCCGGTTTACTTTTATCTATTGCAGTTTATTTTGGGCTGTGGAATATACTTGACTCTGACCAACTTTTCACATGGGGATGGCGTATTCCATTCATTGCTTCAGCTTTTCTCGTCATCTTAGGATTATGGGTGCGCACTTCAATTGGTGAAACACTTGAATTTAAAAAAACGCTTGATCATGAAGAGCGTGTCAAAATACCCGTTATCAATGTGTTCTTCAAACATCCACGGATTGTGCTTCTTGGTACATTTGCCAGCATGACAGCATTTGTCTTATTTTATTTAGTCACTGCCTATTTATTAAGTTATTCAAAAAATCATCTGCAATTACCATTTAATCAAACACTGCAAATAGAGATGATTGGAGCTATTGTTTTTGGCCTTTCTATTGCCCTCACTGGAAAATTCGCTGATCGTATTAAGCGCAGAACTTTGATGATTTGGGTAACAATAAGTACTGGTATTTACTCTTTTGCAATTCCCTACTTCCTACATTCTGGAATTATAGGCGTTCTTGCAATGTCTATCATTGGCTTAATGCTTCTAGGGATTACATATAGCCCGTTGGGTACCATTCTTGCATCACCATTCCCAACAGCTATTCGGTACACTGGTGTATCCTTAACATTCAACTTAGCTGGTATTGTTGGCGGATCTTTTGCACCTTATATTGCAGAATCTTTGGTGCAGCATTTTGATGTAACTTACGTTGGCTATTATCTTCTCTTTTCTGCTTTTATTTCACTTATTTGCTTTATTTGCTTTACAGATAAAGAAATATCTTACTAAGATACAATGAAATATAATAAAATTAACGCTGGCGGCAGAAATGCCGCCAATTTTATTTTTAAAGACATTGGTCGAGGCACACTCCACCATAAGATCCCAGCAAACAATACACAAAGAAAAAAGAATAAAATATCTGCAATGTAATCAATATGAATGACAGAAAATATTTGTGATAGAATATGCGTTGTACCCAACCATGAAACACAAAAAAAAGCCAGCATTACTGACCATAAAGCAAGTAAAATCCGATCAACCACCGCTATTATTCCATTTGAATATTGTGATTACAGGCAACATTTTTATTGCTCCCTAAAAGAAAAATAACAATAAAACTAATGATTTTCCTTCTAATTTTTTCATAATAAAGAGTTTTTTATTAATTATCCCGACAATACCAATAAATTAGAATAGAATGATAAACGCTATGCATATCAAATTTGTTTTTCCCAACCGCGATTTTCAGTCTGTTTCCAGTAAGTTAAATTATGGTTTTCTGTTCCATATTCCTTCCACTGTGCGCGAGCGAGATTCAATTGCTCGTTATTACGACCATCAAATATCACTACAAGCCGTTGATAAATATTAATATCCGGACAAACTGCTCCCTCTATAAGAAAGCGTATTTTTGAATCATTCGGGTTCTCATCACCCGTAGTGAGAAATACAGGCTGAAAATTTGGATATTTATCGCATTCAGTTCCATGCCCAATAAATGATCCCTCAGCGTAAACCCATAAACGAGTATCTATGGCATCGCGCTGTTCTTCACTTATACATTGTATTGTTACTCTTTCAAAACGTGCAACTGCACGCTCTACTAAAACTGGTAAAATATCTTCTAATGTTGACTGTGTTAAATGATAGAACAGAATATCCATCTCTTAATCCTCATCACTCTTTATCGAAAAAGTGTAGCACTTTTTTTAAAAACATTTCTGTATTTCTAAAAAGAGAAGGAACGGTTTGGAACACCATATTTTTTTCTTACTATGTGTGTATTGTTTTTTTTGTAATGTATTAAACAATAGCAAAAAGAAACAAGAAAAATCATAATTTTAAAAAATAAATAAAAAAATTTATTCTATGTTATTTTCTTAGCTTTTCTTGATACCATACTTGAAAAAACATGGCAAAATGAATTAAGATTATTTAACTATCTCCTGTTGCTTATTAGAAAAAAGAGCACAAAGAGGTTGTTTTTTAATTTTGACGACTATGTCTTAACTTGGCACATTATATAGTATCTTCTTTAAATTAAAACTAAGGATGTTACCCAATTTATGCGTATTATTGAGTTATACATCCTAAAACGTGTTTTTATTTTATTTAGTGCTGTGATGGTCGCAGCAATCGGTATTAGTTTGACAGTGCAAGTCCTTGCACGAATTGATTTTCTTACAACAAGTGGGCAAACATTCCTAACAGTTTTATACTTTTCATCCTTATTAGTTCCTCCTGTTATTTCCCTCATCATCCCATTTGCACTAGTGATTGCAATTACAACTATCCTTTCAACAATGAATCAAGATTCAGAGCTAGCTATTATCAGTGCCTCTGGCTTTTCCAAAAACACTGTTTTAAAACCAATTCTTCTTTTAGCTATTTTTACTGCATGTACATCTTTTTCAATCGCTAATTTTGTTGCTCCTCAAGCGCGCCTTAATATGCGACAAATGCTGGCAAACACTCATTCAGACCTCATTAATCTTTTTATTCGCGAAGGCAGTTTTCAAGCACTAACAAACAATCTTTATATAGAAATTGGTGAACGCTACCCAGATGGAACCATTGGACGTCTTTTCATTGCCGACCAGCGCGATTCTAAGATTGACCTTCTCTATTATGCAACCAAAGGTGCAGTTGTTAGTAATAAAAATGGAAATTTTTTAGTCCTCAATGACGGTGAAATTGAAAGAGTGAATTATCAAAATGATAGTGTTTCGATTGTTAAATTTAACTCCTATACTTTTAGCTTAAGTGAATTCATCCCCAATAATGGAGTACCAACTATTTATCCTAAAGACAGGCCTCTTTCTTATTTATTGCATCCTGATTCATATGATCCTTATTATCAGCGTAACCCACTTCAATACAAAGCTGAATTTCACCGTCGACTCACAGAGTGGCTCTACCCAATTGTTTTTGCTTTAATTGCAGTGGCTGCAGCAGGAAATGCGCGTTCACATCGACAAGCACGCACATCAGCAATTATTTTTACGATTACTTCTTCCTTGCTGATTTATTGGATAGAATATTTTTTTGCTGAAAAAACGAAGAATGATCTCACTTACGTTCCTCTGCTCTATATTATACCAATAGGAGTAAGCGTATTAATCTTTTTTATGCTACTGACAAACCGTAAAATTAGTATACCCGCAAGATTTAACGATACTATTCAAGCACTTCTTCAGAAAATGACGAACAAATCTAAATATCGAAAATCTCACTATTCTTCGGACAAAACATCATGATTGGATGGACGCTTGGACGATATTTTTTTGTACGTTATATCAAAACAACCTGTTATTTTGTATTGAGTATTTTTATACTTGCCCTTTTAATTGACTTTACGGAAAATTCTGGTCGACTAGCCTCTCTTCCCCATTATACAGCAAAAGGCGCACTTCTCATTTCAGCGTTGCGTGTTCCTTTTATTATGCAGCAACTCTTTCCTTTCATTGCACTATTTTCTGCAATGACTATGCTAATATCACTTAACAAAAAATTTGAACTTGTTGTTGCTCGTTCAATCGGTGTTTCTGCGTGGCAATTTCTCATACCCGCTTGTCTTGGAGCTTTTCTTTTTGGATTGTTTTCGATTCTTTTTATAAATCCACTTGCCGCGTGGGGATCTTCTCAAGCAGAAAAAATGATTGCTGAATGGCGTAGTAATAATATTCAAACATCTATCAACAAGAATCGTATCCCATGGTTAACACAGCATACAAATTTAGGGACAACAACTATTGGAGCCAGATCAATCACACAGCAAGGTCTTTCTCTTATTGATGCAACCTTTGTGCAATATAATGATAACGCAACAGTTAAGAACTGGATCCACGCAAAACAAGCAACACTAACAAATGACACTTGGCTGTTAACAAATGGCACGATCTACAAAACAGGTTATGTTCCTGAAAAATTTACTGAATTTCGGATAAAAACAAATCTAAAACCCGAGTTTTTAACTGAATATCTAGCCGATCCTGCAACTATTCCATTTTACAAATTACCAAGAAAAATTTCAGCTGCGCGATCATTTGGTTATTCTGCAAATAAGTTCGATATGTACTTACAATCATTGATTGCATTACCAGCATTACTTGTAGCAATGACTCTTATTGCTGCAACAGTATCACTAAAATTTACACGATTTGGACAATCTAAAGCGTTAATTCTTGGTGGTGTAATCGCTGGATTCATGCTTTATGTCATTTCCGTACTCGTTCAAGCGTTTGGTAATGCTGGATACATTCCTCCAGTTATTGCTGCTTGGACGCCAGTTGTTATTGCGTTGTTTTTTGGAATTTCCTTTTTACTTCATAAAGAGGATGGCTAGGTGAAATTGCTTATAAGTAAGAGGATAATTTTGACAAAACTGGACACATTGGTTTTTAAAAGTGCTATTAGTTTTGTTTTAGGCATAACCTTATCTTATTCTGCAATAGCACAAAATTCTAATCTTTCTCTTCAAAACCATATTCAATCCCTAACATCTCCCCTTTTACTTTCTGCTGACAAACTCACTTACAACCATGACGCAGACACTGTCTCTGCTGAAGGAAATGTTCAAATTGAATATGATAACAATAAAGTTATTGCCCAAAAAGTCACTTACAATCAAAAAACAGGACGTATTATAGCACAAGGAAATGTCGAAATTGTTCAAAAGGATGGTAATAAAGTCTATTCTGATTATATTGATATGACTCAAGACCTTGGTGAAGGATTTGTAAATTTTTTACGTGTTGAAGCTATTAACAGTACACATTTTGTAGCTGAAAATGCTGAACGCAGAGGAAGTCAACTTACAATCTTCAATAATGCTGTCTATACAGCGTGTGAACCTCATCATTACAAATCAGATAATGAAGTCTTTTGGCAAATTAAAGCAAAAAAGATCATATGGAATAGTACTACTAAAACAATTCAATTTGAAGACGGTCATTTTGAAGTTTTTGGTGTACCAATTGTCCGGTTTCCTATTTTTGAATTGCCTGATCCAAATGTAAAACGCGTCAGCGGTCTGCTTGCTCCTCACCTTTCTTATACTGATCATCTTGGTATTGGTATTAAGAATTCTTATTTCTGGAATCTCTCACCTCATTATGACTTTACACTTTCCCCCACTTTCTACACAAAACAAGGACTTTTAACTGAAGGAGAATGGCGTCAGCGTTTAAAAACAGGAAATTATAACATCCGTTTTGCTCATATATATCAAATTAATCCTCATAAGTTCGATAATGATACAATTGATGCGCAAAAAAATAACCGTTATATGGTGGCAACAAAAGGCGATTTCCATATTAATTCACGCTGGACTTATGGTTGGGATATTTTTGCCCAGTCAGATAGGCATTTTAGCCGTACATATAAACTTGAAAACTATAGTAATCCTGTACAGCTTTCTCAGCTTTATTTGAACGGCCTTGGAGGAAAAAACTACTTTGATACGCGTTTTTACCATTTCACAGTCCAAGATTTGATACCTACAAATACCATTAACAAACGTCATTTTCAGCAAGCATGGGTTTTACCCCGTATCGATTATTTTTTTACACCAGACAAAGAAGTTTACACTGGGGAACTTACTTTTCATGGCAATATGCAATCAATTTATCGTAATCACTCTGACTTCAATTATACCAATTGGCAAGAACATCCCCCTTATGTCTCTCGGCCTTCTGATATACCTGGAAATAGTTTTCGGTTAACCGGTGAAATAGAATGGAAAAAGCGTTTTAATACACAAAACGGATTACTAATAACCCCTATTTTCGCCTTACGTACTGATACAATAACAAATGCCCGAGAAAGTTATCCTGACCATCTCACAAATGACTCGTCGACAAAATTTAATATTGCCTCACCAACTATTCGCGGCATGGCAACAGCAGGTTTAGAAGTACGTTACCCCCTCCTTGTAACTTCTGGCATCTCTACACATGTCTTAGAACCAACAGCACAGCTCTTTATACGCAATAATGAACAATATGCCAGACTATTACCAAATGAAGATGCACAAAGCTTCGTATTTGATGCAACCACTCTATTTCAACGTGACAAATTCTCTGGTTATGACCGTGTTGAAGGTGGAACAAGAGCAAATATAGGCTTAAGATATTCCGGAAGTTTCAACAATGATTGGTCACTTTACGGTCTTGTTGGACAATCTTTTCATCTTACAGGAAAAAATTCTTTTGCAGAAAAAAACTTTATCAATACAAGTGCTAATTCTGGTCTTGAAACATCGCGTTCAGATTATGTTGCAATGTTTAATGCAAATCATGATAGTGGTTTTGCTTTAGAATCTCGTGGACGTTTTGATAAAAAAACAGGTCAAATCCGCCGTGGTGAAATAGAAGCATCTCAAAAATGGGAAAATTTTAAAGCATCCTTACAATATGCTTATATCCAAAGCCAACCCAATTATGAATATACACAGGATCGTCAAGAAATTTCTTTTCAAACTGGTATTAAATTTTCTAAATATTGGTCTATATATAATAATATCAGTTATGACTTAGTATCTAGTGCATTTGTAAAGCGGGAAATAAATTTAAATTATAAAGATGAATGCTTTGAAATAAAAATCGGCTATCAACAAATAGCTAATCCAGGAAAAAATGCACCTTTGCAGAATTTTAATTTCTCTCTTTCATTACGTACAATCACAGATATTGGGCAAAAGATAAAATTAGATTTATAATGAATGTAGAAATACTTTAACTTATCATTGTTTTTATGTAGGAAAACATATATTTTAATTTGCCAATGAAAATTGATAACCAATGCGAAATTTTACTCATATGAACAGATTAAGAAATAGTTCTTTTGTTTTATTTTACGCTTCTATTTTAACCTTTTGCATTGCTGTTTTGGGTGTAAGTAGCTTTATAAGTGCATTTTTTATATCATCAGTATTTGCGCAAACGACAGTTGCTATCACAGTCAATGGTAATCCTATTACAAATTACGATATTCAAAGACGCATCGCCTTTCTCAAATTACAACAAAAACAGGGTGATCTTTTTGCACAAGCCAGAAATGAACTCATTGATGAGATGCTTAAAAATATTGAAATACAGCGTCTTAATATTGATGTTAGTGATAATGAGATTAATAGCGCCTTTGCAAATTTTGCAGAACAAAATAATATGACCGTTGATCAGCTTAGTGAAATGTTGAATCAAACTGAGGTCACAGAAGAGCACTTTAAAGCATATATTAGCGGACAAATGGGATGGGGGCGTCTTGTTAATGCGCGTTATCAATCTGAAGATGGGTACCTTAGTGAACAAGAAGCCGCACATAGAATATTAAAAAATGGTGGTATAAAACCTTCAACAAATGAATATACATTACAGCAAATTATTTTTGTTATTCCTGCCCACCGTCGTGCAGAACTTCTCACAAAACGTACACAAGAAATAAACAATTTCCGTGCACATTTCCGAGGATGCGATAATACCAAAAAACAAACACGAGGCATTCTAGATGTTACTGTTCGTAATTTAGGTAAATTTTTGGAACCTCAACTTCCTACAGATTGGGAACAAGCTATCCGTGCAACACCTGCTGGAAAAATGACCCAACCGCATGAAACTCCATATGGTATTGAAGCGCTTGCTGTCTGCCAAATAAAAAAAGTTTCTGATGATCGTGTTGCCCAACTGATGTTTTCTATTCAAGACAGTCAAAAAAGGACTCCTCAAAAACTTGAAGCTTTAAGTGAGAAATATTTGAAAGAATTGCGAGAAAGAGCGCATATTCAAAATCATCATGGTTCCACTAGTCGTTAGTAGTGGTGATCCAGCCGGTATTGGCCCTGAAATAGTTTTAAAAGCGTGGAGTATGCGTAATACACGGCATGTTCCACCTTTTGTTCTTTTGGCTGATCCTGAAGTTATTCGTTCACGTGCTCATTTTTTACAACTCAATGTTGATATAGAAACTGTTTTTGTAGATAATCTTGTAAAAAACTTCCAAACGGCTCTTCCTGTAATGCCATTAAAAAATCGGCAAAACAACCAATTAGGAATCCCCTCATCAAGCAATATCGCTGGAATAGTTGAAGCTATCACACGCGGCGTTCAATTGATTCAAGATGGTCATGCGTGTGCACTAATCACGTGCCCTATTGCAAAAAAAAGCCTTTATGATGCTGGATTTAAATTTCCAGGCCATACTGAATTTCTTGCTTATCTTGCCTATAAAGCTTCAAATAAACATTACCACCCAGTTATGATGTTATCTGGACCGCAATTAAAAACAGTGCCTATTACTGTCCATATTCCACTTAATGAAATTCCCTCACACCTCACGTATAACTTAATCATTCAAACTGCATTAATTGTTGAAAATGATTTAAAAAAACGATTTGCAATCACTACACCTCGTTTAGCTGTAGCCGGTCTTAACCCGCATGCTGGAGAAGATGGTACGATGGGAAAAGAAGATATCGAAATTATTGCTCCTGCAATTAAATACCTTAAGAAAAAGGGACTTAATATCATAGGCCCTCTACCTCCTGACACAATGTTCCATCAACGTGCGAGACAAACATATGACGTTGCTCTTTGCATGTATCACGATCAAGCCCTTATTCCCGTTAAAACTTTGGACTTTGATACCACTGTTAATATTACCTTAGGATTGCCCTTTATTCGAACATCTCCAGATCATGGAACTGCTTTTGACATTGCCAACAAGGGAATAGCCTCTCCTGAAAGTTTTATTGCTGCTCTTACACTTGCAAATCAACTTGCTAAAAATAGTTTTATAACATGCCAATAGATAACCTCCCTCCTCTGCGTGAAGTAATTAATACATACGGACTGCAAGCTAATAAATCTCTTGGTCAAAATTTCCTTTTTGATCTTAATTTAACATCTAAAATCGCCCAACAAGCAGGAAATATAGCAGGAAAACCTGTCATTGAGGTTGGTCCAGGCCCTGGAGGTTTAACGCGCGCCTTGCTCGCAAAAGGTGCCATTGTAACAGCAATAGAACGTGATGAACGCTGTCTACAGGCGCTATTGGATATAGAAAAACACTATCCGCAAAAATTAAAAGTTATTTATAATGATGCACTAAAGCAAAATTTTTCAGAAATTTTTGAAGCATATCCAGAGAAACCACATATCATTGCAAATCTTCCATACAATATTGGAACACAGCTCTTATTAAACTGGATTTTAACTGAACCATGGCCTCCTTTTTATAAATCAATGACACTGATGTTTCAACGTGAAGTAGCCAAACGTATTACCGCTACTCCTCATTCCCCTCACTATGGCCGCCTTAGTGTATTAATTGGCTGGCGCGCTATTGCAAAAATTGCTTTTGACGTTTCTCCAAAAGCCTTCACACCAATACCTAAAGTTACTTCTTCCGTTGTTCACATTATTCCGCGTTCACAACCTCTCCCCTGCTCAACACAAAAATTAAGCCTTGTGACAAAAGCTGCCTTTGGACAAAAGCGGAAAATGCTTCGTCAAAGTCTTAAAACTATTGGAGGTGAAATGCTTTTAGAAAAATCTGGAATTGACGGAACACGTCGAGCTGAAACACTCTCGATTTCTGAATTTGTGTCTTTAGCAAATTTAGTCATTTAAAAGTTTAAAACTTTTACTCATGTAAAGGCTTTTTAAAACAATAAATGTCTCAATTAATTTTTTCGGTAACAAGTGTATTAACGAAAGATTCAAGAAAACTGCAACGCTTACGTTTCACTGTTTCTCCTAAATAAATTGATTTAATAAGCAATAAGGACTGATTTAAATCTTCGTTAATCACAACATAATCGTAAGAACGCCATTGTTGTATCTCTGTTCGTGCATTATTCAACCGCAGATCAATGATACTCTGACTATCTTCTGCTCGACGATGTAAACGAGAAACTAACTCTTTCATCGATGGGGGGAGGATAAAAACAGATACAGTATCCCCTGGCATTTTTTGTTGAAGCTGTTCTGTCCCCTGATAATCAATATCAAACAGCATATCTTGGCCATTTATCAGCGCATTTTCAACGTTTTTACGTAAAGTTCCATAATAATTTCCGTGAACTTCAGCCCATTCTATAAACTCATCTTTATCACGCTTATGTTCAAATTCTTCCTTTGAAATAAAGTGATAATGGAGACCATCTACTTCACTGGGACGTTTTTGTCGTGTCGTCACACTTATAGATAGTTCTAATTGTTCATCTTTCAGCATTAACCGAGAAAGGGTTGATTTACCAGCGCCTGAAGGTGAAGAGAGAATAAATAGAAAACCACGACGTCTATTTGTTGTTTGAGCGCTTAATTTACTATCTAGTAATGCCATCATGTCACTCTTTTTTAAGTTTTTTTCTAAAACCGTATATTAAAATTTAAGTCATAAATTTTCAGATCTAAAAAGATCTAACGTATTTTCTCTAATGCACGCCATTTACGGACATTTATATGATGTTCATTTAAAGTTTTAGAAAAAATATGCCCACCTGAACCATCAGCTACAAAATAGAGCGCATCACTTTTTGGTGCATGCGCTACTGCTTTTAAAGAATCACGACTTGGATTTGCAATAGCTGTTGGCGGTAACCCATTAATTTTATAAGTATTATATGGAGTTTCCTTTTCAAGATCCGAGCGATAAATCGGGCGACCTGAAGGCTTACCTTTTCCACCAAAAATACCATAAATTACCGTTGGATCGGATTGAAGGCGCATACCTTTAGAAAGGCGGTTATGAAATACCGCAGCAATTTGAGGTCTTTCTGACGCAATTCCCGTTTCCTTTTCAACAATTGATGCCAATATAACAAATTCGTCAACGGTCTTGATTGGTAAATTGGAAGAACGAGATTCCCATATCTCATTAATTAATTTTGTTTGTTCTTCACGCAATCTCTTTATAATCTCTGCACGTGTTGTGCCACGAATGAAATGAACGGTATCAGTCATTAAGCTCCCTTCTGGAGGTAAAACCTCAGGAAGATCACCAACCAAAACTTCATTAGCAGCTAATCGATCAAAAACTTGTTGAACCGTTAAACCTTCTGGTACTGTGAATGTATACTCAATAGACTTTCCCTTCACAAGAATATCCATGATATCCTTCATCGAAGCATGAACTGGTATTAAATATTCACCCGCTTTAAGACGTGTCGTACTCTGATGATAACCAACTCCATAAACAAAAACATCAGACGATCGAATAAGACCACGTTGCTCAAGCAACGATGCAATTTCACGAATTCCCGTTCCAGGACGGATCAAAATAATTTCTTCTTTCTCAGCCGTTCCCTTTCCTTCAAATATACTTTTCCCAATATAAAGAGGAATGCTGACAGCCAAAATAATAACCACTATCAACATTAGGAAAAAATTACCGAGAATGACAAATGGATTACGGGAAATAGACGACCTCTTCCGCTTTTTATACGGTAACATACCATTATTACTGAGCAAATGATTCAATAAAGAATTATTTACGTCCTGTGGTGGTATTTCATTTTTCGCATCGGACATGATTATCAATTTTGGTAACTTTTAAATATTATGCTATCATTTCTTACCCTAAACTTATTATAAAGAAAAAAGCTCAAGAAGCGATAATAATAAATAAAAATGTTTACTATTCTCCAAAGCGTCGCATCACCAACGATGCATTTGTTCCCCCAAAACCAAACGAATTAGAAAGAATCGTATCAATTTTTCGTTCACGTGGCTTATGTGGAACAAGATCAATTTTCGTTTCAATAGATGGATTATCAAGATTAAGGGTAGCTGGCGCTATATTATCTCGTATTGCTAAAATACAAAAAATAGCCTCAGCTGCACCAGCCGCACCAAGCAAATGCCCAATAGACGATTTTGTTGATGACATTGATACCTGCGATGCATGGCTACCTAAAACACATTCAACAGCTGCTAATTCTATAACATCAGCCATTGTTGATGTACCGTGAGCATTAATATAATCAATATCACATACATTCACTTGTGCACGTTTAAGAGCAGCTACCATACTGCGCTGAGCGCCTTCGCCACTTTCTGAAGGAGCTGTAATATGATAAGCATCGCCAGATAAACCATAACCAATAACCTCAGCATAAATACGAGCACCTCGCTTCTTTGCATGCTCAAGCTCTTCTAAAATGACAACTGCAGCCCCCTCTCCCATAACAAAACCATCGCGATCTGCATCATAAGGGCGTGATGCACGCTCAGGATCATCATTACGTCCAGTAGAAAGAGCTTTACAAGCAGCAAAACCAGCAAGAGATATCCGATTGATTGGGGATTCAGCACCACCTGCCGCCATCACATCCGCATCACCCAACGCAATTAAACGAGCTGCATCACCAATCGCATGCGCACCTGTTGAACAAGCTGTTACAACTGAATGATTAGGACCACGTAAACCATATTTAATAGAGACATAACCAGATGCAAGGTTAATCAAACGTCCTGGAATAAAAAAAGGAGAAACCCTCCTTGGCCCTTTATCACGAAGTGTATAACCAGCTTCAACAATGCCTTCAATGCCGCCAACACCAGAACCAATCATCACACCCGTACGAATTTGATCTTCATCATTTTGGGGACACCATTCAGCATCTGCAAATGCTTGATCGGCAGCAGCTACCGCATAAGTAATAAATGCATCCACTTTGCGCTGTTCCCTAGGCTCCATATGCAAATCAGCATTATATGTACCGTTTGTTCCATCCCCCAAGGGGATACGTGCAGCAATTTGACACGGTAAATCAGCTACATCAAACTCTGTAATACGTCGAACACCACTTTTTCCTTCAAGAAGATGCTTCCAGCTATATTCGACATTACCAGCTAATGGAGATACTAATCCCAAACCAGTAACAACAACCCGTCTCATATTTTTAACCTTGAATCAACCCTTCACCCCCTCAAAGCCATATGTCCAAATTCAAATAGCTTTAAGTAAAGAATAAAGGCAAAAGCATTCTACCACTCTTGCCCTTTACATCAAATTACACAGAGGCTTTATCAATAAATTTTACAGCATCACCAACTGTGAAAATCGTTTCAGCAGCATCATCTGGAATCTCTACACCGAACTCTTCTTCAAAAGCCATAACGAGCTCAACCGTATCAAGGCTATCTGCACCTAGATCATCAATAAAGCTTGCATTTTCTACAACTTTATCTGCGTCAACTCCAAGATGCTCTACGATAATCTTCTTAACGCGCTCTTCTGTATTACTCATATTGTCCTCACAATTCTATATTGTTTCCCTGTTTGGTTAGCGATATAAGTTCACCTAATCAAGCAATAGATGCATTGCTCCAAAATTTTAACGATGATTTTTAGAACACTCTGTGGATATCCTTTAAAAATGAACTAATTTTGCATCGTAGATATAAGATTGAGCAATCACCCCGTCAAAGAAATAAACGCATCGCTTTATTTCACTTGTTATTATCTAAAATAATAAAACTTATAAATCAATGTAGAATAAAATAAATACTCAGATCATTGCCATACCACCATTAACATGGATCGTCTGACCTGTGACATACGCAGCTTCATCACTCGCTAAATAAACAGCTGCAGAAGCTATATCCTCACCTATGCCCATACGCTTCATGGGAATAGCAGTCATAATTGCATCTTTCTGTTTTTCATTAAGTTTATCAGTCATCGCAGATTTAATAAATCCTGGAGCAATGCAATTAACAGTTATATTTCGTGATGCAATTTCCTGTGCCAATGATTTAGAAAAACCTATCACACCAGCTTTTGCAGCACAATAATTTGTTTGCCCAGGATTACCAACAACACCAACAATAGATGTTATATTAATAATACGTCCGTAGCGACGGCGCATCATAGCATGTATCAATTCACGCGTTAGAGTAAAAGTAGCTGTCAAATTGACAGCTAATACATCATCCCAATGTTGGTCTTGCATACGCACAAAAAGGCCATCTTGAGTGATACCAGCATTGTTAACAAGAATGTCGACACCACCCATTTCTTTTTCCACCGTTTCAGCCAATTGTTTAATGCTTTCACGCTCAAAAAAGTTAGCAGGAAAGACAAAAACATTCCGACCAAGATCTGCAGCAACTTCCTTGAGCTTTTCCTCACGTGTTCCATGAAGCCCAACAATTGCTCCTTGCGCATGAAAAAAACGCGCAATTGCCTCACCAATATCCCCTGACGCTCCCGTTACAAGAGCTTTACGACCTGTTAATTTAAACATCTTTCAAACTTCCTAAAATTAAACACCTAGTACCTGTAATGCACTTTCAATTTCCTCAGCCGTACCAATTGTTAACCCCTTAATATTTTTATTAATACGTCGAGCTAAACCTGTTAACACTTTTCCAGAACCAACTTCAAAAAGTGTATCAACTCCATTAGATCCAAACCACTCAACTGTTTCACGCCACCGCACTCGCCCAGTCACTTGTTCAACAAGTAGCATAAAAATGCGCTCTGGATCACTTTCTGGTACAACAGAAATATTTGCGACAACCGGAACAATAGGTGCTGCTTTGTTAACAGCTAAAAGAGCATCTTTCATTACATCAGCAGCAGGTTGCATTAAAGCCGAATGGAACGGCGCTGAAACCGGTAGAAGAAGCGCACGCTTAGCACCTTTTTCTAAAGCAGCTTTCATTGCCGCTTCAACTGCTTTTGCTTCACCTGAAATAACAATTTGTCCACCACCATTGTCATTAGCAATCTGACATAGACCTTCTCCTAAAACGGTGCTGCAAATTTCTTCAACATTTTGTTCATCCAAACCGATAAGTGCTGCCATTAAACCTTCACCAACAGCAACAGCTCTCTGCATAGCATTGCCACGAATTCGTAAAAGCCTTGCTGTATCAGCCAAACTCAATGTACGAACCGCACAAAGTGCTGAATATTCCCCTAAAGAATGTCCTGCAACAAATTTTACCTTTGATTCTATATCTAATCCCAACTTTTCCATCACACGAATAATTGCCAGCGACACAGCCATCAAAGCTGGTTGTGCATTTGCTGTTAATGCAAGAACATCTGCTGGTCCTTCAAAAATAATATGTGATAATTTTTCACCTAAAGCATCATCAACTTCCTCAAAGACCATACGTGCTTCAACAAATTGCTCTGCAAGCACTTTGCCCATACCAACAACTTGGCTTCCCTGGCCTGGAAAAGTAAAGGCTGCTACCATTAGTTTTACTCCTCAATCGAGCATTAATATTTGTTATTGCCCCAACACATAAGCATAAATCAAAACAAAGCAACCTATTTAGAACAGATATTTGTC
This sequence comes from Bartonella chomelii, assembly GCF_014138465.1. NCBI lineage: Bacteria > Pseudomonadati > Pseudomonadota > Alphaproteobacteria > Hyphomicrobiales > Bartonellaceae > Bartonella > Bartonella chomelii. The sequence goes on from NZ_JACJIR010000001.1 coordinate 353,967, forward strand.
TTAAAATTATATTTTAAGGGTGGAATTTGATATAAAAACTCAGGAAAATAAGGTGCAATCAATCGAATAACACCCCAACTCGTTAGACTTCCCAAAACTGCACCACTTAAAACATCAAAAGGATAGTGTACGCCAGTAAAAATACGCCCCCAACAGATCAAAAATAACAGTACTAATGCAAACTTAGAGACAAGTTTGTACTGATAGAAATAAAGACAAGTAGTGTAAGATGCAATAACTAGAGCGTGATGGCTAGGAAAAGAAGCTGTTGCTTTATGCTCAATTAGTGACTGTGTTAAACCTGAAACAAACGGACGTGGACGAAAATAAATAAGAGAAATAAGATAACTAAAAAAAAGAGCAGCACAAATGCTAACACAAATACTTAGTGCTACACGTCGTTCCATATATCCGCTGCAAAACCACAGCGCACAAAGATGTACAGGAATTACATAAATTAAAAACTTTGCACAAATAATACCAATCCAAACCAACACCATCCCCATTGGATGATTGCCAGAAAATATCTCAAAAAGTGCTACATCAATCTGGTTTAAAAAAACCATTTTCACCTCTTTTGTTCCTACAGTCGACAGAATGTTATTTTATATATTTAAAGACAATAAGATATATAAAAATATATCAAAACTTAATTAAGTCACATTTTTTACAATCATCAACTTGCTATTTTTTGAGATAAGCTGTAAATATCAGCCACTCATTACCAGCATTTGGCTGGAGGTTGAACGGAGGACTGGAAAATACCAGTAGGAAATACAATAATTCCGACCTCCCGTATCTCCACTCTCGGATGTCTCGAATTATAAATGCGTCCTTTCTTCTTTTTGGGTTTCCTAAAAAGACAAGTCGCAGAGGCTTTGCGCCAAAACTGGTGAAGTTTAATTGAAGAAAGGCAAAATTAATGGCTCTTTATGAACACGTGTTTCTTGCCCGACAGGGTGTCACGCCACAGCAGATTGATGAACTTTTAAAAATTTATAAAAATGTCATTGAAGCGCACGGAGGAACAATCGGGCGTATTGAAAATTGGGGTCTTTGCACTCTTGCTTACCGTATCCGCAAAAACCGCAAAGCTCACTATGTATTGCTTAATATCGATGCCCCAGCTGTAGCAATGGCTGAAATTGAGCGCCAAATGCGCATTAACGAGGACGTTTTGCGTTATATGACAATCCGCGTAGAAAAGCATGAAAAAGAACAATCTGCCATGCTTTCACGATCTAATCAGGAAGACTCCTTTAGCAAAAATGAGGAGCGGTCTCGCCCTACGCGTCACCAACATGAAGACACCACGGAAGGAATGGAATAATGATTGAAATTAATCAAACCCCTGTACGTCGTCCTTTTCATCGTCGTCGTAAAACGTGTCCGTTTTCAGGTGCAAATGCTCCGAAGATTGATTATAAAGACATTAAGCTGTTACAGCGTTACATTTCAGAACGTGGTAAAATTGTTCCTTCACGTATTACCGCCGTCAGCCAGAAAAAACAGCGTGAATTAGCTAATGCTATCAAACGTGCCCGTTTTCTCGGGTTGCTTCCGTATGTTGTTAAATAGACTGTATATATTCAACATAGAATCAGAATATTTTAAAACTATTTTTATTGGTATGTTAGAAGTACATTAACTACTCCACATACAAGTCGAGTACGCAAACGTTAAAATACCTAAAGTTGGGGCATTGCCCCTAACTGCAAAAGGCAGGACAGCGATAAATGAAACATTTTCATTTTTATAAAATAATGATTGGTATTTTAGCAGGATTATTTGCTGCTGTTATAGGAATGGCAATTATTAGTGTTGCCAATATTGCGCCTTATTTTTCTCTCCTTCTTGGTTTCTTTATTTCACTTCCAATTTTTATTGTAGCCTTCGGCTTTGGAACGTTATCTAGCCTTATTGCTTTAACAAGTGTCACTTTTATCTTTAGCATAGCTAACAATATTTATATTGGTTTTGGCTTTATGTTGCTGTTTTTTCTTCCAGCCGTCTATACCTCTTGGCTCTTTGGGCTTGCTCGATTAACACAAAAGGAAAATGAACTAATATGGTATCCATTATCATCAGTTGTTTTCCTTTCAACCAATTTTATTGCTCTTACATTAACCTTTATTGGAATCTATGTGCAAATGCACCCAATAACTCCTATCATTGCACAAGAGGTTACCGCAAATATAGTGCAAGTTATGCGTCAATCACAGTCTATAAATGAAGATGATATTCTTGCCTTTAGCGAACTTTTAACGACACATGCAGCCACCTTAATAGCTATTGCACTTACTGGTTACAGTTTGATTTTTCTCGTTGGCAATCTTTATTTTTCAATGATAACAGCACGACATATGAAGTGGTTAACAAGACCTCGTGATGATTGGGGGCAAACTTTCCGCCTTCCACTTTCTGGACTCATTATTTTTATCGTCGCTTGTATAGCATCAATGCTTGAACTCGGTTCTATTCTTAATTTAGGTACACGCGTTTTTACCACTGCATATACTGTTGTCATATCAATCAGTGGTTTAGCGTATCTCCATCATATTACAAAAGGGGTAAATGGACGGGTAATTATATTATCGCTCGTTTATATAGCTGCTTTGACTGTTGTTTTTACAACACCTATTGTTTTCATGACCATATTGATGGGCATTTGGGCAACTATTCAATACAACTTCCAATCACACAACAAACTTCATTAATTTATTTATTCGAAAGGAATAAACTATGGATATTATTTTACTTGAACGCATTCCTCATCTTGGTCAAATAGGTGATATTGTTTCAGTTAAAAATGGTTACGCACGTAATTTTTTGTTGCCTCAAGGTAAAGCTTTACGAGCTAATGAAGCTAATAAAAAATATTTTGAAACACAACGTGTACAGCTTGAAGCCCGTAATCTTGAGCGAAAAAATGAAGCTCAAAAAGTGGCTGAAAAACTTGATGGTCAATCGTTTATTGTTGTCCGTTCCGCTGGTGAAACAGGTCAACTTTATGGTTCTGTGTCAACACGTGATATTTCAGAAATTATAACAGAAGAAGGCTTTTCTGTTGGGCGCAATCAGATTGAGCTTAATCACCCAATCAAAACAATCGGTCTTCATACCATCACAATTAGTCTACATCCTGAAGTTCAAATTTCTGTGACAATTAATATTGCACGTTCGACTAATGAAGCACAACGTCAAGCAGAAGGTGAAAACCTCACCTCAATCGAAGCAATATATGGTATTCAAGAACAGCCATTAGCAGAAGAAATTGATGACAATGATGAAAAGAGCGTGAACGAAACAGCTTAATTGATATTTTTCTTATCTTGTCGACTTTTTGTTCTTATTTTTTATTATTTAACATATTGATATCTTACAAAAAATACCCTGCTTTTAAGCAGGGTATTTTATAATGATATTATAATATTATATCCCAACTAAAAAAACTATACCGGGGAAAAAACGATTATACCCCCATTTTATCTGAAGTTATCCTTATTAAGGAGATTATAGAGAAAAGTAAGCTTATTATCATTGATAATAATTTTGAGCCTATATTACTATAAAATATTTAAAACATAGCTCCATACTTTTTAAACATTCTGGAAAAAAGAAAAATTTCTTTAGAGCATCCGTTTGTATTTTATGTAACGCCTTTTTATAATCCCTGAAAATGCTCTTTTTCTCTGATAAAATGCGTTTTTTCAAATTCAAATAATTTGTATATAAATTGCAATCTTTCTTACCCATATTATATTTTATATAAAAAACAGTTTCTGATATTTGTCTGAAATAATTGCAATTATAAACCATAAAATACAAAAAATATAAGCTGCATATTATAAACAATTGATTTGTTGAAAAAAGTATCATTAAAAATTAAAAATATGGTTTTAATTGAAAGTGGAAATTTGCAATTTTGCTCTTTTAATGTACAGCATTTAATCCGTTGTCTAAGATGACTAAACTTAAAATCTTAGTGGAAAAAATTTAATGGAAGAAACAAGCATCCTTAATTTCAACCCTCTACATAAAGAAGAGACTTCTTCTTTTCGGCAACTACCACATAATATTGAAGCTGAACAAGCACTTCTTGGCGCTATTCTCATTAATAATGATGCACTTGATCGTGTTTCAGATTTTTTAAAACCAGAACATTTTTTCGAAATATTGCATCAAAAAATTTTTGATATTTTATCACAAATTATAAAAAAAGGAAAACTTGCAAATCCTGTTACCATTAAACCTTTTATTCCAGCTGAAGAGAAAATCGGGGATATCACTGTATTCAATTACGTTATTCGCTTAGCCAAAGAAGCAGTTACCATTATTAATGCTGAAGATTATGGTCGAGTAATTTATGATCTTTTTATCCGACGATCCTTGATTGATATTGGAAATCAAGTTGTAAATACAGCTTTTGATGCTCCTGTTGAACTTACGCCAACCGAACAAATTGAGATTGTCGAACGTAATTTATTTCAATTGGCAGAAACGGGAAAATATGGTGGTGGATTTGAAAGTTTTAATGACGCTATCCAAAAAGCTATTGATATGGCATCCGCTGCAAAAAAACGGTCCTCGCATCTATCAGGCATAGCTACTCACTTGAAAAAACTTGATGAAAAAATGGGAGGATTGCAGCCTTCTGATTTGATTATCCTGGCTGGGCGCCCCGGTATGGGAAAAACCTCTCTTGCAACCAATATAGCCTTTAATATTGCCGATGCTTATAATCATGATGCTAAAATGAATAATTCATCACAAGAAAATGAGGGAGGAATCGTTGGATTTTTCTCACTTGAAATGTCATCAGAACAACTTGCAACGCGTATTATTTCTGAACAAACAGAAATATCTTCTTCTGAAATTCGACGTGGTAATATTTCAGAAGAACAATTTGAAAAACTAGTGAATGCAACGCGTCGCCTCCAAAAAGCGCCACTTTACATCGACCAAACTGGTGGTATATCGCTTTCTCAATTGGCTGCACGCGCACGTCGACTAAAGCGACAACATGGTTTAGACGTATTGATTATTGATTATATACAGCTAATGACAAGCAATTCAAAACGTTCATCTGAAAATCGCGTTCAAGAAATTACAGAAATTACTACAGGGCTTAAAGCTTTAGCTAAAGAACTTAATGTTCCTATCATCGCCCTTTCACAACTTTCACGTCAAGTTGAAAACCGAACTGATAAACGTCCACAATTATCAGATCTACGTGAATCTGGCTCCATTGAACAAGATGCGGATGTTGTTCTTTTTGTATATCGTGAAGAATATTATCTCAAAAATGAAGAGCCTAAAGAAGGAACTCCTGAATATGTAAAATGGCAAGCTGAAATGGAAAAAGTTTTCGGAATAGCAGATATTCTTATAGCAAAACAACGACACGGACCAACAGGAACAGCTCATCTTGCTTTTCAGTCAGAGTTTACACGCTTTAGCGACTTGGCAGAAAGTGATTATCTTCCAGAACAACGTAATTAACCACTATGGCACGCAATCGCACTCAATTTATCTGTCAAAATTGTAGTACCGTCCACTCACGCTGGGCTGGAAAATGTGATTCTTGTGGGGAGTGGAACTCCCTTGTCGAAGAAGGTACAAACAGTGGCATTGGAAGTGGGCCAACGCAAAATATTCGTCAAGGGCGTATCATAACGTTGACTTCTCTTTCTGGAGATCTTGAAGATGCTCCACGTATCCATTCTGGTATTTCTGAACTTGATCGTGTGACCGGTGGTGGCTTTGTTCGTGGATCAGCATTACTTGTTGGTGGTGATCCAGGTATTGGCAAATCAACTTTGCTTACACAAACGGCAGCTGCCTTATCGCGAAAAGGGTATAATATCATTTATGTTTCTGGTGAAGAGGCTGTTGCACAAATCCGTCTACGAGCACAAAGGCTTGGCGCAGATGATACAACAGTTAAACTTGCTGCAGAAACCAATGTTGAAGACATTTTAACAACTTTAAATGCGCATAAAAAACTTGATCTAGTTATTATCGATTCAATTCAAACTCTATGGTCAGATGCAGCCGATTCAGCTCCTGGAAGTGTAACACAAGTACGCATTAGCGCCCAAGCAATCATACGTTTTGCTAAAAAAACAGGGGCAGCCGTTGTGCTTGTTGGGCATGTTACAAAAGATGGGCAAATTGCTGGTCCCCGTGTTGTTGAGCACATGGTTGATGGTGTTCTCTATTTTGAAGGCGAGAATAGTCATTGTTATCGAATTCTTAGAACTGTGAAAAATCGCTTTGGACCAACTGATGAAATTGGTGTTTTTGAAATGTCCGACAAAGGTCTAAAAGAAGTCACCAATCCATCCGAACTATTTTTAGGTGAACGTAATGAAAAAGCTCCAGGAGCTGCTGTCTTTGCAGGAATGGAGGGAACACGCCCTATATTGGTGGAAATTCAAGCTCTTGTTGCACCTTCTTCGCTTGGTACACCACGGCGCGCTGTTTTAGGATGGGATGGAAATCGTCTTTCAATGATTCTCGCCGTATTAGAAGCTCACTGTGGTATTCGCTTTGGACAACATGATGTCTACCTTAATGTTGCAGGTGGTTACAAAATATCAGAACCCGCAGCTGACTTAGCCGTTGCAGCAGCTTTGGTATCCTCGCTTGTAAATATTCCTCTTCCAACTCATTATGTATATTTTGGTGAAGTTAGCCTTTCAGGAACAATTCGCGCTGTTACTCATTCAGGACAACGTGTCAAAGAAGCTCAAAAACTCGGCTTTCAAGGTGCTGTTCAGCCCGCAATAACAACCGAAATGATAAAATCAACAACCTTTCAACAAAAAATATTTTCCGACCTTTCTGAATTTGTTGCCACTATTGTTGCAAGTAAAAAATGACTGTCATACAAATAATAATATAGAATCACTTCTATAAAGTACAAAAGAGCCTTGCTATAAAATAGAAACTAGCATAACAGAAAATGTTCTTACGTACTTTTAGACTGATTAAAATAAAACGTAATTTTACATAATCTATATAAGGAGCAAACAAATGAGTGTAACAGTTCTTGATGGCATTGTCATTGCAATCATCCTGTTTTCTTCTTTTCTAGCCATGCTCCGAGGTTTCTCCCGCGAAGTTTTATCATTGCTTTCTTGGGTAATTTCAGCTGTTATCACACTGTTTTTATTTAAACCTGTATTGCCTTTTGTTGAACAATACCTCTCTAACGAAACAGTCGCATTAATAGCTACATTAGTTACGATTTTTATTATTGCTCTAATTATTATTTCTCTCATTACAATGAAAATTTCTGATTTTATCATTGATAGTCGAATCGGCAAACTTGATCGCATTATTGGTTTTATCTTTGGAGCATTTCGCGGTTTATTAATTACAGTTATTGGTATTTTACTTATCAATGCACTTATTAAACCTGAACAACAATCTCATTGGCTGAAAGATGCAAAAACAAAGCCTATGTTGGATTCATTAAGCCAACAAATTTGGGAATTGTTGCCTAAAAATCCCGATTATGCCCTCGAAAAACTAGAAAAGCTCTTTAACAAAGATGATTTTTCCGCAAGATTTTAAAAACACTAACAAAAACATATCTCTACACAATAAATTAGAGTTTTTATTTGAGAACTGGTCTTAAATAACATGTAGTAGTTGTGATATTAATCATTTAACATCATTACTGAAAGTAATATGATGACAAAAATTAATATTCCTTATCAGGAACCCTCATTTGACGATGATACCCTTCATGAAGAATGTGGAGTATTTGGTATTCTTGGGCACAAAGATGCAGCAACACTAACAGCTCTTGGACTCCATGCGCTACAACACCGTGGCCAAGAAGCTGCTGGAATTGTTTCTTATCACAACAAGATGTTTCATCAAGAAAAACACCTAGGCCTTGTTGGAGATCACTACACAAATCCTGCAACACTTGCCCGTTTGCCTGGGGATCGCGCGATTGGACATACTCGTTATTCAACAACGGGAGAAATAGCATTACGCAATGTACAGCCTCTATTTGCTGAATTAAAAGCCGGAGGTATTGCTATCGCACATAATGGTAATTTAACAAATGGCCTTACACTACGCCATGAATTAATTGCTTCTGGTGCTATCTGTCAATCAACTTCAGACTCTGAAGTCTTTCTCCACCTTATTGCCCGCTCACGTCATGAATCATCATCCGATCGTTTTGTTGATGCTATTCGCCAAGTGGAAGGTGGATATGCCATGTTAGCGCTAACACGTACCAAGCTTATTGCTGCACGTGACCCAATAGGTATTCGTCCACTTGTTCTAGGTGAACTTGATGGTAAACCAATTTTCTGTTCAGAAACCTGTGCACTTGATATTATTGGAGCAAAATACGTTCGTGACGTCAAAAATGGCGAAATAATCATATGTGAAATACAAGACAATGGTGAAATCACTACAAAAATTATTAAACCAGAAATAGAAAAACAAGAAAAACTTTGCCTTTTTGAATATGTCTATTTTGCTCGACCTGATTCAATCGTTGGAGGGCGCAGTGTTTATGCAGTTCGTAAAAATATGGGTATCCAATTAGCTCAAGAAGCACCGTGTGAGGGTGATGTTGTTGTCCCCGTTCCTGATGGGGGAACACCTGCTGCAATTGGTTATGCACAAAAAATTGGTATTCCCTTTGAACTCGGCATTATTCGCAATCATTATGTTGGTCGCACTTTTATTGAACCAACTCAACAAATTCGTGCTTTTGGCGTGAAATTAAAACATTCTGCCAACCGCCCTATTATTGAAGGAAAACGTGTCATTCTAGTAGATGATTCCATTGTGCGTGGAACAACATCCACTAAAATTGTACGAATGCTCCGCGATGCAGGAGCAAAAGAAGTTCATATGCGTATTTCCAGCCCAATGATTTTTTATCCTGATTTTTATGGAATCGATACACCTAAAACTGAAGATCTTTTAGCGAATAAATACCCAGACTTAAAATCCATGTGTAATTTCATTGGAGCCGATTCATTAGAATTTCTCTCAACTGATGGCCTTTATCTCGCTATTATAGGGGAAAAACGAAATAACTCTTCCCCTCAATTTACTGATCATTATTTTACTGGCCACTATCCCACACATCTTACCGATCAAAAAAGTATTCCAAAAGTTCATAAATTATCTGTTCTGAAAACAAGAAATTAATAATGAGGAAATCTGATTTTAACCTTTCTGGACGTGTCGCACTAGTCACAGGTGCTTCCAGAGGAATTGGGTATCATTTAGCATTAGAGTTAGCAGCACGGGGTGCTCATATTATAGCCCTTGCACGAACAATTAGTGATTTAACCACGCTTGATACAAAAATCCAAGAGAAAGGTTCCTCCACAACGTTGGTACCACTTGACTTACATAATACACACGCCATTGATACTCTAAGTACTTCAATTGCTGAACGCTGGAAAAAACTTGATATTATGGTTGTAAATGCAGGAATTCTGGGAATTCTTTCACCAATGGCTCATATTGAAAATACGGTATTTGAAGAAGTGTTTCAAGTAAATCTCATCAATCAATGGCGTTTAATGAAAGCAGCTGAACCTTTATTACGCAAATCGGATGCTGGACGTGCTATTTTTTTATCATCAAGCGTTGCTCACTGCGCACGCGCTTTCTGGGGGCCTTATGCAGCTTCTAAAGCTGCTTTAGAAATTATTGCTCGTTGCTGGGCAGAAGAACTTAAAGAAACGCCAATCAAAATTAATTGCGTTAACCCAGGTGCAACACGCACTGCAATGCGAGCACAAGCTCTGCCTAACGAAAATCCTCAGACCTTACCCTCTCCTCAAGAAGTTGCTGAAAAAATAGTATATTTATCTTCACCTTATTTAAAAGAAACAGGTAGGCTTTTTGATGTTCGTAAAAATCAGTTCATAAACTATCATACACCTCATTGATAACAGTTTATATATTGAACTAAACTTCTATAATTTTACTCTGCTTCTTAAAATCAGGTAAAACCTTATGACTCCTGGTCAGTTTGAATGGTTATCTTCTTTGCTTCTAAAGCAGCTCGTTTATTATATGCTAAAGCACTACAAGGTAGAAAAATCATATAGCTAACAGCTGTTATCAATAAAGTATACCATGTGTAAGTTGCAAGAAAACCAACATAAATAACAATAACCAGCATACACGGCACAACAATATCACGCCTTAACTTTTGACCAATTTCCTTCGCATTCCATACCGGTAAGCGGCTTACTAAAAGAAAAGCGACAACCACAGTATACAAGCTAAAAAATAAAGCCCAACCCCTACTGGGTATCAAACCAAGGGCCCCTAAATAAACAGGCAATAAAAGCAACAATGCCCCTGCTGGTGCAGGAACACCAACAAAATAATTCTTCTGCCATCTTGGTATATCTGTATTATCTAACGTAACATTAAAACGAGCTAACCGCAAACAACAAGCAACACAATACACAAGCGCTGCAACCCAGCCTACTTGATGAACCTGAGCGAGAATAAAAGAATAAACAACAAGAGCAGGAGCAACACCAAAATTAATAACATCAGCAAGTGAATCCATCTGGGCTCCAAAAGACGAACTGCCATCCATCAAACGTGCAACACGACCATCAGCTCCATCTAAAACTGCTGCCAAAAGCACCATCAAAATAGCTGACTCATAGTGATGCTCAAAAGCCAAACGGATACCGCTTATCCCCGCGCAAATCGCTAAAATAGTGATAATATTAGGAATAACAAATCGCATCGGCATAGGTGAACGTAACCGATGCGTAATATCGCCACGTTGCTCTTCAGGATCAAATGAAGAAAATAGCGAAAAAATTTTCATGACTCATCCTAATCAAGTCTAAAGTCAGTTATCTCAGTAGCATCACCAAAAGAACCTAAAACCGTTTCTCCAGCAATTGCTACCTGACCAACAGCGACACGCAATTTTACTTCAGTAGGCATATAAACATCAAGGCGAGAACCAAAACGTATCAACCCAAAACGTTGCCCAGTAATAACAGCATCATCTTTTTGAGACCAACAAACAATTCGACGTGCAATCAACCCCGCTATCTGTACGACACCAATTTTGCCGTGTTCACTGTCAATCACCACCCCATTACGTTCGTTAAATTGACTGGCCTTATCAAGCTCAGCATTTACAAACTTACCCGGATGATAAACAATAGATTCTATTGTACCACTCATAGGAATGCGATTTACGTGACATGAAAAAAGATCCATAAACACAGAAACACACATCATTTCGTCACTCCCCAACCCTAATTCTGCAGGGGGAACACATGATTCAATACACGAAATACGACCATCAGCAGGAGAGATAATCCAATTTGAATTTACAGGCGTTACACGTTCTGGATCACGGAAAAAATATATACACCACACGGTTAAAATAAGACCACACCAAAACAACGGGCTCCATATCCAACCAAGAACGAGTGAAACAACAAAAAATGCTATAATAAAAGGATAGCCTTCTTTATGAATTGGGACAAAACTATTACAGATAGATTGAACAATACGCATATAACTTCCTATTCACAAATGATTGAACAATAAATAAACTCCTGTTTTCCCCTCTTCTCTTTTGTATATCTAATCAATTATTTTATACAAAACTAGATATGATTTCCATGTAGATCATTTCTTACGATTAACAACGCCTAGTTCATCTTCTTCACGTATTTTACGTAATTTTTCTTCAGCCTGTGAAGCTTCAAGCTGTTTATTCCACATAGAAGCATATAAACCTTTCTTGCTTAAAAGATCAGCGTGACTTCCCTTCTCAATAATACGGCCATTTTTTAATACCAAAATTTCATCAGCATTAATAACAGTAGAAAGGCGATGAGCAATAATTAATGTTGTACGACCACGGCTTATAATATCCAATGCGCGCTGAATTTCTTGTTCTGTCGTTGTATCAAGAGCCGCAGTTGCTTCATCCAAAATAAGAAGTGGAGGTGCTTTTAAAAGTGTCCGCGCAATTGCCACACGTTGTTTCTCACCACCAGATAATTTAAGACCTCGTTCACCTACTATGGATTGAAAGCCCTCTGGAAGCATTTCAATAAATTTTAATATCTGTGCCATTTCAGCAGCCTTGTGCATCTCTTCATCTGTTGCACTAGGGCGTCCATAACGAATATTATATGCAATCGTATCATTAAATAAAACTGTATCTTGCGGCACCATACCGATCGCTTCACGTAAACTTTTTTGAGTTACATCACGAATATCCTGTCCGTCAATTGTTATCGACCCTGAGTCAACATCATAAAATCGAAAAAGCAATCGGGAGATCGTTGACTTACCAGCACCTGATGGCCCAACAATTGCAACTGTTTTACCTCCAGGAATTTCAAAATCGATATCTTTGAGAATTGAACGATCGGAATCATAGGAAAATTTCACCTGATTAAACCGAATAGTACCATTGCTTACCACCAACGGTTTAGCATCTGGTTTATCAACAATTTCCTGCTGAACATCTAAAAGATCAAACATAGCTTCAATATCACTTAAACTCTGCCGAACCTCACGATAAATCGAGCCAATAAAATTCAACGGAATGGAAAGCTGTATTAAAAGCGCATTAATAAAAACAAAGTCCCCTAAAGTTTGTGTCATATGCAAAACTTCATAAGCTGACATTAACATCAGGATTGTCATTCCAATACCAAAAATAAGAGCTTGACCAAAATTAAGCCAGCTTAGAGATGTCCAGATTTTTGTTGCAGCTTTTTCATATCCTGCCATAGAAGAATCAAATCGACTTGCTTCCAAAGCTTCATTGCCAAAATATTTGACTGTTTCAAAATTCAAAAGAGAATCAACTGCCCGTGTATTTGCTTCAGTATCAGCCGTATTCATTTCTTGCCGAATACTAATGCGCCAATCACTCGCCTTGATCGTAAACCAAGTATACAAACCAACTATCACAACAACGACAAGAAAATAACGCCACCCATAATTTATCAAAAGTACAAACGCTGTTAAAACAAATTCTAAAATGGTCGGCGCTGTATTAAGAATTGAAAATCGAACAAGGGCCTCAATCCCCTTTGTGCCACGATCAATCACGCGAGAAAGACCACCAGTTCGCCGCTCTAAATGGAAGCGCAAAGACAATTCGTGAATATGAACAAAAGTCTTATATGCCAATTGACGAATAGCGTATTGACCAACAGTTGCAAAAAGAGAATCACGTAACTGGTTTAATCCAACTTGAACGATGCGTGCAAAATTATATGCCAGAACCAGCATAATAGGCACCACCCAAATGGATGAAGACCTTGTAAATACTTGAAAAAAGTTTAGATCAAGCGCATTTGTAGCATATTTAAAAAAATACGGCACAGATATGAGAATAAGTTTGGACAAAATAAGATAAAATATTGCCCATACCACACGCATTTTCAGATCAGACCTGGCTGATGGCCACATATAAGGCCACAAATTATAAAGGGTGCGTAGAGTTTGGTCTGAATCTACCGAAACGGTTTTTACTATTTCATTCTGTTTCATAAAGCCTTTAATTTCTTTTATTATTCATAAACATGTAAAAAATAATTTCTAAACTGTCCTCCATAGATTATTTATTACCTTTCCTTCACCTCTGAATAACCTATATGCTTTAAATTTAAGGTTAGACCATTTTCGACAAAGGAACAAGAAACAATCCGCTATAAGATTTATCGTTTTTATCTGTATTTTCGTACCATTCTGCTACGAATAAATCTTCTACTTTCACATGCTTTTTTTTCAATTCTGCTTTAAGCCACGTTTTTGATTTATTAATTGCTTTAAGGCCTTCTTCCAGAATTTCACCATTTTGTATCACAATGGTAGATTTTTTACCTTCTTCCTTCTTAATTACAGAAAAATCACCATTGGTTTCCAAACGAACAAAAGCTGCCTCATGTAAACTACAGCCTTTAATACGCAACATGGTAATTAGATCACTTATACTAATGCGCAAACGCTTAATTTCATCTATTTGAAATACACCATCTGAAACTAATATAACATTCCCTCCCGCAATAAGCCGGTGAAAAAAAACTGAATGCCGTGCAAAAAAATTAAGAAATGTGATCAAGGTTTGCCAAATAAATAAAACAAGCAATAATTGGATACTACTAATACTCGGATTATAAATAACCCCCCCAATAATGCCCCCCATTACAAAATTACTCACCAAATCAACTGGCGTCATTTGACTGAGATTACCACGACCTGTTGTTCTTAAAATTAACAAAAAAGCGGTAAGACCCACAACTAACTTAAGTGCGATATATCCATAAAAGCATAAAAATTCCATCAAACTCTCTCCTTTTTTATGAGAGCTGCTGGAACATAAGGAATTATTGTCGTTTTATTTCCCACGTAGTAATACGCTCACCAGTCTGCGGGTCTTTTTCATCTTTTAATGAGATCCCCCCTACTGCAAGCTCATCACGAATTTTATCCGCAGCTTCCCACTCTTTATTATGGATAAGTCGTAGCCTTTCGGCAATGCGCTGATCAATAAATTTTAAATCAAGGTATGTCTTTCTAACAAAAAGCGGGCATTCTATTTCTTGAACCCACTCTTGGCGCAATAGCCCAAATAAATCCATACCACGTGCAAGAGCTATAGCATTTCCTTCTTTATAAAATTTTCGTAAAATAGTAAATGCATTTGAAGTATTAAGATCATCACTTAATGTATTGATTAAAGACTCATCTATAGATTCATTATTATCCAAACAACATTTCTCACAACGAAGAAATTCATACCAACGATATAATTCGCTACTAGATTGCACTAAACGATGAGTTGTCCAATTTAACGGTTCACGATAATGAGTTTGCAACATTGAAAAACGGATAGACAAACCTGCCCAGTTTTGTCTTATTTCATCTGTCAAAGCATCATTAAATTCAAGAAAATCACTTTCTAATAGAGAACGAATAGTGATAAAATTACCAAGGCTTTTAGACATTTTTTTGCCTTCAACCTGCAAAAAACCATTATGCATCCAGAAATTAGCCATTCGCTCAGTTCCAAAAGCTGAACAACTTTGTGCAATCTCATTTTCATGATGAGGAAAAAGTAAATCAATACCACCACCATGGATATCAAAAACATTTGCTGCAGGATCATCACAATTTAAACCACCACCATAAGGAGCCAACAGCTTTGCCATCGACATTGCTGAGCATTCAATATGCCAACCTGGGCGCCCTAAACCAGGAATTCCTGCTGGCGATGGCCAACCTGGTTCCCATTCCTGAGAGGGTTTCCATAAAACAAAATCCATTTTCTCTTTTTTATAAATAGCAATATCTATACGGGAGTCTGCTCTCATTTCATCAAGCGATCGTTTTGCAAATTCGCCATAACGGGGATATTCCCCCATACTGCTTATAGAAAATAATATATGATTTCCTGCTATATAAGCATGTCCTCTTTCAAGAAGTCTTTCAATCAAAGATCGTATTTCTTCCAAATGATCGGTTGCACGTGGCTGGCTGGTTGGTAATAAACAACCAAGCGCTTCTGTATCCTTTTGAAATTGGTCATATGTACATTCTGTTAATTGACGAATAGCGTCATTTAATGCAAGCTCTGGGTATTTATGGATTGCTCGTGCATTAATCTTATCATCAACATCCGTAATATTACGGGCATATATCACGTGGTCCTCGCCATAAATATGACGTAAAAAACGAAATAAAATATCAAAAACAATTACAGAACGCGCATTACCAATATGAGCATAATCATAAACTGTCGGACCACAAACATAAAGACGTACCTTAGCAGCATCAATCGGTGTAAAATTTTCTTTTTTGCGTGTAAGCGTGTTATAAAACCGCAAATTTCCCATAATTATACTCCGTTAGTGATATTACTTTGTGTCGCTCCGGCAAAACTTACTCATATTATGAGCTAATAACACTGCTTGAAAAAAATATCGCGATATTGGATTTTTATTTCCAACATTGAACTATTTGATCCATATAATGCAAAAAATATTAATTAACGATAACTAATAAATACATACTAAATACATAATACGTACATAAAATAATCAAAACAGATCAAGCTGTTTATTAGTTTGATATTGGATAAATAGACCATTCCACTTGGCAAATGATACTGCTTCAAGAATATCTGGAATATTTGGCAACATATCAGTTATATTATTTACTTCATCTGCAACAGAATAAAACTCAAATACCATATTCTGACATTTTGATGAAATCCCATAACATCCTATCTTCCAATAATAACAATCAAATCACTGCATAACATTGTTACGACTTATAATCGCAAGTATAAAATGATAAATGGAAGATAATATTGTTTGAACAGATAAGCGCATAATGATCATTATAGTATTTTTGCAAAAGACAATCATTCAAACAACACACCAAGCTTTGAGTCTTATTATGCTAATGCTTCTATAAATTTAACAGGTTCACCTTGCGAAGGTGTAACAATTTCACCTTCCCACATAACCCGCATTCCACGAATAATTGTCGCAACTGGCCAACCTTTAACTTTTTTGCCATCATAAGGTGTCCACCCTGCTCGTGAACCAATATGTGCATTGGTTATAATCTCTTCCCGTTTAAGATCAATAATGGTTAAGTCAGCATCATATCCAACTGCAATGCGTCCTTTACAGCTTATACCAAAAACCCGACTAGGACCATGCGAGGTGAGATCAACAAAGCGTTCAAGAGATATCCTCCCCGTATTCACATGAGTCAGCATAATTGCTGCTGTGGTTTGAACACCTGTCATACCCGAAGGTGAAAGAGGATAAGACTTATGCTTTTCTTCAAGCGTATGAGGAGCGTGATCTGAACCTAAAACATCAATGATACCTTGCTGAACACCGTACCAAAGACCTTTACTGTGGTGGCTTTCACGAATAGGTGGATTCATCTGGATCAATGTGCCAAGCCTTTGATAATCATCAGAAGTCAAAGTCAAATGATGTTGCGTTACCTCAATCGTTGCTAGATCTTTATGGTTTTTCAGAAAATCAACTTCTTCCGCTGTAGAAAGATGTAATATATGGACACGCTTACCCATTTCACGCGCAATTTTAATTAAGCGTTGTGTACATTTTAAAGCAGCAATTTCATCACGCCAAACTGGATGTGATGACACATCTCCCTTAATGCAAAACGCTTTACGTTCATTGAGCCGCTCCTCATCTTCACAATGAAAAGCTGCGCGACGACGCGTATTTTTCAAAATTAGACGAACACCTTCATCATCATCAACTAAAAGATTACCTGTAGAAGACCCCATAAATACTTTAATTCCAGCAGCTCCGGGAAGTCTCTCTAATTCAGCCAATTCATGCGCATTTTCACGTGTTCCCCCAACCCAAAACGCAAAATCACAATGCATCCGATGAAATCCGCGTTTAACTTTATCAGTCAACATCTCTTCTGTTATCGTCAGTGGATTTGTATTAGGCATTTCAAAAACCGTTGTAACCCCCCCTAAAACCGCAGAACGAGAACCACTTTCTAGATCTTCCTTATGTACGTGCCCTGGTTCACGAAAATGAACCTGGCTATCAATGATACCTGGTAAAATATGAAGCCCTGTACAGTCGATCACCTCATTAGCAGATGCACACGTCAAATCACCAATTTCAGCAATACGGCCATTTGTGACACCAATATCACGTTTGCCACTTCCATCATGATTAACAAGTGTTGCACCTTTAAAAATTGTATCAAATGTTTTAAACACAGCCATACTCCTTAGATATCATCTCTTTACCGATTATGTAACTCTGAGCAGAAAGGCAAGGACCATGATCGAAAAACAAAACACTATTAGCTTAAAAAACCGCAGAATTATTAAAGTTATAGGTGAAGAAGCAACACGTTTCCTACAGACCCTGATTACAACAGATGTTGAAAAAATCAACTCACAAGAACTCTTTCCTGGTGCTCTTTTATCGCCACAAGGAAAAGTTATCGCTGATTTTCTAATCGGTAAAATAGACCAAGGTTATATGATTGATATCGCTGCACCTTTAGCTAATACCTTTCAACAACGCCTTACCCTTTATAAATTACATACAAAAGTTGAAATTATACAGCAATTACAAAAAGTTATTACAGTTTCTTGGCAAAATGAAATAAATATTTGTGATTTTGATTCAAGTTTTATTGATAAGCGATTTCCACAAAAGGAAAAAATGGTACGTGTCTATGGGAAAATACCGTTTCTTGCTCCAGAACATAATGATAATTGGAACCGAATGCGTATCCGCTATGCAATTGCAGAAAGTGGGCAAGACTATGAAATAGGTAAAGTCTTCCCTCATGATATTAATTACGATCAAATCCGTGGATTATCATTCAATAAAGGTTGTTACATCGGACAGGAAGTTGTTTCACGAATGCACCACCGCAAAGCAGCTCGTCGCCGTTTTTTGATAGTAAAAGGTCAGCATAAATTAATACCAGGATCCACCATTCAAGCAGGCACTAAAATACTTGGTGAATTAGGAACATGTGTAGAAAATGAAGCATTAGCTTTAATGCGTATTGACCATGTTAAAGATGTTATGGACAAACATATTCCATTTACAATAGAAAATCTTCCTGTAACAATAAGTATTGCTGAAAATATGGACTTCAGCTTTCCTGAAAGTAGCGTGGAAACTAACTAATGGCTAAAGCTGAATTATCACAAGATGGAACAGCACGTGCTTGGCAAAGAATGCTTTCTGGTCGGCGGCTTGATTTACTTAATCCTTCTCCTCTTGATATCGAAATTGAAGATATCGCACACGGCCTTTCTCGTGTTGCACGTTGGAACGGCCAAACACACGGTGAACATACATATTCTGTCGCGCAACATTCACTTTTAGTGGAACAAATATTTCAGATACTCTTTCCACAATCCCACAATGACGAATGTCTTTTAGCTCTTCTCCATGATGCATCAGAATATGTTATTGGTGATATGATTTCACCTTTTAAAGCTGTTATAGGAAAACAGTATCAGCTTGTCGAAAAACGCATACAAGATACCATCTGCATACGCTTTTCTTTACCTGTTAATCCACCTCACAAACTATTAAAAAAAATCAAACAAGCTGATCGTATTGCTGCTTTCTACGAAGCTATCACTCTTGCTGGCTTTAGTACAAAAGAAGCCATGCGTTATTTTGGTTCTCCAAATAATGTTTTACCCGATAAACTTAATTTGCAGCCCTATTCCACACAACAAATTGAAAATGCCTTTTTAACCCGCTTTCGTGATATAGATAGTCAAAGATAATATTCATATCTTTTAGTCACTTGTCTTTTGTTTTTACGGGAATAAAACGCAAAGTATCTTAGCTTATAGCCTCACCAGTTGGATAAATATTAAATATCTTACGCAAGTTTTTATTACATATTATCTTATTATAGTCATACCTTGTTTGAATATGGTTTATAAATAGAACAGAATTTGTTTTCCTTCTTATTTCTATTAACTTATAGATTACCTAATCCATAATCTTTGTTTTTTCTATTATCTGTAGTTTACCCTTACAAAATAAATATCATTGATTCTCAATGCCTTGCTACAAATACTTTAAGATATACAAAAAGATTTCAGGGTCTCATTAATCAATGAGATATAAACAGAATAGTCATATGAAAAATAGTTCAAATTTAGTGTAAGCAAAACACACTTAAGAAAATTTCTTTTATCTTACGCTGCATATAACTAATATATTTTATAGGGTTTTCTCTTAAACTTAATTTTATTTGGGCTTATAAATTTCTGAATCAGATGGAAAAGCACGTGACTTAACATCATTCGCATAATTTTTAATTGCTGTATCCATTGCTTGCTCAAAATCACCATAACGACGTACAAATTTAGGTACCCAAGCCCCGTAACCTAACATATCTTCCATCACTAAGATTTGCCCATCACACTGATTGGATGCACCAATACCAATAGTAGGAATAGAAAGATTTTTTGTGATCTTCACTGCTAAGGGTTCTACTACCCCCTCTAATACAACAGCAAAAGCACCTGCCTCTTCAACCGCTGTTGCGTCAGCCTCAATCTTTAACCGATCATTTTCAGTGCGCCCTTGCACCTTAAAACTACCAAAACGATTTACCGCTTGTGGTGTAAGACCAACATGCCCCATAACTGGGATACCCCGCTGGCATAAAAAATCAATTGTTTTAGCCATATAAATGCCACCTTCAAGCTTGACTGCACCACACCCTGTTTCTGCAATAATCCGTGATGCATTCTCAAAAGCCTGCTGTGGACTTTTCTCATAAGAACCAAAAGGCATATCAACAACTACAAGCGCTTTTTGAGAACCACGTACGACCGCTTGTCCGTGTAAAACCATCATATCCATAGTAACAGGCAGTGTTGTATCAAAACCATGCACAACCATACCAACGCTATCACCAACCAAAAGAAAATCACAATATGGATCAGCAATCCGCGCGCTATAAGCCTGGTAGGCTGTTAGAGCAATAATTGGTTCTTGTCCCTTTTTCGACCGTATTTCAGAAGAAGAAACACGCTTTATAGCTTTATGTGAATCCATTTTTAGTTTCCATACGTAAAATACACTAATTAATAAGTCTAACTTCACTAAAATTAAGAGTCAGCAATAAAACTGCAAAAATACATAAAAAAGCCTTTTTATATGTGATTTCAGCATCAAATACGCTTTTATAGAATTTTTTAAAGTCCAATTAATGCTTATAAACCTCTGTATCAGCTGGAAAAGCACGTGACTTAACATCATTTGCATAATTTTTGACTGCTGTACCCACTACTTCCTCAAAAGAACCATACCGACGTACAAATTTAGGCATCCAACTACCATAACCTAACCAAGTATTATAGCCTAACATATCCTCCATTACCAAAATCTGCCCATCACACTGATTGGACGCACCAACACCAATAGTAGGAATAGAGAGCTTTTCTGTAAGCCTTATTGCTAATGGCTCTACTACCGCTTCCACCATAACAGCAAAAGCTCCTGCTTCTTCAACTGCCAATGCATCAGCTTCAATCTGGAGCCAACTCTTCTCATCGCGCCCTTGTACCTTAAACCCCTCTAAACGAACTGCATGTGGCATGAGACCAATATGACATATAACTGGAATACCACGTTTGTGCAAAAACCTAACCGTTTCAGCCATATGAACACCACCTTCAAGTTTGACTGCACCACACCCTGTTTCTGCAATAATCCGTGACGCATTTCTAAAAGCCTGTTGTGGACTTTCTTCATAAGAACCAAAAGGCATATCAACAACCACAAGCGCTCTTTGAGAACCACGCATAACGGCTTTTCCGTACAAAATCATCATATCTACATCAACAGGTAATGTTGTATCAAACCCATGCACAATCATAGCAACGCTGTCGCTCACTAAAAGAAAGTCGCAATATGGGTCAGCAATTCGAGCACTATAAGCCTGGTAAACCATTAAAGAAACGATTGGCTCTTGACCCTTTTTGGAGCGTATTTCAGAAGCAGTAATACGATTTATAGTTTTATATGAAGTCATTGTTGTATTTCCTATTGTAAAATATATTGATCAATAAGCCTAACCTCACCAAAGCGGACGCATAGTAATAAAACAGCAGGTTTATTCAGTTTTCCTCTAAACATGCACAAAGTTTCTATGTCTCTTAAATCTATTGACTCAATGATAGCACGCGGTTCTTGTTGCAAAATATCACGGGCAATTTTGCACAATTTATTAACTGATCGTTCGCCTTGGCTATAAAGCCTTACAACAGCCTCACCGCTTTCAGGAATAATTTTTGCAGCTTTGCGATCTTCTAATGTTAAAAGCTGATTGCGTGAAGAGCTGGCTACACCATCTGCATCACGTAAAATAGGTACACCAACAATTTCAACAGGAAAAGCTAAGTCCTTAACCATACGACGAATAATGAGAAGCTGTTGAAAATCTTTTTCCCCAAAAAAAGCCTTATCTGGCTGCACAATATTAAAAAGCTTAGCAACAACACTGGTTACACCACAAAAATGCCCTGGGCGTAATTTTCCTATTAAAACACGTGATAATTTTTCTACCCTCACAACTGTCTCATTTTCCAGTGGCCACATTTCTTCTGTAGAAGGTGCAAAAACATATTCAACACCCGTTTTTTTCAACAAAGCACAATCACCCGCAAGATCTCTTGGATACATATCAAAATCTTCATCAGGTCCAAATTGCTTTGGATTAACAAAAATAGAAACTAACACTCGATCACACATTACTTTTGCCTGTTGCACCAAAGCAATATGACCACTATGCAATGCTCCCATAGTTGGAACAAAACCAATCGATAATCCTAAACGTTGCTCCTTTGCGATACATTGCCGTACTTCAGCAATTGTTTTTAAGATTTGCATATTTAAATTATACCTATTTTATAAAATCAGTAAATTGACTCTTTCACACAAAATCGCCGTTCAAATAAGTTCATTAAATTAACGCGAACAGACGGTTGTTGTATCCTTCTTGGCTCCCAAACATGGCGTGTTAAAAAAAAATTTGTTAAAGCAAACCCATTTCTCATATCATTAAAATCAATAGGACGACTGGATCTTTGTATAAGAAACTGCGGTAGAGGTAAAAGTTTATCTCTCCAAAGGTACCCTGCTTCCTCACTCACAGCACGTCCTGATTTTGGCGACACATAATGAAGGTTTTCCTGACAACCTGTTACAACACAACAAGATAAATCAAGACCAAATCCAAGTTCTTTAAGAAGCCGCATTTCAAAACGTATAAGTAATTCAGCGATAACAAACCATTCATCAAAATTCTGCATAAAAATATGCAACATATCATATAAAATAGGGTGAGGATCACGTTCGGGAAGAAGGCGTAAATGAGAAGCCATCAACTGCAAAGTATAAAGCGCTTCTGGTATGAGCATTAATCGTGAAGCATGTAAATCAAGCGCTTCAAGCTTAAATAACCCCAAATGCTCATCCAAACGTGCCCACCATTCAGCCTCAACAAAATTTCCAGGTTGAAGAAGAGCCGCCATACTACGAGAACGCCCCCCCTTTACCATTCCCATATAGCGACCATGCTGACGTGTCATAATTTCAAGAATAACGCTCGTTTCACCATGCTGACGTGTACCAAGGATGATAGCCTGTTCTTTCCATCTCATTTTATTTTAAAAAATCTAATCCCATTTCTTGGTAGCGCTCTGGATTAGTACTCCAATTATCACGCACTTTCACAAAAAGAAAAAGGTGAACTTTTTGTTCCATGATTTCCATTAATTCCTTACGTGCTGCTTGACCAATCGCTTTAATTGTATCACCTCCCGCTCCTAAAACAATTTTTTTCTGACTATCACGCTCTACATAGATAACCTGATTAATTTTAACTGATCCATCTGGACGTTCCTCCCAATTTTCTGTTTCAACTGTAGAGGAATAAGGAATTTCTTCATGGAGACGAAGAAAAAGTTTTTCACGCGTAATTTCAGCAGCAAGTTGACGCATAGGCATATCCGAAACTTGATCTTCTGAATAGTACCATGGCCCCTCTTGCATCATTGTACTTAGATAATGAAGTAAATCCTTACAACCCGAACCATTTAAAGCTGAAATCATAAATGTTTGCAAAAACTTCATTCGTTCATTAATTTTAGCGGTTAATGCTAAAAGAGATGTTCTTGCAACTGTATCAATCTTATTAAGAACAAGAATTTTATCCTGTTTAATATTTTCTAGAACATTCAACATTGCATCAACTTCGTCTGAAAGACCATTTTGAACATCAATTAAAATTAACAGGATATCAGCACCTCTAGCACCGCCCCAAGCAGCAGAAACCATAGCATGCTCTAACCGCTTATGAGGACGAAAAACACCTGGGGTATCAATGAGAACAATTTGAGTATTCTCATAAATAACAATACCACGTACCAAAGTTCGTGTTGTTTGCACCTTATGGGTTACAATTGAAACTTTTGTTCCAACCAACTGATTAACTAATGTCGACTTACCAGCATTGGGCACCCCAATGAGCGCAACAAAACCACAGCGTGTTTTGATAACATCATTCATGATCACTTTTCTCTATTGATTGCCATACACCTTCACGTCGTAAAATTTTTTCAGCAGCTACTCTTTCAGCATGTCGTTTAGAACTGCCTTGCCCAATCTCAGGTGCAAAACCAAAAACTTTTACTTCAACCATAAAAATGGGATCATGATCTGGTCCATAGCGCTTTACAACCCGATATTGCGGCTGCGCACCATCTTGTGTATGAGCCCATTCTTGCAACTCTGTTTTGGCATCACGCCTACCGGCATCCATCTTCCTTGCACGATCTTGCCAATATTTTCGGATGAAAGACCGTACACACTCCAACTCCCCATCAAGGTACATTACAGCAATTAACGCTTCAATGACATCAGCATACATATTAGCTACCCGACGATTCTCTAAGTTTTTCATTTCAAAACCAACATGAATCATATCAGGCAAACCCATTTCTAGTGCAATCTCAGCGCATGTTTGCGTATTCACTAAGCCATTTAAACGTACCGATAATTCACCTTCACTAGCGTGTGGAAAAAATTGATACAACATCTCCGCAACCAAAAGCCCAAGAACGCGATCACCTAGAAATTCCAACCGCTCATAATTACCTTCCGCCAACCCTTGAACACTAGAATGTGTCAATGCTCTTTTTAATCTATCTTCATTCTTAAAGCGATGCCCCGTCAGCTTTTCAAGCTGATCAATGATGTGACGCTTCATCATTAGACCCTACTTAGTCAGTGGAAAATAGTGAATAGTATTAACAAAAGAAAACAAACGTGCCCAGCGCACATCAAACGGCCAGCGCCAAATCTGCCATGCACTTGAACCATTACTTATAGAGAAAAAGATTAAATTTGCTCGACCAATAAGATTTTCTTCTGGAACATAACCTACACCCAAACGGCTATCATCTGAATTATGACGGTTATCACCCATCATAAAATAATGCCCTGGAGGAACCTCAAAAACTTTTGTATTATCAACCTGTGGAAAAAAACCTAAATCAAGCGTATTGTAACTTACACCATTAGACAGTGTCTCACGATAAACATCCACAGGGCGGTTGAGCTCTGTTACGTCAGCATCATCAATCTGCCCCATTAATTGGCGTGAAACAGCTTTATCATTAATATAAAGAACGCCTTGACGAACCTGAACATAATCACCCGGTAATCCAACGACGCGTTTAATATAATCAACACTTGGATTGCTAGGTAAACGAAATACTACAACATCCCCTCGTTTAGGTTGAGATGCCCAAATACGTCCTGAAAAAACAGGAGGAGAAAAAGGAAGGGAAAAACGAGAATATCCATATGCATATTTGGAAACAAAAAGATAATCCCCCACAAGTAAAGTAGGACGCATAGAACCAGAAGGAATTGTAAAGGGTTGAAAAAAAAGCGTGCGAATAAGAGCAGCCAAAAATAGAGCCTGAATGAGAACAGAAATCAATTCAAAGACTCCACCTTTCTCTTTCTTTTTTTGTACTTTTTCTTTTTGACTCATCATACACTGCCTTCTCATTACAAATAAAATTCATTTTTCATCATAATGCTCAAATAACAAAAGCACAATCTCTTCCCCTGTCTATCCACGTGGAAGTGCTTCTATAATAACAACTGCCTGCGCCCAAGGAAAATCATCTGTTATACTGAGATGAATGAAAGCATTATGGTGAGGAGGTAATAACTTTTGTAATTGCAACTGCGCGCAATTTGTTAATTGCATAGTCGGTTTTCCCGACGGTAAATTAACGACCTCCATGTCTTTCCAGCTAACACCACAGGCAATACCTGTCCCTAAAGCTTTAGCACATGCCTCTTTAGCGGCAAATCTTTTAGCATAAGAAAAAGAACCTTTTTGGACATTTTCAGATTTGGCCTGTTCAACATCTGTAAAAATGCGTTGGATAAAATAGTCACCATAACGAACCAGCATTTTCTCAATTCGCCTTATATCAACTATATCACTGCCAAGACCTATAATCATAAAACATTACTTGAATTTTCTTGCCGCAAATGTACTCTTTGCATCATCTTCTGATATCTTCTTTGCTGGAAACGACCCATTGCCTTGTAAACACCTATATAAGACAAACCTCCAAAGACAAAACCTAAAAGAATGCCACCCAAAATCATTGGTAGCATAATAGAATCCCACGTATTCCCAAAAATTATCCATACCTTCGAAAACGTCAAGTTACTAAATATAGTACGAATTTGGGAAAGAGAAATTTTACCCACATTTCCAAAAAGTGATAAAAATAGATAACCTATCTTATAATCAATCATAACAATAGGCAAAAATGTTAGCGGATTCGAAAAAACGGTCCCAATAATTGCTGCAGTAAAATTACCGCGTAAAATCCAAGAAAAAAATAGTGCCAAAATAATATGCAATCCAAAGAAGGGTGAGCAAGCTGAAAAAATGCCAATAGCTAACCCCAACGCTACTTTATGTGGCGTTTCTGATATGCGCAAAATACGCTTGCGCATATAACAAAATGAGCGACGCGACCAAAACCAAAGCCGAATACGCTCTCCAAAATCTACTAATTTTCGATGATGAAAAAGCATAAGATACTCATACACATACTATTTGTACAAAACAATCTTTGTTATTCAAATTAATTTCAATGAAGTTTTTGCACAAAACAGAGCATATTTTAAAATGGTTAGATATTGCGACTTCCTGGCTTAATTGCAGGAAGACAAGCAAGCTCAGGAGGTAGTGCATCAGCAGCATAAGATGCCACTTCATATTCTGCAAGCGTAATTAACGGAACTCCAACATCAACTTTACCACCAGAACGATCAAGGATACATGCACTTGCCACAACATTAGCTTTCACTTTAATTAAAGCTTCAATCGTCTCACGAATAGAAAGACCAGTTGTCACAATATCTTCGATAATTACAACTCTTGCCCCTTTTTCGATTTCAAAACGACGCAGCTGAAATATGCCATTTTCACGCTCTACCCAAATAGAAGGTACACCAAGGTGACGTGAAGTTTCATAAGAAGGAATAAGACCACCAATTGCAGGACCAACTACATAATCAATTTTTCCTTCAACACGCTCCCTAATTTTTTGAGCTAACCCACAGCATAGTTTTTCGGTTAGATCAGCATGCATGAATACTTTCGCCTTCTGCATATAAGTAGCACTATGGCGACCTGATGTTAAAATAAAATGCCCTTCTAGAATCGCATCTGCCTGTTTAAAAATATCAATTACATCTTGTGTATTCATTGCAAAATCTCGTGTTTTTATCCGTGCACCCGACTCACCGCACTAACTGAGCCTGTTTCTTTTAACTGAGAAAGAATACGATTCAAGTGTTTTAGATCCCAAACCTCTAAATCAAGCACAATTTCCGTGAAATCTGAAGCCATACGGATCAAAGATAAATTTTGAATATTGGCATCATTTGCAAAAATAACCTGAGTTACTTTAGCCAAAGAACCAGGACTATTAACAGCCCAAATATTTATCCGAGCAGGAAAACGTTCGCTTGTTTCGGTATCAACATCCCAGCATACATCAATCCATCGTTCTGGCTGATCATCATAAGCCATTAAAGCTGAAGATTGTATTGGATAAATAACAATACCTGCACCCGGCTGCATAATACCAACAATTCGATCCCCTGGTACAGCTCCTTCAGGAGAAAATCGTATTGGAATATCTCCACTAATTCCTCGAATAGGTAATGCTTTGTATTGATCTTTCTTTTCTGAAGTTCCTTCCTTTTCATTTTCAAGCATTTTAAAGACCATGCTTTGAGAAGTCTCAATATTAAACCGACCCTTTTCCTCAGATTTTAAAAATGACTGGTGCACTCCATTGTGTTTTTGATAATCTGGATAAATTGCTTTAACCACATCAACATAAGACAATTCACCACGCCCAACAGCTGTTAATACATCTTCCACATCTTTGCGTGCCAAACGCGGTAGAACTTGTTTAAGCATATCCTTTGAAAAAGGTTTTCCCACACATTCAAACGAACGTTCAAGAATATTATAACCTAAACCTGAATATTGCTTACGCACTGCTGCACGTGTTGCTCGGCGAATTGCGGAACGTGCCTTCCCCGTTACAACAAAAGATTCCCACGCTACCGGTGGAACTTGATCTTGTGAACGTATAATATCAACCTCATCACCATTTTTTAATTTGGTCATTAAAGGCATAATACGACCATTGATTTTCACCCCCACACAAGAATCACCAATATCTGTATGAACTGCATAAGCAAAATCAATAGGTGTGGCACCTTTTGGAAAGGCAATTAGCCGCCCTTTTGGTGTAAAGCAGAAAACCTGATCTTGAAAAAGTTCAAGCTTTGTATGTTCTAAAAACTCTTCCGGATTATCTCCATCTGATAAAGATTGAATTGTTTGACGCAACAACGCATAAGCATTGGTTTCTCTCGACAATTTCGAGACTGAATAATTAGAACCATAATCTTTATAAATGGAATGTGCTGCAACACCATATTCAGCAATTGTATTCATTGCATTGGTTCTAATTTGCAATTCAACACGCTGCCTTGAAGGCCCCACAATTGTCGTATGAATTGAACGATACTCATTTTGTTTAGGTATAGAAATATAATCCTTAAAACGACCAGGTACCATTGGCCATGTAGTATGGATAATACCAAGAGCACGGTAACAATCATCCACCGTTTCAACAATCACACGAAATCCAAAAATATCAGACAATTGCTCAAAAGATAATGCCTTGCTTTCCATTTTGCGAAAAATTGAATAAGATTTTTTCCGACGGCTTTTAACATCAACTTTAATACCATGCTGAGAAAAAAGTCTTGTCAATTCGTTTTCGATTGTAGAAAGTAAATCCTGATTACACTTCGACAATTCAGAAATTCTGTCAGTAATAATACGGTAACCTTCTGGATTTAAATAAAAGAAAGAAAGATCTTCTAATTCTTCACGCATATCCTGCATACCCATACGGCCAGCAAGCGGTGCATAAATATCCATCGTCTCCTCAGCAATCCACCGACGTTTATCATCACGCATAACACCAAGAGTGCGCATATTATGAAGACGATCTGCAAGTTTGACCAAAAGAATACGGATATCATCAGAAATAGCAATAAGAAGCTTACGAAGATTTTCTGCCTGTATGGCCTTTTTCGAGACAAAATCAAGCTTATTAAGCTTTGTTAGCCCTTCAACTAACTTACCAATTTCAGGTCCAAAAAGCTGATCAATTTCTGTTCGTGTAGCGCTTGTATCTTCAATTGTATCATGCAAAAGAGCAACCGCAATTGTTGCTTCATCTAAACGCATATCCGTTAAAATAATAGCAACTTCCAAAGGATGAGAAAAATAAAGATCACCCGAAGCACGCTTTTGATGCCCATGCTTTTCCATTGCATAAACGTAGGCTTTATTCAATAAAGCCTCATTTACATCAGGCTTATAACGTCGCACCCGCTCAATAAGCTCATGCTGACGCATCATATAGACATATCCTCAGAAATTTCATAATTTAAATATTATTGAATATTCTATCAATAAAAGGTCTCAAAATAAAATATACACTCTTAAATAAAGTATATATAATATTCTCTCAATAAACTACAAAATTAATAATCGTCGTTTTTCTCGGGTACAACTAAACCTTCAATACCTGCTAAAAGCCCCTCTTCCGATATACAGTCAAATGAACAATTTTCTTCTTCCTGTGATGTACCAAAAGCACTTTCAGATTCACTTGAGTGAGAAATAAATTCATTAACCGTTTCCGGCTCATCCACTTCTACATGCTTCTGCAATGAATGAATAAGATCTTCTTTTAAATCTGCAGGTGATAAGGTTTCATCTGCTATTTCACGTAGAGCTACAACTGGATTTTTATCATTATCACGATCAACTGTAATCTGCGCACCTTGTGAAATCTGGCGTGCTCGATGCCCGGCTAAAAGCACCAATTCAAAACGATTATCAACTTTATCAATACAATCTTCGACCGTTACGCGGGCCATTTACGCCCCTTTCTTAAAGTTCAAAACCCAATATTTAATTTAGAGTATATACAATAATCAAAACAAAAAACAAGAAAAACAATGCAAACTTTAGCATTTTTTTGCAGAAATTTCTTGATAACATAATTGTATAAAAAGAACACAATCAGCTAAGTTTAAATGACTAATAGCATTCTTTAAAAAAATAAATGGAATGATATTGGTTTCAAATGCAACAATAACCCTCCCCATTAATAGAGTGAGTTTCTTTCAGATTCCAAAGTTTTAAAACTATATAATCATTCAAATTTCTTAAAAATCTTTTGAATTACAACGCTGTAATGTATTATTTATAACCGTATTAATCTAAAATAAAAGCTTTGAATTTATTTAACATTATGCCAATCAATACTTTAACCATCAAACAAATCATTAATTTATTTACAAAAGTAATATCTGCCGTATACCCAATAAAATAATTCAAAAATTTTTTTATCAAGATGACGAATGCCTACGACCATGAATAGTCAATTAACAACATTTTGCCCAGAACCACCGCAAAATTGCGACTTATGCCCTCGTTTACACGACTTTATCTCTGGCTGGCGTATGAAAGAACCCCATTGGCACAATGCACCTGTGAGCCCATTCTTCCCCTCTAAAGGTGCTGCAACAACACGCCTTCTTATTGTCGGACTTGCACCTGGATTGCGTGGAGCAAACCGAACTGGACGCCCTTTCACTGGTGATTACGCTGGTCTACTGCTCTATTCTACTTTAAAAAAATTTGGTTTTGCCCAAGGAACTTTCGAAGAAAGACCTGATGATAGTCTTGAACTGATTGATGCAGCAATTGTTAACTCAGTTCGTTGTGTACCCCCAGAAAATAAACCTACCAGCACAGAAATTAATACTTGCCGATATTTTTTCGCACCTCTTTTAACAAATCTTCCTCAACTCAAAGCCGTTATTACCCTTGGTGCCATTGCTCATCATTCAACCATACGTGCTTTAAATGCAAAAGTCCCAGAACATCCTTTCGGTCACGGAGCAATAAACAATATTGGTAGATTACGCATCTTCTCAAGCTATCACTGTTCCCGCTATAATACTAATACCAACCGTTTGACAGATGCTATGTTTCATCAAATCTTTCAAACAGCGAAAACATATTTAGATCAATGCTGAAATTCCTTTAGTATTATTATAAAAAAGAAAATACAAACCAACCAAACTATCCGTACTTTTTCAACAATCTTGCTTTTTCACGTCCCCAATCACGTTTTTTTTCTGTTTCACGTTTATCATGAAGTTTTTTACCCCGCGCTACAGCAATCTCTAACTTCACACACCCTTTTTCATTAAAATAAAGTTGAAGTGGAACAATGGTCATCCCTTCACGAGAAACTGCATTAAAAAAACGTGCCATTTCACGTTTTGAAAGCAATAACTTACGTAAACGACGTGGTTCATGATTAAAACGATTAGCTTGCGTATATTCAGGAATATAGGCATTGATCAACCATAACTCTCCATTTTCAAAGCTAGCATAACTTTCAGAAATATTAGCATTATTGGAACGTAAAGATTTAACTTCAGTTCCATGAAGCACAAGCCCAGCTTCAAGATTATCCAAAATTTCAAAATTAAAACGAGCTTTACGATTATGAGCAATTACTGTACGCACTAGTGCATTTTTTTTTCTGTTCATGGTTATTTCAATACCATTTTATTATTGGATGAGACCAGCATGTTGTAAAGCCGCATCGATAATTCTTTTTGTAGTATCTTCTAATGGAACAATCGGCAAACGAACAGTATCACGACAAAGTCCTAATTTTGCAGCAGCATATTTAATACCTGCTGGATTTGGTTCAATAAACACTCCATAATTTAGAGGCATCAAACGATCATTTAATTCTAATGCCATCTTATAATCACCACGACGACAAGCAGCTTGAAGTTGTGCACAAAGTTTTGGAGCCACATTGGATGAAACTGAAATACACCCCACGCCACCATGTGCATTAAAACCTAATGCTGTACTATCATCACCAGAAAGCTGCACAAAATCCCTGCCACACTCTTTGCGTTGTTGACTTACCCGTTCAATGTCTCCTGTTGCATCCTTGACACCAATAATATTGTTAAAATCCTGATATAGATTTTTCATGGTTTCTACACTCATATCAACAATAGAACGCCCAGGAATATTATAAATCACAATCGGAATAGAAATAGCTTTCGCAATAGCTGCAAAGTGAGCATATAACCCTCTTTGATTAGGTTTATTATAATAAGGGGTTACAACCAAAACTGCATCAGCACCTGCTTTTTCTGCATGTTGGGCAAGTTCCACAGCCTCATCTGTACTATTCGACCCTGCCCCTGCAACAACAGGAATACGCTTAGCAACCTGCTCAACACATAACTCTACAACTCGCTTATGTTCTTCATGGCTTAAAGTTGGTGACTCACCCGTTGTTCCAACAGGGATCACACCATTAATACCCTGTATAACCTGCCATTCGACAAAATTGCAAAATGCTTTTTCATCGACATCACCATTTTCATCAAATGGTGTGATAAGTGCAGTCAACGCTCCCTCGAGCATGATAAACTCCTCGCAATTTAAGTTTTACTTAAAAACAATTGTCTTTTAAACTACTCATTATAGAGCATAGTCCTGCTCTATTCTTTAAACAAGAAGAATTCCATAAATGCTTTTACAACGTTAATATATTACTTTTTTCAATTTAGAATATTTCTTAAAAATACTATAATCCGTTAACGTGTCTTTCACGCTTTTTGTTTTAAAGTTTATAAAATGCTTAAAAGAGCAAGATTTTAAGATTTTTCGATGCGTGTATTTTCTGTCCATCTTTTCATGCCAATTTTTATTACATTAATATTGGCAATTTTGTGCTCAAATGCGTTTTCTCAAACAGTTTTGCCACCGAAAAAAATACCAATCCCTTCAGCTCGACCTTACCCATTTGTAATAACAGAAAAACCTAAAAACCAACTTAAATCGACTAACAATACAATTAACAACAATCTTACGACTAACGATATCATTTCAGTCAATCAACTTAAATTAGGTTTAGATGCCCTTTCAAATAAAAATATTGCAAAAACGATAGCTCTTCGTAACGCAATGGCGAAAAATAGCCTTGACCGCCATATTTTAACATGGGCAATCAACACATCAAATCATACTGGCATACCCAGCTCTGAACTATTTAATGCAATTAATGAATTAAAAGGGTGGCCTGGCATATCCATTATGAAACGTAATGCTGAACGTGCTTTTATCAATGAAACTAATTCTTCACAAATAATCATTCAAAAATTTGCACACACACATCCCCTTACCGTACAAGGTATGGCTGCACTTGCTAAAGCGCTTATAGCAACTGGGAAAACCACCCGTGCACGACAAATTATTGCACCATGGTGGTATAAAGCACAACTTAGTGCAAAAGAAGAAGAGCTCATCCTTAAAAACGCAAGCACTGCACTAAAACCTATTGACCATCTAAAACGCATGCAGATTATGCTGTATGAAAACCGCATTGATTCAGCTGGGCGAATCGCAACGCTAGCTCGTGCCCAATCTCTTTTTAACGCGTTTGCTGCAGTTGCAAACAATGACCCTAGAGCTGCACAAAAATTACAAGCTGTTGATCGATCTTGGAAACAAGATCCTCTTTTACAATTTACTCATATTCGCTATCTTAGACGAACTGGACAATACAGTGCTGCTGCAACACTCATGATGAAAGCACCCCGAGATGCAGCAAGCCTTATTAACCCTGATGCATGGTGGATAGAACGGCGCACTATTTCCCGCGAAATGCTCGACTTAAACAAACCTAAAATTGCTTACCAACTGGTTGCAACTTACACCGGTTTAACACCTTCATCAGCAGCTGATGCTGAATTTCATGCAGGATGGTATGCATTAAGATTTCTTCATGATCCTAAATTGGCAATGCACCATTTTACACGTATTCCTCAGTTATCTTCTCATCATTTTTTAAAATCCCGCGGTTATTATTGGATGGGACGAACAGCAGAAATCTTAGGTGATCATGAAAATGCTCGGCATTATTTTCATCGTGCTGCCCGTTTTAATATAACTTATTATGGTCAATTAGCAGCTTCACGACTTAATCAAAAAAAGCTTAGCATTTCCTTCCCTAAACCAACAACGGCTGAACGGCAACGTTTTAGCACACGAAAAGCTGTAAAAATTATTCAACGACTTG
Organism: Bartonella chomelii; assembly: GCF_014138465.1. Lineage (NCBI taxonomy): Bacteria > Pseudomonadati > Pseudomonadota > Alphaproteobacteria > Hyphomicrobiales > Bartonellaceae > Bartonella > Bartonella chomelii. Next base: position 388,369 of record NZ_JACJIR010000001.1, read on the forward strand.
AAGCTGCCGAGTATGCTAATCTTGCTAATATTTTTTATAGAGAACTTAGTAAAGAAATAGAGAGCCCTGGCGAATTAGCCCTTCTGGCCGTTATGGCAGAAAAAAAGGGCGACTATCATACCAGTCTTAAAATAGGTAAAACTGCTGTTTTTCAAGGTAAAAATGTTGGTGCACTATCCCACCCTATCGGTGCCATTTCACCATCTGCTAACATTTCTGCAACAGAAAAAGCTCTCGTCTATGCTATTGCACGCCAAGAAAGCGAATTTAACCCAACAGCTACATCAAAAGCAGGAGCCCAAGGTATGCTCCAATTATTACCAACAACAGCAAAAGAACTTGCAGATAAATATTCGATTGCATGGTCACCGCAAAAATTTAGAAACGATCCTAGTTATAACACTACATTAGGTGCCCATTTTCTAAGTGAACAGTTGGAACGTTTTAATGGATCTTATATATTAACTTGTATCGGTTATAATGCAGGACCGCGTCGTGCAAATGAGTGGATAGCACGTTATGGCGACCCTAGAGGACAACCTCTCGATAAAGTTGTCGATTGGGTTGAGCGGATCCCTTATCCAGAAACACGTAACTATGTAATGCGCGTTATGGAAAATTATGTAGTTTACAAAACACGTTTTCATGGAACAACAGATATTAAAACACACCTTGTTACTGGACAATAAAGATTATAAATTTAATTCATTTAAAGAAAAGTTTTTCAGCTACTATTTATTTCATAAATTACAATGCCATACTAATTTTGAAAATATACATATAAAAGCTGATTCAAAAGCCCAATATAACAAAATCTATTTGTTTTGAATGAACACCAATGCACTTTAATCTAATCTTTTTTGTACAAGATATGTTCTATTCACGGATAAAACTGTGTAAAATCAGTTAAATATTAAAGATATTCTAATAATTTTATTCTCTTTTGAAAGCGGTGGAGGAGGAAGAATACCAACACGCTGAAGTGCTGCCATAGCTAATCGATCAAGTTCCTGATCATTAGAAGAAAGTGCAATACGGCTTGCAAAAATATTCCCCTGCTTATGCACTTTAAATTCTAATTGCACTACCCCTTTTGCATGAGTAGTACGGTGCCTTATAACATAATTTTTTTGCCTTTCTAATTGTGCTTGTACCTTTGCCAACCACTGCATAGATAATGCATCATCAAGCTTTGTATAATTATCCTTACTAACCGCAAACGAGTGTACTGATTTTGCATCACTTTGTTTTGCTGCAATTTTTGACACTGATAATGCTTTTTTGACAAGCGCTTTATGTGCCATTTTAGAAGTCTGAGATTCTTTCAAAGTTTTTTCTACTATAAAATCATTTTTTTCTATAACAGGTTGGAGTTCTTGCAAAGATTGTATCTCTTCTGAAAATTGAGATTCCATCGATTGAACCTCATTGAGTGCTGGCTCTGATATCTTTTGTTCTTGCTCTAAAACACTAGACTGCAACATTTCCAAATCCGTATTAGTATTAATAATATTAGGGTGTGAAATTTCCTGTGCAAAAGTCAGCATAATTGCCGGTGGAAATACATTATCGCTCACATTAATATTTTGAAAATAAAACTGTATCCCCAATGCAGCATGTAAAGAAAGAGCACTCATAAACGCCCCTATCCAAAGGATTGATAACCGCCTAGTATTTGTAAAATTCATAATCTCCATCCATTAGTATTCCACATTAAATTAGCACCAAACTGTATTAAAACTGATCCTTTTTAAATTACAACTTTTTTCTTGACGCTTTTTATCATGTTTAATATATTACTTTTACTTCATATTGGGATCATTAGGGCTCGGTTAACTAATCTTTGTGGTTGGGGAACGGGGTTTTTGTGGTGTAAAATATTTTAAAGTTACGGGGCATTTAAGAGAAATTAAAAAAATTTTTAATGGTGTCTTATGCAAATAAAACCAAAAAGTATTTATAAAAGCTGTATAGCTTTAAGCGCATTATCAATCTGGGTACCCTCTTTCGTTTTTGCACAAAATAACAATATCATTTTTTCACAAAACAGCAATTCGAACACCGTAATTGAGCTCAACCCAATTGTGATTGAAAAAAGGCAACCGATAAATCCTCTGGATACAGTAACAGTTTTAACTGACCGTGAAACTGCTCGAGATATTGAACAAAAACAAATAAATGATATTCACGATATTGGGCGTCTTAATCCAGCTATAACTTATAATTCAAATAATGATAGTTTTGTAATTCGTGGTTTAAGTGCCAATCGCGTTCTCGTGACAATGGATGGCATTCCCCTTCCGTGGCTTAATGATGGAGTACGCGGTGTTAAGGGTGGGAGTTCAATGTTTGACCTTAACGCCCTTTCTACACTTGATATCATTCGAGGGTCAGATTCTAGCCGTTATGGCTCTGGAGCACTGAGTGGAATTGTTGCTTTACGTACTCTTGATCCTGAAGATCTTCTCACAGAAGAAAAAAATTGGGGTAGTCTTACAAAAGGCAGTTATAATTCTGCTGATAGTAGCTGGCATATAGATGAAGCTTTTGCAGTACGATTTTACCAAACCTTTCTACTGTTCCAAGGATCTCGTGTAGGAGGTCATGAACGCAAAAATATGGGAACTGTAGATACTTATGGAAGTGAACGTACACGTGCAAATCCTGCTGATTTTGACCAAAATAATCTGCTTTTTAAAATGCATCAATATTTTAATAGCGATCATAAGGTTGGTTTTACAGCAGAACGTTTTTCTTACAATAAAGACACTCATTCATTAAATGCTTCCTCCACAATATATTCTCCAGGCTCAGTTTATGATAAGAATAATAAATATCGTGAGCGTTTTTCGATTTCCTATGATTATAGTGGTAATGGAGATGCTGTTTTTGATGCATTTCATGGACAACTTCATTGGCAGAAACTATCAAATAACCAGGTTTTAAAAGGGCATCGTATCAAACAGCCACAAGGGAACTATTTAAGAGATAACCTTATACGTAATATTAACTATGGCTTTAATGCCGATAGTCTCAAAAAAATTGATATAGGTGCTATCAGTCATACACTGAAATTTTCTACTGACATCTTTGCATCCAAACTTCATCAATATGCGTCGGGTCAAGATAATTGTCACTTGAGAGAGAATGCGCGTGGATGTGCTTTTTTACATACCAATCAATCTGATACACCAGATACTCATAGTCATGGTTTTAGTTTAGCTTTTGAAGATGCAATCGGTTTTTCTAATAACCATGTTCGCGTTATACCTGGAATCCGCTACGACTGGTATAAACACGTCCCGCAAAAAACACCTTCTTATAAAAAAACAATCATTTTTAAAGAACAGCTTACAGCAAATGGCGGTTCGCATTTTTCTCCCAAATTGCGTATAGAATGGGATGCTAATGATCAAGTGACATTTTATGGCCAGTGGGCACAAGCTTTTCGTGCACCAAGTGTTTCCGAACTTTACCTCACCTATATCAATCCCTCTTTTTATTATATGGCTGGCAACCCCAATCTTAAGCCAGAAATCAGCAATGGGTATGATATTGGCATAAAATACGGAAATATAAATTTTGATGGTTCTATCAGCGTCTTCACCAATCAATATAAAAACTTTATTGATATTATAGATAAAGGACCATCACGAGAATTTATGTTAGCGCGCAGGCATTACATAAATCGTGCTCATGTCCGTATCTCTGGTATTGAGGCTAAAACATATTTAGCTCTTAATCAAAATTTCCATAGTAATTTTTCCTTTGCATACGCACAAGGAAAAGATCTTGATAAAAATGAATATCTCAACTCAATCCCAGCTTTAAAAGCTGTTATAGGATTTGGGTATGCACAAGAGACTTGGGGAGCTGATATTATGCTTACTTTAGCCGCTAAACGTGATAAGGTAGAAAAGAATTCCGATTATGCAAAAACTCCAAGTTATAATTTAGTTGATGTGTTGGGGTGGTGGGAACCTTTTGGTGAAAAAGGCCCTATTATAAGAGTAGGTGTTTATAACCTTTTCAATAAAAAATATTGGAATGCAACTGATCTTCCTTCTGCTTCACCTAGGGGTGCACCACCACTACCTAAAGACTATTTCAGTCAGCCAGGTCGTAACTTTAAGGTATCGCTTGTGCAAAAATTTTAACTATCTTTATTAGAAATTTCAAAAATCATATTAAAAAGGAGAAATATTGCGCTTTACTCTCTTTTTTCCTTAAACAAAAAATTGAGATAAGTGCTTTTAATGTTTCTAATTTACCTGGTTTTGGTTGTTCTATTATCGATAATAAAGATTTGTTTGATGGTAAGCTGAACTATTGCAAAGTTATAGTTCAGCTTATCGTTTTAAAATTATAAAATATGGGAAGTCTACTTCAAATAAATAATTCAAGGAAAATTTATGTCTTACACAGCTGAAGAAATTATTAGACTGCGAGAAAAAAAAGAAATGCGTAATCGTGATTTTGCTACTTCAATTGGCATATCTGAAGCAGAGCTTATTGCTGCTTATTGCACTACTGAAAAAGCAAAAAAATTAAATGCTGATGTGACTACTCTCCTTAAAAATGCTCCCAAAATTGGAACAGTTATGGTATTAACGCGTAATGAATATGCTGTTCACGAAAAAATAGGATGTTTTGAAAAAATCGTGCAAAACCAACATGTTCCTATAACGCTTGGTGAAATCGATTTGCGTATCTTTCCAAAACAATGGAAATTCGGTTTTGAATATGAAATGGTGGTTTTGGGAAAACCCACTAAAAGTTTGCAATTTTTTGATCAGTACGGTGTTGCTATCTTCAAAATCTATTCTAAAGATACAACAAATATGGAGGAATGGAATACACTTGTTAAAAAACTGCTCAGTAAAGATCAGTTACCTAATCTTGAAATTCAGCCCTCTCCTACCCTCATACAACATGATATAGCAGATATAAATGTTGAAAAATTCCGCGATCGTTGGCGACAAATGACTGATGTACATCAACTCCATGAAATTATTTCAGAATTTAAAATCAATCGACATGATGCTGTAAAATATGCTGGTAATGAATTTGCTGATGAATTAAGCGTAGAATCTCTTGAAATGATGCTAAACAAAAGCGCACAACAAGAAATACCAATTATGTGTTTTGTCGGCAATAAAGGGTGCATTCAAATTTTCAGTGGACAAATTAAAAATATTAAACAAATAGGCCCTTGGCTCAATATTCTTGATAAAAAATTTAACCTTCATATGCTTGTTTCTGGTATTGATAAAATATGGCGTGTTCGTAAACCTACTCGCGATGGTTATGTCAGTTCACTAGAAGTTTTTGATAAAAATGGTGAGATGATTGTTCAATTTTTTGGCCTAAGAAAAGAGGGCCAAAAAGAACGTGAAGATTGGCGTTCTTTATTGAATGATTTGCCTCCTATACTAGAAAACAACAATTACTTAAAAAAGGTAAGGTAAGAAATGTCCACACTTCTTTTGCGCAGATTATCGAGCCTTATTTTTATTTCCATTTTGTTTTATTTTACCTCTTTTTCTCACCAAGCAATCGCTGAAATTACAACCAGTTTTCCTAAAAATGCACGAATTGTTTCGATTGGTGGATCTCTCACAGAAATTGTCTATGCATTAGGAGCTCAAAATCAGCTTGTTGCTCGCGACAGTACGAGTATATACCCCCAAGAAGCACTCAAACTTCCTGAACTTGGATATATGCGAGCCCTTTCACCCGAAGGAGTTTTATCGCTCACCCCAGAAGGTATATTGCTGATTGAAGGAAGTGGCCCTCCCTTAACAATTGACATTCTCAAAAAAACGTCAATACCGTTAGTGATTGTGCCAGAAAATTTTTCTCGTGAAAATGTAATAGAAAAAATTCACCTTGTTGGCAAAGCACTTCACCGAGAAACACAAGCAGCTGCATTAATTAAAAAGATAAACCGTAGCTTCATGGATAATGATATGCTTTTGGCAAAAGTAACTAAACCAAAACGCGTTCTTGTTATTTTTTCAATGCAAAACGGGCGTATCATGGTATCTGGAACAAATACAGCTGCCGATAGTATGATAAAACTTTCAGGTGGTATTAACGCCATCTCTAGTTATAAAGGATATAAACCTTTAAATAATGAGGCCTTATTAAAATCAAATCCCGATGTTATCTTGCTTATGACACATCCCAAAAATTCATCCCAAATTGATCAAATTTTAGCTATACCAGCAATTCAAGCTACACCCGCAGCACAAAATCATGCTATTAAACAAATAGATGCTATGTATTTTTTAAGTTTTGGTCCACGTACTGCAGAGGCATCAAAAGAACTGATTAATCTGCTTTATAGTGAGAATTAAAATGGTAAGAGCTAATAAAAATGATCAATAGCATCTCAACAGCACAAGTAACTGAAATTAAAAAAGAAAAGCATGCAATTCGAGGGAAAATTGCATTATTAAGTTTAATAATATTTCTTATTTTTAGCATTTTAGTAGGGTTATTAAACGGTGCGTCAAATGTTTCTTTTATTAATCTTATTCATGCGATTCTTACACAAGATTTTTCAGTAAGCAGTAAAACCCATGATTATCTTGTGCTTATTGATATAAGACTCCCCCGTATCATCTTGGGTTTATTAGTTGGTTCAGCTTTAGCGGTTTCTGGTGTTCTTATGCAGGGAATTTTCCGTAATCCCCTTGCTGATCCTGGAATTGTAGGTGTATCAGCAGGTGCAAGTCTTGGTGCTGTTTTAGCAATTGTTGTAGGTGTTACTTTTCCGCCTCTATTCCCGCCTTTTTTAGAATCTTATAAAGTCATTATAAGTGCTTTTTTGGGCGGACTTTTATCAACAATTACTCTCTATGCAATTGCAACACGTCATAATTGTACTTCTATTGCAACAATGCTCCTTGCGGGAATTGCTCTTAGCGCTTTAAATAGTGCTATTGTGGGAGCTTTAATCTTTATCGCAAACGACCAGCAATTGCGTGATATTACCTTTTGGAACCTTGGATCCCTTGCAGGTGCAACATGGTTAAAAGTTGGGTTTATTATACCTTTTGTTGGAATTGGTCTCTTTTTTTCTCCATTCTTGTCACGCGCACTAAATGCTTTGTCTCTTGGAGAAGCTGTTGCCAGTCATATTGGTTTTCATATTCAAAAAGTTAAAAATATTTCTATTATACTTGTTGCTCTTATGTGCGGTGGTGCAGTTGCTGTCAGCGGTGGCATTAGTTTTATTGGCATTATAGTCCCACATATTTTACGCCTGCTTATTGGGCCTGATCATCGCTATCTTATTCCTTGTTCTACTCTTTTAGGAGCAGCTCTGCTTATTTCTGCTGATACATTTGCGCGCTTTATTATTGCCCCTGCAGAATTACCAATCGGGATTGTTACAGCACTCTTTGGAGCACCCTTCTTTCTTTGGATTCTCATATATCAACGGGGGATAAATGTTTTATGATTGAGGCAATTAATCTTTGCATTCAACGCAGAAAAACATACATTATTGATCACATTAATCTTCAAATTAAAAGTGGTATTTTCACTGTCATTATTGGTCCAAATGGATCTGGAAAAAGTACTTTCATTAAAGCATTGAGTGGAGAGATTCCCTACAGAGGAAAAATGACATTGAATGGTCATGATATTACCAAGACAAAAACTTGTAAAATGGCAATGATGCGTGCAGTTCTACCGCAATCAACAACACTAGCTTTTCCATTCTTAGTTCATGAGGTGGTAAAACTCGGCCTTTCTATTCACCAACGTGATATAACAAAAACAGAATTGAAAATTTTGCCTAAAAAAGCTCTAGAACGTGTTGGTTTAGCTAACTATAGTGACCGGTATTATCATGAATTATCAGGTGGAGAACAAGCTAGAGTACAACTTGCCCGTGTACTTTGCCAAGTATGGACACCTGTTTATAATAAAATCCCTCGTTGGCTAATACTAGATGAACCTATTGCCAACCTTGATATCCAACATCAGCTCATTGTTATGAATATTGCTCAAAATTTTGCTCGTTGTGGTGGTGGTGTTATTGCTGTCCTGCATGATCTTAATTTGGCTGCCTGCTATGCAGATAAAATGATATTGTTCAGTCAGGGAAAAATTTATTGCGAAGGAAATGCTTCCTCCGTTTTAACGACGCAAAATTTGCGCGATGTTTATCACTGTTCTTTAAGCGTTTCTACATTACCTAAAGCAGATATCCCTTTTATATTACCACAGACAGCAACTTACTTATAAACATGAAATAGTGTATTTTTCTGATATATTCTATAAATAGAAAAATTAAAGCACAAATCCCATAATATACTGTTTTTTTGATATTTTAATGACTTGAGCTTTATAATAAACTTAGAATATAAAGCTTTCAACTTATCTTTAAAAAAGTCACTACACTTTCCTTAAAAGAGTAATTTTTTACAATAAAAATTGATAAAAATAAAAAAGAGCTAATCTTAAACAGCTATTTCTTCAATTTGGCATGGATAAATTATAATATTTAAAGTCATCTCAATTAACACGAGGCCTTTATTTATTGAAAAAGGTACAAAACTGATTACGCAAAACTTTTGTAAATTATTTTATAAAGCCTATCTTAAGCAAATATCAAAAATCAGCGTATGTAGATGAAGAAAATGAATAATACCGCATCAATTAATACAAAAGCTACCATTTCACAAATGAACGCACTTTTTGGCTAAATTGAGAATATTATAGCATTACTTCATCTAAATCTAAAACAATTGGTGGAAAACAATTTAAAATAGAAGTAATCAAAAAATCTCAAAAAGAGTAGGATAGCAACAAATAAGTTAAGAGAATCAAAATCCCTAGCCTCTACATAACTCTTTGATTTTATTAAAATCTGGCGGAGAGGAAGAGATTCGAACTCTCGAGAGCCTTTTGAGCCCTACTCCCTTAGCAGGGGAGCGCCTTCGACCACTCGGCCACCTCTCCAAAAGCGGTGCATAAACGGTATCGACAAAAAGTTCAAGACATTTTCGATTTTTTTTAAAAAATCTAAAATTTTGTTTTTTTCTGTATCTTATTTAAGACGAAAAATTAACAAATAAACATTCAGGAGATGTATTGTAACATTTTTGCCACAATAGCCTAAATAATACATGGATAACTTTTAATAAAACCATTTCGTATTATGTATATTGGGCAAAGACTAGTATGTTGTAGTTGATGAGGGGGTCGAATCTCTTTTGATGTCATTTTCTTAATCAATTCAAAAACTGCATGATTTTACCCTTAAAACTAAACTTCAATCGGAGATTAATTAATTATGAATATTAAAGCTCTTCTTTTAGGCTCTGCGGTAGTTCTTGCAGAAATTTCTAGTGCACAAGCTGATGCAACAGTTACTGCACAATCAAAGCCTATAGAATATGTGCGTGTTTGTGATGCATATGGTCCAGGATACTTTTATATTCCTGGAACAGAGACGTGCATTCGTTTATCAGGTTATGTTCGTGCTGACTTCAAAAGTGGTGATAAGATCGATGCAAAAACTAATGCCGATTTAAATAATGATCAAAAAACCTATCGTGTAGCCTCGCGCTTGACCCTTATTTTTCAAACTGCTTCTGAAACCGAATTAGGAACACTTCGTTCACATGCAGAGATCCGTTCAGAATGGAACAGTGGAAAAGATAAAAGTGGTGGAGAGCTTCGCTCTGCTTATATTGAGCTTGGTGGTTTTCGTGTAGGTCTTGATGACACAATTTTCAATCATTGGACTGGTTTTTATGGTAACGTCATCAATGATGACCTTATAGCACCAGCAGGAAATACACGTACCAATGTTATTTCTTATACTTTCAATAGCAACACCGGTTTTTCTGCTATTATCGGAGCTGAGGCAGGTAATGCTTCAGGCCCTTCTGGAAATGATTACTATTACGTTGATAAAGATGATACAATTACCAATGTTGTTGACGTTCCAAGTAAAAGCATAAAAGGTTACACTCCAAATATTCTTTTGGGTATGAAATTTTTCCAAGAATGGGGAGGTGTGTCAACAGTTGCCGCTTATGACGCTTACTATAAAAAATGGGCGGGTAAAATGCGTGTTGACTTCAATGTTAACGACTACTTAAGCCTCTGGGCTATGGGTGGTTATAAAAACAACCTTGATTATTACACCGAAAGTGATGACCATATATTATCACGAGAAAACACCACAATTTATGCAAACTGGGGCGGTAAATGGGCTGCTTGGACTGGTGCAACCTATAAGATTACACCAAAAGCAAATCTAAATGCTCAAATTTCGTACAGTGCTGCAAAAACTTTCTCAACTTCTGTGAATATTGCATACACATTGGTTCCAGGTTTCACTATTACACCTGAATTAACTTATGTTTCTTGGAATGACAATCGCAGTTTCGCTGACAAAAATTCTGAAAGAAACTATACAGCTGCTTTAAATGGAAAAAATGCTTTACAAGGTATGATTCGCTTTCAGCGCTCATTCTAACATTTTAAGAATTACGCTCTTAAAACTGGCAGTTTAAACTGCCAGTTTTTTTATTTCTTAAAAATATCCATAAAGTCATAAAGCATTAAATTTACTCATCATTATCCTATGACATAAATTGGTTGCTTTATGAAAATATTTATACGAATTAATTCGATAGCGTATTGATAAATATACATCTCAGCTTCTATATAAGTCATAAGAAATTAAGTGCAAATTTTGATCGCCAATGCAATTCCTTATAATATAGTTTCTTATTAAGATCGTGTGAATGCCTTTAAATGCTAATTTAAAATCTTGATCTACCGTTAAGAGTTTTATCTGCATATTTTCACAGGTCGAGACTATCTATCAATAACAGCCATTTAAAAACCTAATAATAAATTTATGAGTTTTAATAGCCTTTCTGATATTTGAGGATATGTACTTATGGAGTGGCAACTATATTCCTCAAAATAACAAGTCACTATTCTAATATTGCCTAGCAAACGTATTGTGCCCTGCTGGCTCTTAACCCCAATCATTGTTGAACTTTAAGGAATATGTCACGAGTACGTAGCAATAACCAATATTCTATCTTTTACGTTGGATATTATAGTGAGTGAATTAATGATAAGACATTCTTTATGCTGCTTTTTGAAAGAATGCTTAATGTTATTGGCTAATTATTTGCAATGATTTTTGCCTTCATCCTTCCAAAATATTCTAAAATCGTTGAGAACACATCTTTGCGATTGACAACATAAACATTTAAGCTGATCATAATTAGGAAATAAAATGCTCTGATTATGGTTGGAATATTATAAGCAAATATATAAAAGTTTTTATTGGCTTTCTCACAATGAAATCTTCAGAGCTTGATTAGATAATACGTGTTGGGGGTAAAGTGATATTGTATACAACCTCACTAAAGTGCACCTTATTAGTTGAATACATTTTTGTTAATCCTGCAATGCGTTTTTTAATTATGAATTTATAAGGAAAAAGTTTGTGCAAAAAAACACTCCATCAGTTAGTTGCAGTCCCTTTCCCGCCTCACGCAAAATTTATCAACAAAGTTCTCTCTTTGCTAATGTGCGTGTACCATTACGCGAGATTTCACTGACAGATGGTTGTAATGAAAAATCTTTAAACGTTTACGATACTTCAGGGCCCTATACCGATAAAGATGCTGTCATTGATATCACTAAAGGACTTCCTGCAATCAGTGAACCTTGGCTATCTGAACGTGCTGACACTGAATCTTATCCTGCTCGATTAGTCAAACCTGAAGATAATGGCTATACTCACGATAACAACCTTACACCAGCTTTTGAACAAAAACGGCCTATTTTGCGTGCAAAAAATGGAAAAACAATTACACAGATGGCTTATGCACGTGCCGGTATTATTACTGCAGAAATGGAATATGTTGCTATCCGTGAAAATGAAGGTCTAACAGAACAAGACCAACAAAAAACAGCATTAAATAATAAGGCATTTAGTGCATCAATACCAGAAATCTATACTGCAGAATTTGTGCGCAATGAAATTGCTTGCGGACGAGCTATTATTCCTAAAAATATCAATCATCCAGAATGCGAACCAATGATTATTGGGCGTAACTTTCGTGTTAAAATTAATGCTAATATCGGCAATTCAGCAGTCACTTCATCTATGGCAGAAGAAGTTGAAAAAATGGTTTGGGCCATTCGCTGGGGAGCAGATACAGTCATGGATCTTTCAACAGGGCGTAATATCCATAATATTCGTGAGTGGATTATTCGAAATTCTCCAGTTCCCATTGGAACCGTTCCAATTTACCAAGCACTCGAAAAAGTGCACGGTATTGCTGAAAATTTAACATGGGATATTTTTCGCGATACCCTCATTGAACAAGCAGAACAAGGTGTTGATTATTTTACTATTCACGCAGGAGTAAGATTACCTTTCATTCCGCTTACTATTGATCGCGTAACAGGTATTGTTTCACGTGGGGGATCTATTATGGCTAAGTGGTGTTTGTATCACCACAAAGAAAATTTTTTATATGAACATTTTGATGAAATTTGTGACATTGCACGCACATATGATGTTTCTCTTTCATTGGGTGATGGATTGCGTCCTGGTTCTATTGCTGATGCTAATGATGAAGCTCAATTTGCTGAGTTGAAAACTTTAGGAGAGTTAACAAAAATTGCATGGGAAAAAGACGTACAAGTTATGATCGAAGGACCTGGTCATGTGCCAATGCATAAAATTAAAGAAAATATGGAACAGCAACTAGCTCTTTGTCATGAAGCACCCTTTTATACCTTAGGCCCCCTTACAACTGACATTGCCCCTGGATATGACCATATTACATCAGCAATTGGAGCTGCTATGATCGGTTGGTTTGGAACTGCCATGCTTTGCTATGTAACACCTAAAGAGCATCTAGGACTACCTGACAAAAATGATGTAAAAACTGGTGTTATCACTTATAAAATTGCTGCACATGCTGCTGATCTTGCCAAAGGCCTTCCTAGAGCTCAAATGCGTGATGACACTCTTTCACGTGCACGGTTTGATTTCCGGTGGTATGATCAATTTAATCTCTCACTTGATCCAGACACAGCACGTGCTTTTCATGATGAAACTCTCCCCAAAGAAGCACATAAATTAACCCATTTTTGTTCTATGTGTGGACCAAAGTTCTGCTCAATGCGCATTTCTCATGATATCCGTGACGCAGTAGAAACAAAAAAAGTGAAAGATGAAGGCATGGTCGCCATGGCCGAACAATATCGAAAGAACGGTGATCTCTATATAGAAGCTGTTCCTACAAAAAAAGAAATAGTAAACGGTTGAAAAATATTCTTGTAAAAGGTGCAGGTGTAGGCGGTTTAACAGTTGCCTTTATGTTACAACAAAAAGGCGCAACTGTTACTGTATCTGCTCCCCCCCATTCCCCTATAGGAACTGCAAGCTGGTATGCAGGAGGTATGCTAGCGCCTTATTGTGAAAGGGAAAGCTCTGAACCAATTGTTGAAGATCTTGGCATACAAGGTTTACAATGGTGGAAAGAAATACTTCCCGAAATTGTGATACAAAAAGGCACTTTAGTCATTGCACCCACACGAGATATAACAGAACTTAAACGATTTTCAGTGCGCACCAATAATCACAAAACTATAGAAGGCTCAGAAATAGCGCATCTTGAACCTGATCTTGCAGAACGTTTTAATTATGCACTTTTTTATGAAAATGAAGCACATATTGATCCCCGTAAAGCACTGATTATTTTAAAAGAAACCCTCATAAAAAACGGAGCATGTTTTGCTGATATAGGAGTACCTGAAAAGAATTTTGACATCATTATTGATGCAACAGGAATAGCGCGTTTAGGAACAGACAAAAATATACGGGGAGTACGCGGGGAAATGCTTTTAATACGCAGTACAGATATTCAAATTTCTCGCCCCATTCGTCTTCTTCATCCGCGTATTCCTCTCTATATCGTTCCCCGAGAAGATAACATTTTTATGGTTGGAGCGACAATGATTGAAAGTGACTTTAATGGTGCAATTTCGGCAAGATCAATGATGGAATTTCTTAATGCTGCCTATACTTTGCATCCTGCTTTTGCAGAAGCAGAAATTATAGAATCTGGCGTCGGTGTACGTCCATGCTATCCTAATAATTTACCTTGCGTTAATAGACACGGTAATCATATTTCTATTAATGGTTTTTATAGACATGGTTTTCTTTTGTCTCCAGAAATGGCAAAACAAGCAGTAAAACTAGCATTGGAATAAAGCATGCAAATATTTGTCAATGGTCAAATGCTCAAAACAGAAGTAACTTACCTTAATTTACTTCTTGAAGAATTAGGTTATGAAGGAAATTGGCTAGCAACCGCTGTAAATTCCGAAGTTGTTCCTGCAGATGCACGAAATCAATTTGTTTTGCATGAAGGAGATAGAATTGAAATTCTAAGCCCAATGCAAGGAGGTTGAAACTTATGTTGAATTTTTATGGCTTTCAGTTTTCTTCCCGCCTTTTATTGGGAACAGCTCAATATCCTTCACCAGCAATTCTTCGTGAAGCCATTCGTAAATCTAATACAGAAATTGTGACAGTTTCATTACGTCGAGAAACTGCAGGCGGAAAACAAGGCGGACAATTTTGGCAATTTTTAAAAGAACTTAACGTAACAGTACTTCCTAATACTGCTGGCTGTTACACTGTTAAAGAAGCTGTTACCACAGCCCAATTAGCACGAGATCTCTTTAAGACATCTTGGATTAAACTCGAAGTTATTGGCAATTCGGATACATTACAGCCAAATGTTTTTGCCTTAGTTGAAGCAGCAAAAATTCTAAACAACGAAGGGTTTCAAATTTTTGCTTATACAACAGATGATCTCATTGTAGCTGAAAAACTCTTAGAAGCTGGCTGCCGTGTCATTATGCCTTGGTGTGCTCCTATTGGATCTGCCAAAGGCCCCTGTAACACTGACGGATTGCGTTCTATCCGTGCTTACTTGCCTGATCTTACTCTTGTTATTGATGCCGGCATTGGGCGACCATCGCACGCTGCTATTGCTATGGAACTTGGTTATGATGCAGTATTGCTCAACACCGCTGTTGCCAAAGCAGGTGACCCTGTATTAATGGCTGAAGCATTTTCTCACGCTATTAAAGCAGGACGTATGGGGTACAAAGCAGGAATCCTTGAAGCACGCAATGTAGCTGTGCCTTCAACACCAGTTATTGGGCAAGCAGTATTTTCATGAAACTTGATCCGTTTTATCTCATCGTTGACAATGCCGATTGGGTTGAACGCTTGGTTCCTCTCGGGGTTAAACTGATACAATTACGTATGAAAAACAAAAATATAGAAATAATAAACCACCATATAAAACGAGCAAAAAATATATGCGATAAATTTGGAGCACAATTAATCATTAATGATTATTGGAAAATAGCAATTGATGAAAAGTGCGATTTTATTCATCTTGGACAAGAAGATTTATGCAACGCTGACATTCCTGCAATCCGTAAAAATGGTATTAAATTTGGTCTTAGTACTCATGATGAACATGAGTTAGATATTAGTATGTCTGTTTCTCCTGAATATATTGCACTTGGTCCGATTTATCCGACAATCTTAAAAAAAATGAAATGGGCTCCACAAGGATTAGAAAAAATCAAACAATGGAAAAAACGGATTGGAGCTTTGCCTTTAGTTGGCATTGGTGGTTTAACACCAGAACGCGCAATTGATATTTTGGAAGCAGGGGCTAATAGTGCTGCTGTTGTAACTGATATTATTTTACATAAAAAACCAGAAGAGCGCACCCAACAGTGGATGAAGGTAACTCAAAAATGGCGTTAATTCCTTCTATTCTTATTGTTGCTGGTACTGATCCAACAGGTGGTGCTGGCATTGTTCGCGATATAGAGACAGCTGCATATTTTCAAACAAAAGCAAGTTTAGCAATCACCTGTGTTAATGTGCAAGATGACAACCACGTTGCCAAAATTGTACCCATGAGTGGAGAATTTGTTGGCGCACAAATGCGAGTGGCCCTAGAAGCCAATCCTATACGCGCAATCAAAATCGGAATGATAGGCACTCAAGAAATTATAGTGGAAATCTGCAATGTATTAGAAGACTACTCCCATATTCCAGTTGTTTTTGATCCTGTTCTTATTGCCTCATCAGGGGGAAAACTTACAACAGAAAAAACTACAGAAATTATGCTTAATAAACTGCTTCCTCACATTGAACTTTTAACACCTAATATGGAAGAACTAGCGCTTCTT
Source organism: Bartonella chomelii (assembly GCF_014138465.1). NCBI lineage: Bacteria > Pseudomonadati > Pseudomonadota > Alphaproteobacteria > Hyphomicrobiales > Bartonellaceae > Bartonella > Bartonella chomelii. Next base: position 404,662 of record NZ_JACJIR010000001.1, read on the forward strand.
AGCCAAAGTCCTTTAGCTTCTAATTGTGAAGAGGCAATACAACAAGCCAAAAAACTTCTTTCATTTGGTCCACGCTATATATTGATAAAAGGTGGACACGCACATGGCACTTTTGCAACCGACATTTTAATTGATAAAACTCAAGCAATAAATATTTCTGCTCCACGTTTAAAAGGAGGAATGCGTGGAACAGGTTGTATCCTTTCAAGTGCTATTGCTGCACATTTGGCATTCAACAAATCTATAACGACAGCCGTAAAAAAATCAAAAGAATACCTTTACACATTACTTTTAAATCACTCTCAAAAAGAGCATTAAAATTTTAAACACCATTCTATTTCTTTTAAAAATTGTTTTAATCCTTTTATATCACGTGAGACCTGCCTATAATGGAATAAAATAACTGGTTTTAGAGTAATCGCATGATACTAAAACATATAAATACATTGAAATGATCCATCACGCGCTTTTAACAAATACAAAATATAAAATTACCCTTACATCTTTCACATCGCATAAATCATACAGAAAACCTGTGTATCAATAAGGGCATAGATAAAAGTTCCAGTCATTTGTACACCAAAGAAAAACTATGAACTTCAATTATTGAATCTTATAATTTCATTAAGGCCAGTTTCTAAGAAATCATCAAACAATATTACTATACCTTCATTCGTAATAAAATACATTATAAAGCTTGAAGAATAATTCTGCTTGGTTTATCCATTAATGGATTGGTTACAAGTAAAAAAGCGAAATGTCAGAACAAACTCAATGTTTAATCTCATATAAAGAACTATTAAGCTTTTATAAAGAAAGTGGTGTAGATGCTGCGCTTAACGATACGCCAATTGACCGTTTTAGCCAATCTGCTATTTTAGAGCAAAAATCAAAACAAGCAGTTGATATTAGCCATCATAAACAAACTTCCCAACCCATAAAACTGCATAACAAACAACCGCATAACCTTGACAATAAAATACATGACACGCTCTCAGCCATAGAGATGGCAAAAAATGCCCATACACTTGACGAATTAAAATCTGCCCTCCTCGCCTTTAATGGTTGCTCATTAAAACTGACAGCTAAAAACACCTGTTTTTCAGATGGAACAGCAGGAAGTCCACTTATGCTCATAGGAGAAGCACCAGGACGAGACGAAGATATACAAGGAATTCCGTTTGTTGGAAAAGCAGGAATGCTACTTAACAAAATATTGGCATCCATTGGTCTAACAAGAAAAAATGTTTACATAGCAAACACTATTCCATGGCGCCCACCTGGAAATCGCACACCAACACCAAGAGAGGTTGCATTATGTCGCCCCTTTATTGAACGGCAAATTGAGCTAGCTAACCCTCGTGTTCTTATTGCGCTAGGAGGAACTGCTGCACAATTTCTTACGGGGGCTCAAGGCGGAATTATACGCATAAGGGGAAAATGGCAAATCTATGAGAGCGCAAATAACGTTAAAATACCTGTTATGCCAACTTTTCATCCTGCTTATCTTTTACGAACCCCTAGTCAAAAAAAGCTTACATGGATGGATTTTCTAGAAGTAAAAGACCGTCTCAATAATCTTTTATAACTTATTGATCTTCCTTCTTTTAAAACATAAACGCTTAATTACTCATATTCCCAAATACAATAAGGAAAAAATTATGAAACAACCAACTATTCCCACTTATCGTTTGGAAGATTATCAGCCCACACCTTACGCTATACCCAAAACGCAGCTTGATTTTTGCTTGGAACCAACAAAAACTCGTGTTACAGCAACATTGCTGATTGAGCCTCGTGAAAATATAAAAAAATTAACACCTTTGGTACTTTCTGGTGATGAACTTACATTAATTTCTGTTGCCATAAATGATGAAAAATTAGCCGATAATGCTTACAAAAGCACCCCTTCATATCTGGAAATTACAACTCCACCTACTTCTCCTTTTACATTGCAATTGGTTACAGAATTAAACCCTGAAAATAACCGCAAACTCATGGGGCTTTACCTTTCAAACGGTGTTTATTGCACACAGTGTGAAGCGGAAGGTTTTCGCCGTATTACTTATTTTTATGACCGCCCAGATGTTCTTTCCACTTATACAGTAAGAATTGAAGCAGATTCTCACACAATTCCTATCTTGCTTTCTAATGGTAACCTTGTTGAAACAGGAACCCTTGATAACAACCGTCACTTTGCTATTTGGGAAGACCCTTATCCGAAACCATCCTACCTCTTTGCTCTAGTTGGTGGAGATCTTGATGAGTTAGAAGATCATTTTACCACGGAATCTGGACGACGTGTCAAACTTGGCATCTATGTAGAAAAAGGAAAAACAAAACGAGCAATCTATGCGATGGATGCACTCAAGCGCTCCATGCGTTGGGATGAGCAGTACTTTGGACGCGAATATGATCTTGATGTTTTCAATATTGTTGCTGTCTCAGATTTCAATATGGGTGCAATGGAAAATAAAGGATTAAACATTTTTAATGATAAATATGTCCTTGCAGACCATGAAACAGCAACTGACCATGATTACCGAAATGTTGAGCGTGTTATTGCACATGAATATTTCCACAATTGGACGGGAAATCGTATTACGTGCCGTGATTGGTTCCAGCTCTGTTTAAAAGAAGGATTAACTGTTTATCGTGATCAGGAATTTTCTGCAGATCAAAATGTACGCAGCCTACAGCGAATTGAAAACATAAAAACTCTGAAAGCTACACAATTTTCTGAAGATGCTGGTCCATTGGCTCATCCTGTACGACCTCGTCAATATAGTCAAATCAACAATTTTTATACTACGACTATCTATGAGAAAGGAGCAGAAGTGGTCCGCATGGTGCACACTATTTTAGGCCCTACTCTGTTTCGTAAAGGTATGGATCTCTATTTTCAACGCCATGATGGACAAGCATGCACTATTGAGGATTTTATCGCCTGTTTTGCTGAAGTCTCTGGTAAAGATTTTTCACAATTTATGTTGTGGTATGAACAAGCTGGTACGCCTCATGTGAAAATCGATAGTGATTATAACAATGGCGTTTTAAAGATTCATGCAAAACAACATATTCCAGCAACACCACAACAAAACGAAAAAAAACCTATGCTCATTCCTATCGCTTTTGGTTTACTGGGGCATAAGGGAGAAGAATTAACTTATGAATCTGATGCAAATATTCAAGCAGATGTTATGATACTATCTCAAGAAACTCAGACCTTTACATTAAAAGGATTGAGTGAAAAGCCTATTTTATCACTTCTCAGAAATTTTTCTGCCCCTATTACTTTACAAACCCCATTCAATGAAGATGAACTGATCTTTCTTGCTAAAAACGATAGTAATCAAATTAATCGCTGGCAATCACTCAACCATTTGATAACGCAAGCCCTTATTCAAGTAATTAAAGATAAAACGCTAGAAAAGAGTGGCATGCCCTCTAATTTGCTAGAACTCATCGAAATTATCGTTAAAGATGAAAATCTTGAACCTGAATTTCGTGCATTTTGCTTAAGCTTACCTAACGAAGTTGAACTTGCTCGCACACTTGCTGAAAATGTCGATCCAGATCGTATTCATCACGTGCGTAATCAATTTTTAGCTTCTATCGCACACACTCATCAAGAACTCTTAACAAAAATCTACACGCAGATGGAGATAAAAGAGCCCTATTCACCAAACACTGCACAAATTGGAAAACGAGCATTACGCAATGTTATATTAGACTATCTTTCTATTGCAGAAAACAAACCAGACCGTGCTGCCACACAATATGCAATGGCTGATAACATGACTGACCGCGTGGCCAGCATAACGATTTTAGTGCAACACTTTAATGAAAGTAAACAAGCACAAGACGCCTTAAATGATTTTGAAAACCGATATCGTCACGATCCTTTGGTTATGGATAAATGGTTTTCTATTCAAGCAATGGTTGCTGGAGAGGCAACACTTAGTCAGATTCAAAAACTTATGAAACATCCGCTCTTTTCAAAGGATAATCCTAATCGAGTTCGTGCCCTGATTGGTGCCTTTGCAGCAGGAAACCAAACAGGTTTTAATAGAGTTGATGGAGCAGCTTATCATTTCCTTTGCCAAATCATCTTAGAAATTGATAAAAAGAATCCACAGCTTTCTTCGAGATTATTAACAATTATGCGCTCTTGGCGACAATGGGAGCCCATTCGGCAGCAGAAACTTGAAACTGCATTAAAAACAATTGCAGCAGCACCTAAATTGTCAAGTGATGTAGCAGATATCATTAATCGTATGCTCAATTAAAATATATTTATAATCAATATATTATAAGATGTTTTGAAGATAAATTAGAAATATCTATTCAATAAAGGTAAGCTCATAAACAAGTCGTGCAAGCTTGTTTATGAGCAATATTAAAGCGTTTTCAATAGTCAATAATTTACGTTCATAGCAGTAAAATTACTTTCTCCTAAAAAAAAGACTAGACAGAAGACTCCTGTTTTGATTCACTGTACCCACTGGTTTGTTATGAGTACAGAAATAGTTTTCCAGTCATATTATTCATGATTAGAGGAACCAGAAATGGAGAAATTGGACGTATATAATGCGCCCACAGGAATATATTCCGATTCAAAGCCGAGCGTTCAAAATCGCAAGGCACAGGAAGCGTATATTGATTTACTTTCTGGTTCAATTCATAAAAAACTTTTATCGATTGAGCCTTGGCTACGTCGGTCTATTCCGTTTATCATCATTCTTTTTCTCATTGTGTTAGCAGCAGTCCGCTTTGTGTCAATTTATGACTTACGCCATACAATTGATAAAGATACGCGCTCTACAATGAATCTATTAGCTGCTCACATCGTAAATACGATTGATCGTGACTTATCTACCATTACCAAGCAAGGAAAAACTACCAGCCTTTCTCATAGTCATTTAGAAGATATCCTTGTTGATCTGCGTAACCAAAACCTTGTCAATACCAATACTATAATCGCTATAGTCGATCAAAATGAAAATGTTTTAGCTTCATCTAGTTCAGAGGTAATCTTAGGAAAACCTTTAAAAAATTTCATCTCTGAAAATGCCGCTTTAGAGTCTCTTAAACAGCACACTGGCGCTACACAAATCAAAATAGGAACAGAACCTGCCTTAGCTTTACTCAGCCAAACAAAAAATAGTCAATATAGCGTATTTATGAGTGAGAAAACACACGACATCTATATGGAATGGCGTAAAATCTTCTCATTAAATATGACCTTATTCATAGGAACCACCGGTATTATACTGGCTCTTCTTTATGCATATTATAACCAAGTTTCACGCGCACATAATATGGATCTGGTTTCAGAAAAAAATCAAAACCGTATCGATATGGCAATGATGCGTGGACGTTGTGGATTGTGGGATTGGAATATGGCAAGCGGTCGAGTATATTGGTCACGAGCCATGTATGAAATGCTTGGTTATGTGCCTCAAGATGCATTGCTGTCAATTTCTCAAATTACTGCCATCATCAACCCAACTGATACTAATTTCTTTGATCTTGCTCAGGAATTAATGAGCGGTGAAAAAAAACACATCGATATTAATATTCCCATGCGTCATGCTGATGGTCATTATATATGGATGCGTTTTCGTGCTGAAGTTACTGAAGGAGAAGAGCCTCATTTAGTTGGTATTTCCTTCGATATTAGCGAACAACGTCAACTTGCTGAACAAACAGCACAAGCTGATCTTCGTATTCGCGATGCTATTGAAAATATTTCAGAATCTTTTGTATTGTGGGATTCTGAAGGGCGTTTAGTTATGTCCAATAGCAAATTTTGCGAATATGCAGCTATCCCCAAACAAATGCTGCAATCAGGCATTCAACGTGCAACTGTTGAAGCTATGGCACGTCCTGCTATTAGTGAATATCTCCTCAAAGAAGATGGAACTGGTAACCTAACCAGTATTCGCCAAACCGCAGATGGATGCTGGCTCAAAATTAATGAACGGCGTACACAAGATGGAGGGCTTGTTTGCACTGGTACTGACATTTCCGAACTTAAACAACAGCAAGAAAAATTTAAAAACAGCGAAAAAAGCCTTTTTTCTTTCATTCAAGAACTCAAACGTGCACGAGGAAATGCCCAGCAACGTGCAACAGAGGTTGAAAAACTGAACAAAAGTCTGCAAGCAGAAAAAGAGCGAGCTGAAAGTGCTAATAAAGCTAAATCAGAATTTTTAGCCAATATATCCCATGAATTACGTACCCCTCTTAACGCTATTCTTGGTTTTTCAGATATCATGTTGCAATCTACCTTTGGTCCTCTTGGTTCACAACGCTATAAAGAATATATGCGTGATATTCACAATTCAGGAACTCATCTTTTAACTCTCATCAATGATATCCTCGATATGTCAAAAATCGAAGCTGGAAGATTTACTCTTGATTGTAAAAACATTGATCTTGGACCAATCATCAGTGAAGCAGTTCGAACACTTACCCCACAAGCACAAGAAAAAAAGGTTTCCGTTACAGAGAATATTGCACCAAAACTTCATGCTGAAGTTGATTGCCGTGCTATAAGACAGATTTTCCTTAATCTTATTTCCAATGCCGTTAAGTTTACACCTTCTGGTGGCAATATTGATGTTTGTGCCTTCCAGAAAGAAAATAACCTTATCTTTAAAATAAAAGATACAGGAGTTGGTATTCCTCAAGCAGCAATCAAAAAACTTGGGCAACCCTTTGAACAAGTTGAAAATCAATTTACCAAAACTCATACCGGCTCAGGCCTTGGGTTAGCTATTTCTCGTTCTCTCGTTAAACTACACAAAGGAAAACTTGAAATTACTTCTAAAGAAGAAAAAGGTACAACTGTAACTATTACAATGCCAATTCAACAAAATTAAAATTTTCAAACAAAATATTCTTGCCGTTCTCGATGGAGCAAAATTTGTTTTCGTTGAATACCCCAACGATAACCTGCAATAGCGCCATTTTTGTATATCACACGATGGCAAGGAATGACTAATGCCAACTTATTATGTGCACACGCATTTGCAACCGCACGAACAGCCTTCGGCATACCGATATGTTGCGCTAATTCTTTATAAGAGACCGTTTCCCCGCACTGTACTTCACATAATGCACTCCACACTTTTTGCTGAAAAGCCGTACCTTTAATATCTAATTGTAAATCATGATGTTCTACCAATTTAGGAGTTTCCACCATTGCTATAATATGCGCAATTTCTCTATTTAATATATTGTCATCAATATTGTATTGCACATTGGTTATTTTCAATTCCTGTAATAACTGTCCGGCAGTATCGCCTAAAGCTATATTACAAATACCTTTGCGAGATTTTGCAATTAAGAGAACCCCTATTGATGTCTCTTTTAAGATAACAACAATCGCATCTTGCGAATTCTTGTTCTTAAGCCCTATCATGAATGTTTTTCGAGAATTGAGTTAACACTTTGTACAATTTAATCTTCTAACAAAATGGAAATTTTATGATTTTATGATAAAGCGTATTCAATCTTTAAACACCTGTGTAAAAATTGAATGTACCAATTGGCCTGTTTCTTCAATAAGTTTCTCAACGCGCAGCAAATCAGGCTCACCAACGCTATGTAATAAGAGATCACCTAGTCCAGGCGGCATATCATCAGGATTAAGATAATCATTTAAGCAAAGACGTATAATTTGACTCAAATTTGTATAAAGGCAATAAGCGTGATGTAATTCAGAAATAAGTGATTGATCAAGAAAACTTTTCGGTAAATGAGAAAGAATATCAGCAGTCGTCGTTCCAATCTGGAATTCAATCATATGAGTTATAAGAGCATATTGAGCAATAAATTCAAGCTCCATAATTCCACCAGGTATAGTTTTTAAATCCCATCGATTTTTTGGTGGTTTCTTCTGCTCAATTAAAGCACGCATTTCACGTACTTCTTTTGCTATCATTTTCTTGTCGCGAGGAAGTGCAATAATTGCACGAACCTCATTTTCTAATTTTTGTAAAAAATCAGCATCGCCAGCTATACCCCGTGCTCGGGTTAAAGCAAGATGTTCCCATATCCATGCTTCCTTACGCTGATATTTTGCAAAAACTTCAAAAAAAACAGCAACAGGCCCTTTATTGCCCAATGGTCTCAATCGTAAATCAACCGCATAAAGGACACCTTGACCTGTAGAAGAAGATAAAGCAGAAACAAAACGTTGTGTTAGACGAGTATAATATTGGGAAACATAAAGAGGCTTTTCTCCATCAGATTTTTCTGCGTCCTCATCATGATCATAAAGCACAATAAGATCGACATCTGAACCTGCAGTTAATTCACAGCTTCCAAGCTTACCCATACCTAATATGCCAATACGTCCTCCTTTAACATGACCATGACAACGAGAAAATTCTTCTTGAACAACAGCAATCGTTTTTGCAATCATAAGATCTGCAAGTGTAGTAAAAGCAAAGCCTGCTTTATCTCCTGTAATTGTACCGTTCAAAAGCCGGATACCAATCAAAAAACGTTGTTCATCTGCAAAAATTCTTAAACGATCCAGAATATCTTCATAAGCAGTTACACCCTCAAGGAAATAATTAATTTGATTTTCTAGATAAGCTTTTGTCGGTAATTCTGAAAAAATTGTTGGATCTAGCATTCCATCAAAAACATGCGGTTTACGTGTAATAATTTCCGCAAGGCGCGGAGCTGCTCCCATAATACGTACCAACATATTCAAAAGAGATGGATTAGACTGCAATAAACTAAAAAGTTGAATCCCTGAAGGTAAACCTTGCAAAAAACTATCAAAACGCAACATCGCCTGATCAGCTCTTTTAGTAGCACCGAAAGCTTTCAAAAGTGCTGGTGTAAGTTCCGTTAGCCTTTCACGTGCTTCAGCAGATTGAGTGGCTTTATAACGCCCACAATGCAGCGTGCGCATAATACGACAAATATCACTAGCCCTTTCAAAACCTAAACGACTTAATGTGATAAGTGTTTCGGGATCATCTTCTTCACCTGTAAAAACTAAATTACCAATTTCCAAGCCAAGTTCTTGTTCATGCTCAAATAACGCTGCATAATGTTTTTCAACTATTTTAAGTGTTTCTAATAAATCACTAATAAAGCAGTCTTTCTTTTTATACCCCATCAAATATGCAACGCTAGTGAATTGAGAAACATCCTCTGGTAAAATATGCGTTTGCTCATCTGCAAACATTTGAATACGGTGTTCAACATTACGTAAAAAAGCATAACTTTTTATAAGACTATCTCTAGTTTCCTTACCAATCCAACCAAGATTATGAAGTTCTTTCAACATTGCAACTGTCTCACGTCCACGCAATTGAGGAAAGCGTCCACCTGCAATTAACTGTTGTGTCTGAACAAAAAATTCAATCTCACGAATACCACCTCTTCCCAATTTTATATTATGGCCAAAAGCAGCAATCTGACCATAATTTTTATACGCATGGATTTGACGTTTGATAGAATGAATATCAGCAATAGCAGCATAGTCTAAATATTTTCGCCATATATAAGGTGAAAGATCTTTCAGTACATTAAAACCTGCAATAATATCACCTGCCACCGGACGTGCTTTAATCATAGCTGCACGTTCCCAATTTTGTCCACGTCCTTCATAATAACGCAAAGCTGCTCCTACCGGTAATGCTAAAGGCGTTGAACCCGGATCAGGACGAAGTCGCAAATCAAGCCGAAAAACATATCCATCAGCAGTGCGAGCTTGAATGATATGAATCAATCGACGTACTATTTTAGAGAATATATCGACACTTTCACAAAAATCACTAATCTGAGGCAACGTGTCATCAATAAAAATAATAAGATCTATATCAGAAGAATAATTAAGTTCTCCTGCACCAAACTTTCCCATACCTAAAATAATCAAACCACAATTTTGTTCTGGATTGTCACGATTAAGCAAATTAATCTTTCCATGATCATGTGCTTCCCTTAAAAGAAAACGTAAAGCCGCACCCAAAGCCGCTTCACCCAAGCGGGTTAACCACATACATGATACTGCGCAAGTAAAAATACCACTTAAATCAGCTAAAGCGATAAGAACATGTGCTTCTTTTTTCTTGCGTCTTAAAGCCGCCATTAATGAAGCTTCATGAATATCTTCAACTCTATCGATAGCTGCAATATCTTCTATAATTTTGCTAAGCCTTGTTTCTATATCAACGTCCAATAAGGAATTAAGATAAGATGGATTGGCAATCAAAGCTCCACGCAAAAAAGGAGATAAAGTCATAACTGCACTAATGAAGTCAACCTGTTCTCCCCCAACTGTAATATAGGAAACCAATGATTCTAAATTTTCTTTTCTTGCTTGTTCTGTAATATCCTTCAACCATTGAGAACCACTTTCATCAAGTGGACGTAAAGAGAGAAGCTGTGTTTTTAAAAAAGCTTTTTTCATCTACATTTCCTTGAGGAAGCATTTTGAGTTTCGTTTATTGTATTTACATTATAGACTTAGAAAAACAGTCTTACACACATCAAATAAGGTAATGAGAAATAAACAAATATTAAGGGAACATCAAAACAGCTCTAAGCCCTGGGTTTGCATCTTCAAGTAACAGCTCTCCCCCATGAAATTTCATAACAGCTTTTGCTATACTTAAACCAATACCACAACCAGGCTGTGTGCGGCTTTTCTCAAGACGAACAAACCGTTCTGTTACTTTTTCACGCTTATCTTCTGCAATTCCCGGACCATTATCACTAACCACAACGAGCAAACATTCGCCACGGCATTCCATTGATAAAGAAATTTCTGTATTTTTTTCACCACTAGGTGCATATTTGATTGCATTATCAATGAGATTAAAAATCGATTGTGCAATAAGCTCACGATTGAGCCTGACCTCTTTATCAAATACATGCCCTAATCGAAGCAAAATACCCGCTTCTTCAGCAAAAGGTTCATAAAGTTCAACCGCATCTTCAAGAATTAACTTCACATTCATGGGTTCAAGATGCGCAACAGAACTGCTCGCTTCAATGCGGGAAATCATCAAAATAGCATTAAAAGTACGAATAAGTTGATCTGATTCAGCAATAACATCATCCAGCGCTTGCCGATATTCAAGCTCTGTCTTTTGCCCTGACAGCGCCTCTTCAGCGCGATTTCTAAGACGTGTTAGCGGCGTCTTAAGATCATGAGCAATATTATCTGATACCTGACGTAGACCAATATTTAATTCTTCAATACGATCTAACATAACATTGAGATTAGCTGATAGTCGATCAAACTCATCACCTGCTTGAGAAACAGGTAAGCGCTCACTAAAATCACCATCCATTAAATGTTGTGATGCAGCCGTGACACGATCAATCCTCTGCAACGCCCGTCTGCCAACAAAAAACCATATTAGCAAAGCCCCTCCAACCATTGCTATAAGAGCAATCACCACAGCTTTACGAATAACCTTTGCAAAACGTTCTGGTTCATCTAAATCCCGTCCAACAAGAAGTTTCATAGCATTTGGTAAATCAACAACAACTGCTAAAGCACGATGCTCACTTGTTTTGCCATGTTCTCCAAAACGTGAATATAAAAAAGAATCCGAAAGAAAGCCATTATATTTAAGTAAACCAGGTTCAATACGCGCAACATTGCCTGTTAAAATACGCCCCATAGGATCAGTAACAAGATAAAGAAAAGCCCCAGGTTGTCGCGAACGATAATCAATAGTACGCATTAATAAAGACAACCCACCATAATTATAAGCGCTTTCAATATTCCTTAATTCTTCACGTAAAGCTTGTTCAGTTTGATCTGTTAATAATGAGACAGCAAATGCTGTCATATAAATAGAAAGACCAGCTGCAACCAAACTAAACAATAAAATATAAAGTGCAGAAAGCCTTAGAGCAGTTGTGCGCATTATATTGATTAAACGGTTCATATTGTTTTGTCTGGAGCCTTTAGCATATATCCAGCTCCACGTACCGTATGTAAAAGTGGAATATCAAAGTCTTTTTCAATTTTTGCTCTTAAGCGAGATATATGAACATCAATTACATTTGTTTGTGGATCGAAATGATAATCCCAAACATTTTCCAAAAGCATAGTGCGTGTAACAACCTGACCAGCATACCGCATTAAATATTCAAGCAAACGAAATTCGCGTGGTTGTAATATGATATTTATTCCACCACGTTTTACTGTATGCGCTAACCGATCAAGCTCAAGATTGCCTACGCAATAAACAGTTTCTGCTTCTTTAGGACTTTTCCGTCGTTGCAATACTTCAACACGTGCAAGAAGCTCTGAAAATGCATAAGGCTTTGTCAGATAATCGTCACCTCCTGCACGTAAACCCGTTACACGATCATCAACTTGCCCTAAAGCAGAAAGAATAAGAACGGGCGTTTCATTACCTTTGGCACGTAATTCAGAAACAATGGACAAACCATCACGATATGGGAGCATCCGATCAACAACCATAACATCATAATTGCCTGTTTCAGCCAAAGAATAACCTGTGTCCCCGTCACAAGCAATATCAGCTGTATATCCTACTTCCAAAAACGCTTTTTCAAGATAACGTCCTGTTTCACGATCATCTTCAATGACAAGTATCTTCATAAAACGCTTCTCCAATTATTTTATTAAACAATTATGGGACAGAAATTTATAAAAATTCTGCCCCATTGTTAACAGACGTTATTTCTTAACAATTTGAAGAGCAATAAAACGATTTTGATCATTTGTACGCACTTGCAATAATATTGCATTTCGTCCTAGCTTTTGCGCATTCTTAATTGTATCAGTAATATCAGACACCTTTTTGACCGGTTTATTATTAACTGTTACAATTACATCACCAGGGCGAATTCCCTTCTCTGCTGCTTCTGAATCCGAATCCACATCGTTTACAACCATTCCTGTGCTATCATCAGAAGGGGTCACAATCAAACCGTAATCTTCTAGCGTTTCATTCGAACTTTGTTGCTTACTTGATGAAGACCTTGAAGCCTCTTTCTTATTTTCACTTTCTGGCATTGCATCAAGCTTAACCTTAATTTTTTCTTCTTTGCCAGATCTCCAAACATTTAAGACTGCTGTTTCTCCCGGTCTAATATGTGCAATACGTCTTGCTAGATCACGCGCATCAGTAACTTTTTCACCATTTACTGCAATAATCACATCACCTGTTTTAATACCAGCCTTTTCTGCAGGCCCTTTAAGCGGATCAGTAACTAAAGCACCCTTGGTTTCTTTTAAACCTACTGAATCAGAAATTTCCTTGGTTACTGGTTGAATCTGAACACCAAGCCAACCACGTTGAACTGAACCTTTTTCAATAAGCTGCTTTACAACCTGTTTTGCTGTTGTTGCAGGGATAGCAAATGCAATTCCAACGTTTCCTCCAGAAGGAGAAAAAATTGCTGTATTAATCCCAACAACTTGCCCATTAAGATTAAAAGTTGGCCCACCAGAATTTCCCCTATTAACAGCAGCATCAATCTGAATAAAATCATCATAAATACCAGCACCGATATCACGTCCACGTGCTGAAACAATCCCTGCTGTTACAGTTCCACCAAGACCAAATGGATTACCAACAGCAACAACCCAATCGCCAACATAAAGCTTTGAATCATCAGCAAAATCAACATATGGGAATGTTCGTTTATCATCTACTTTTAACACTGCTAAATCAGTTCGAGAATCTGTTCCAATCAGTTTGGCATTAAGTTCTGTACCATCATCAAGAACAACAGAATAGCTTGTTCCATCAGAAATTACGTGATCATTAGTCACAATATAACCATCAGATGAAATAAAAAAACCAGATCCAAAAGCTATAGGACGGGGTTTATGCGAACGATGAGAATGCTTACTGTTAGGCCAACCACGGTCATAAAACTCTTTGAAAAATTTTTTAAAAGGATGTTGATCTGGTAATTGATCAATACCTGGAGCACTAAAAAAGCCATCAAAGAACCACTCTTCTTTTTTTGCATTGCTCTTCACCTGCACTGAAACAACTGCAGGCTTTACTTGAGACACAATATTTGCAAACCCCTGCTGCTGCACTGATGGAACAAATACAGGATCTGCATGAGCTTCTGTCATCCAAAAGTTTGATCCACTCAAAAACATTGTACTTGCTAAAACCGTAGAAAGACCTATTGCCGGCGATATCATACGGAAGATTGGTTTAACCATTTTGTGTGCTCCTATTTAGTAATATTGAGGTCTTTATAAAATTAGTAATAAAACAACAGACCTTACCGTTTTCTGTCTAAATCGTTAAAGTTTTGTAAGGTTAGACAAACAACAATTCATAATAATAAATAGAGACAAAGCATTAATTTAAACAGACCAAACTTCTTTTCTGTATATAATTTATTTCACTTTGATAACATTTTAGTCATCTCTATTCATTTAGTTTTGAAAGCAATTAATTTTGAGCGTTTACGGCGTTTTATTTGAAAAAATATAACACTGATACCCATGATAAGAAATATCAGAGGAAATAACCATAAAAACCATGTTACTTTATTGAATGGTAATTCTAATAAAATAAATTCACCATATCTTTCAACAAGGAAATCAATAATCTGTTGATCACTATCACCTGCTTTTAAACGTTCACGTATTAAAAGGCGTAAATCATGTGCCAATGGAGCATCTGAATCATTAATCGATTGATTGTAGCAAACTGGGCAACGTAACTGTGATGAAATATTACGAGCCCGTGATTCAAGTATTGGGTCTTCTAAAATTTCATGTGGCTCTACTGCTATCACAAATTGTATAGGAGAAAGGATAACACAAAAAATAAAAGCCAAAAAGCAAAACCTTTTCATCGCAATACTCTTTCAAAAATATTTAAAATTGGAAATTATTCATTGATGCATCCTTATACGTAACCAATAACCTAAAAAGGAAAAACAGCCACCAATTGCCATCATCAATGCACCAAACCAAATACAGATCACGTAAGGTTTCCATCGTATATATACATCAAGACCTTGATCACCTATCCGACCTGGTTCAACATAAAATTGAGAAAAACCATAACTTTTAATACCAACTTTTGTCGTTGATATATTTTTACTTGAGTAAAATCTTTTCGATGCCGTTACATTGCGCACAGATTTCTGATTTTTATATATTTTAAAATCAAATTGCATTTCAGAATAATTTGAGAAAGCAACATTACGTAATGCATCAAAACGAATAGTTTTACCAGCTATTGTAACCGTATCCCCTATTTGCATGGTTAACATCTGCTCTTGCTCAAAAGTTGCAACACAAACAATACCAAATAATGTAACCCCTAATCCCATATGTGCCAATGCAGTTCCAAAAACAGACCACGGCAACCCAAAAAATCTCCTCGCTCGTATCAGCACGGGTGTTTTTCTATGACCACTCTTCACCCAAAGACCAGCTAAACTACCCAAGACAACAAAAATTGAAAGCCCAACTCCCAAAGCTGCAAAAATATCACGCCAAGACGTTGTATAAAATGTGACAAAACAGGCCACGCAAGCTAGTACAAAAACAAACCACAACCGCTCAAAAACTGCAAGAAAATCGCCGCGCTTCCATGCTATCATTGGCCCAAATGGAACCAACAATAATAGCACCACCATTAAAGGCCCAAATGTAAGTTTAAAAAAATGAGCACCTACGGAAATCTTTTGTCCAGTTAATGCTTCAATAAAATAAGGATAAACTGTACCAACTAACACTGTTGCTGTTGCCGTGGTGAGAAATAAATTATTTAAAACAATAAAACCTTCACGCGAAATTGGTTGAAAAAATCCACCTATTTTCAAAACAGGTACACGCAAAGCAAAGAGCAAAAAAGCCCCACTTATGAAAAAAAGCAAAATAGAAAGAATTGCCTGCCCACGTGTTGGATCAACAGCAAAACTATGAACAGACATTAAAATACCCGAACGAACAAGAAAAGTCCCCATAAGAGAAAGAGAAAAAGTAAGAATAGCTAAAAACAAAGTCCAACTTTTTAAGGCATTTCGCTTTTCAAGGACAATAGCAGAATGCAAGAAAGCCGTTCCTGAAAGCCAAGGCATAAGTGAAACATTCTCAACGGGATCCCAAAACCAATAACCACCCCAGCCAAGTTCATAATAAGCCCAATATGAACCAACCATAATCCCAAGTGTTAAAAAAACCCATGAGAGCAGAATCCATAGCCGTACCCAACGTGCCCAAACTTTATCGACATATCCTGTAACTAATGCAGCTATTGAAAAAGAAAAACAAACTGAAAAACCAACATAGCCTAAATAAAGAAGTGGTGGATGAATTGCTAAAGCATTATCCTGTAAAAGAGGATTAAGGTCATTTCCTTGTAATGCTGGTGGATTAATACGTACAAATGGGTTGGATAAAAAAAGAATAAATAAAAGAAAAGCGCTTGTAATCCAACTTTGGCAACTTAAAACTAATGCTTTAAATTTTTCTGGCAGTTGATGATTAAACAATGCCACTAATGCACTAAAAAAAGCTAGGATTAAAACCCATAATAACATTGATCCTTCGTGATTACTCCAAACACCAATGACCTTATAAAACATTGGTTTTTCTGAATGGGAGTTCTCAACAACATTTAGAACAGAAAAATCAGATACCATATAGGCATGTACAATAATTGAAAAAGACAAGAACAATAATATAAAGATGATATATGCCAGCGGTTCCACTATCCGCATCAATGAGCGTTCTGCCCACAAAATACCCAAAATAGGTAAAAAAGCCTGCAATAAACTAACCGTAAATGCTGAAGCTAAAAAAATATGACCCAATTCAACGAGCACGATCAAATGCCCTTTCCACACTATGACGTTTTTTTAAATGACCAGCTGTTTCCTTAGACATATAAGTCTCATTATGTTTTGCCAAAACACGTGTGCCTATAAAAAGCCCCTGTTCGTCAAAATATCCCTCTACGATAACACCCTGCTCTTCACGAAATAGATCTGGTAATATACCATTGAACACTACTTTTTGGCGCTTTGAATGATCAGTCACGAAAAAAGTTACTTTTATCTTGTCACCGTACTCAACGGTCCCTTTTTCAACAAAGCCACCTAGACGCAAAGAGTGACCTGTTAAAATATCCTCCCTAGTGATCTCAGATGGCGTTCGGAAAAAACTTGCAGCATTACGCATTGCGTACAATAAAAAGCCTGCTGCAATTGCCATTATAAAAAGGCATAATAAAATGAGTAGCAAACGCTTTTTTTTCCGCTTTTTCAAAATAAGCTTAAGTGAAGGGAGACTTTTTAAAGATTGACTGTTCATAGCCTATTTACAAAAAATATTTTTATAAATTACGTGATATACATAAATACAATTAATCATTCATATATTTCATCTTTTTAGACAGCTTTGCAGTATTCTGTACACGATCAATTTGCTTATCTAATTTTACTACTCAATAAGCCCATTTGTTTCAATAGCCTTAAGCTGCTCCAATTTACTTCTTTGACATCTAATTACATGTATTACGTAACTGAACTATCATTTCTTCAATACGGGATCGTCCTGAAACATCCTTAGACACTGTACTGAGAAAATTTTGTAAAAGATGGACTGCCTGTTCAGGCTTACCAGCCTGACAAAGTGCATCAGCTAAAAATAAACGAGGATAAAAATCATCTGGAGCTAAATCTGCAGCCTTTTGAAAAGCATTCTGTGCTTCTTGTGTAATTATTCCGCCTTCATAACCAACCAACGCTAGACCATACCCCATCAACCGTGGAGCTGTCTCTCCATTTAAACGAAGTGCATCTAAATAAATATTCACCGCATCCTGAAAAAGACCTTCCTCAAAATAACTGATTGCTAAAACATCTGCTATCTTGCCATCATTGGGCGTGCGAAAAAAAAGCGTTTGTAAACGTACAAGTTTCTCACGCCTATTTAACGTTTGTGGATCCTTATCCATTAATTCATTAAAAAAATAACTTTTGGTTCCTGGACTGCCTGTTAAACTGTAAATACCGCATGTTACAAATGGAACAAATAAAATAACAAATGCCTTTAAAACACAAAGGCCCTTACGGTGCTTATAAGGTTTTTGTACAAAAGCCTTGTGTGTTTCAACAGAAATAGCTTTACTAGGTAATTCAAGATGTACTTCTTGTATGCGCTCTTTATCAATGAAGTTATGTTCAAAGCCAGATTCAATTCTATGAATCTGACTTTTGCCCTCATCCATAACCAGAACTTGCTTACCTTTTTTAGATCCATAGTCAAAATGCAGCAAAAAAAAGATAGCAATTGTTAAAAGAATGAGAAAAAATGCAGCTAAAATTAATAATAGCATATTACTGTAATATCATTATAATAATTAAAAAGCTATAATCTGTTCTTCTTTACTTCGTAATTCATGTAAGAAATCCCCTAATTTCCATTAGAATTGTGGCATGTACTGCTATAAACTGTTTGTAGCGTATCATTGAAGATAAAAAACTGTATTGATAACAATTTTCAAATCAATTGGGATAAAATAATCCTAGTATCACCATTTTTAGGAATACTTACCTCATATAAACATTCAAGTGATTTTTCAGTATCCAACATCCTCTAATACATTATATCCTTTACAAATTTTGTAATGACTTGCCAAAAATAAAAGCATTAAAAAACCCATGAAAACAAAGCCACTTTTGCATTATGACTTGAGCAAAATTCATTATTAATTTTACCCACATATACAAAGACTCCACTTATAGATCTTTAGTATATACAAACACCATCCTAACATACAAAAAATGACTTTTTTACCTCAATGCGTTGTATGAAGATACTACTCTATTTATTAATTCTAATATACGCGCCTCTTAGAAAAAATATATTTACCGCCTTGGCAATAAAACTTTTGTATATAATCCACCCAATTTAGAACGTGATAAAGAAAGACTTCCCCCATATTCACTGACTATATCTGAAACGATCGCTAATCCTAATCCCGTTCCCGGTTTACTTTCATCAAGTCGCTGTCCCCTTTTTAAAGCTTTATCTATTTGCTCTTCTGTTAAACCAGGACCATCATCTTCGATAATAATATTAAAGAATGCTTCCTCTTTAACACCCTCTTCTAAACCACAGCAAATTAAAATTTGGGTGCGAGACCATTGAGCAGCATTCTCAACCAAATTACCGACAATTTCCTCTAAATCTTCTCTTTCACCAGAAAAAACAATATCATCAATATCCATGATAAATTGAATATGTTTATCAGAATTGAGCTTTTCCATAACCCGCACCAAACGATCGAGCACTTTACGAACAGACGTGTGATTAATAATACTGTTGCACTGCGCTGCAATCCGAGAACGTTGTAGATAATGATTGATTTGAGCCTGCATTATTTTAGCTTGTTCACATAATAAAACAGCCTGTTTTCCGCTCATTTTATCAGTTTCATTCATGATAACTGATAAAGGTGTCTTCAATGAATGAGCAAGATTACCAACTTGCATCCGAAATCGCTCAATAATACGCTGATTATTATTAATAAGAGCATTCATTTCTTGTGCCAACGGCATAACTTCACTCAATAAATCCGTATTGACATAATCAGCTTTACCTTCACGAATATCATTCAATGTTTGTCGAATCCGTTTCAATGGTTGAAAACTAAAAAAAATAACAGCAATATTGATAAGAACACTGCCTATACCAAAACTCCAAAGAAAAATTTGTAAAGTTTGCTTGAACTCTTTTACTTGCGCATGCGCTTCATCAATATTCCCAACGAGGCGAAAACGTGCAACCCTATTTTGATTATCTAAAACAATATCGCTTTCAACAACCTGTAGGTTCTTACCATCATCCCCTTTTACTCGATAAGAACGAAAGAATTGATTGTCAAAAGGCACATCAATATCGCTTGGTGAAAAAATTTTTTTAGTTCCCAATGACGGTGACATCAATCTTCCATGTAAATCAGGTGATACAGCAACTACTTCCCAATACCACCCTGATGTGGAATCTGAATAACGAATATCATCAAATCCAAGACCTCCTTTTAAATATCCCTCAGGCGTTACAGTTACAGTTGCAATAAGACTATAAAGCTGAGCAGAAAGGATACGACATAGACTTTGTTCACTTGAACGCTGATAAAATAAAATACTGATTGCTGAAATAGATGAAACCGAGATAGTAACCCACAATGTAGACAAAATCATAACACGTAAACTAAGAGAGTTACCAACAAAATAAAAGAACTTCTTAAACTGGCTATTGTTCTTCAAGGTTGTCATTTGTCACCTAATGTTTTTACCCGATAACCCATTCCACGAATAGTTTCTATCAAATCTACTCCAAGCTTTTTTCGTAATCGCCCTACAAAAACTTCAATCGTATTTGAATCTTTATCAAAATCCTGATCATAAAGATGTTCGATAAGCTCTGTCCTTGAAACAATTTGATCACAATGGTGCATAAGGTAAGAAAGAAGCCTAAACTCATGTGATGTCAATTTAATCAATTGACCATCAACAAAAACACGAGAAGTCTTAGTATCTAACAAAACACTCCCACAAGATAATGAATTTGTTGCATGGCCTGCAGCTCGACGAATTAACGCCCGCAATCGTGCTATTACCTCTTCTATATGGAACGGTTTAACAACATAATCATCAGCACCTGCATCAATGCCAAGTACTTTATCAGACCAACGATCGCGTGCTGTTAGCATTAAAACAGGCATGGAATACCCCTCTTGGCGCCATTTCTCAACAACACGAATCCCATCCATGCGTGGTAAACCAATATCAAGAATCACAGCATCGTAAGGCTCTGTACTTCCTAAAAAATAAGCTTCTTCACCATCAAAAACACAATCAAAAACATATCCTGCATTTTTCAAAGCTTCTGCTAATTGATCATTAAGATCTCGGTCATCTTCAACAATTAAAATGCGCATCACTATACCTGCACAAAAAATTAATCAGCAGGAACAACAACTTCAACACGACGTGGTCTCTTACCATTATGAGCAGGCACTACAATTACAACCACGCACATATTTTCGCCATCTCGCATAATTGGTGTTGAGCGCGTCAACATTCCGCCTTGACGGCTAGCAATTCTTTTACCTACCTCAGCACAATCGGCAGCTAAAACAGAATCCACACTGATGACACTTAAGAACATTATAAATAAGAAAATTTTTTCTATCATAAATAGCTTATAATCTACTTTACCTGAATAGAAAATGAACAATAGAATTTTATTTAGGCAAAATCATAAAGTAGTACCTGACTTGCAATGACAAATTCAAAAAAATCTAACTTATATGATACCCTAATTATCTCTACAACAGCATAACACACACTTCCCACACGCCATGTATAGAACAAACAAGAGCAGATATCCAAAAATTTTACATAAACAAATTTATATTTACTTTTAAAAATTCTAGTCTCAATTTATTTTTTATGGAATCCAAATTATAAGTCATAAAACCCAAATCAAAAAATAAGGAATCTATAGAAAAAATTATTTTCAACTCAGCAGACCAACTTCATGCATTTTGAGCAAAACTTCACGATCAATCTTACCTGTTACGGGAAGATTAAACATTTTTTGAAACTGCTTTAAAGCACGCATAGTTTTTTCATCTTCTATACCAGTGATTGTCACCTCTTGGTTACCAAACATACGTAATGCTTCCTGTACCCGTATAATATCTGTAACAAGAGGCTTTAGAATAACTTCCTCTGAGTGAGTTAAATCACTTGTTGTTATTGGATTATTTGCCATCTCTATTTCGCTACGCTCAATGAGTGCAGCAACTTCATCTCTCGGATGTTTTGACACAATATCTTTATCTTTTTGCACTAGTAAAGTTTTATTAGCAGTTTGTTGTTTCCACAGCTCTATAGCACGACGCATCTTAAGATTATGCACACCATCTAAAGGACCATCATACAATCCAAGTTTTGCTAATTCTTTTTGTATTTCCAACAAATCCTCCGGTAAAGCACTCTGCAAAGAATTCAACGATAAATTTTGATGCAAACTCTTTGTAGCAGGTACAGGAATAACAAAAGTATTTTCCTGAGATGTAGCGCGTTCTTTAAGTAAAATAAAATTCTGTATAACAGTTGGAACTACCGCCAAACTCATTTCAACGAAACTATCCTGACGCATTTTTATTTGTGAAAATAAAGCATTGAAAGCAAAAAAACCAAAACTGATAATAAAAAAGAAAAAGCCTATAACCAATAAAGCATTTATGCGCGTACGACGATAAAGCCATTTTACTAACCAAAGCAGAAAACGGCAATTTATTAAGAAAAATGTTATAATAATACTACGCTTTTTTATGACTTTCGTTTTGCGCGTTTTTCGTTTTTTTGCCATTATTTTATTTTTTTATTTTTAACCGTAATTGCTTTCCATATAAAATCAAACTTATTATCATTTTCAGCTAGAAAAGCGTACCTACTGCTATCATTTGTGCTTTTTTAAGTTAGACTCAATATGTTCATTATACCGATATACAAACTTACATACACAAGTAAGACAAGTCTTAATCTATTTTTCTCAATTTCACATTGCCACAATATTTTTAGCAATCTGTAAAGAGATATCTAGTTTATATAACTTTTCATCTCAATCTTACTTGCATATAAATACCCTCTAACAACTACCTTAACAATGTTGTATCTTAAATTACATCTTTCTTGTGCTTATTATGCTATAGTGAAATCACATTGAGATATATTTCATAATATTAAAAGCCAACTTTGCAGCATATTTTTTCTAGATAGCTTATTTATGAACTTACACCCTTCAACGTAATGATTTGATCAATACAAATTCAAATATAATATCACACGTTGATAGCAATTTTATCCACTAATATCCTGCTCAATCTTATAAGATTTATTTTGGATTCTATTTGCAATATCTGAAGGACAAAAAACTATTTAACCCTCCCACTAAAAATGCGCGTTTATTTTTTCGGCTTTTCATCCTTCTTCAATATAAGCGACAAAATTAGCACCGCCTAAAATAACAACAAACAATTGAAAAAATAATCAAAAATACTGAAATGAAAGATCATTATCTAAACTTTTACATCACGCATTAAATAGCATAAAAACAAAATGTATAAGGTCTGCCTTATAAATCCAAATTACAATTGGTCCTTTTTACATTCACCCAAATTATAAAAAAACGTAAAAATATAATTCAGTTTAAGGTGCATAGAATCCATTAAAACACTTAAGGTTTGAAATTTCTTTCATAATAAAACATTAAAACAAATAGTTATATAATACCTTGAATATCAATTCATTACCCTAACTCAAGGGTGTGATTATTGATCATATTCTCTTTCGCAACTGTGTTTATTCCTATGTATTTACAAAATGAGAGAATTTTTACAAAACAAATTGGAAATCTAGTTTTTTATGAAAAGAAAATAAATAACGCCTGTACACGAGACTATATTATATATTTTGGCAACAAGAGCTAATAATGCAATCTTAGAAATGAACGCAAAATTTTACAAAGTCAGTGTTATATAAATCTTTCATCAAGAAAAATAACATAAATTATTTTTTTATTCAGTTGTAACTACAGCATGTTGGTGTTCTATGATACGTTTTTTAATCAAATCAGCATTTTTTCTATTTATTATTTTTGTAGTTATTTCATTTTTTTCTGCAAAACCAAAGGACAATCACTCCTCCACCCTAGAAACTAATATAACAGCAAGCGATGCTATTATCGCTTTAAAAAATACAATCACTGATTTAGGAAAATTCTGTGAGCGTAATGTAGAGGTTTGTAAAACTGGAAAATCCTTTTTCAACCCACTTGGTGAACGCGCACGTGATGGTGCAAAAATAGCCTATGAATACCTTGACAGTATATTTAGTAATCAAAATACCATTCAACCTGAAAATACTACCTCCGAAGACGATATTTTACCCCCCGCAGAAAAGCAAATCAAACAAGATTATATAGAATTACCTTGAAACAAAAATTCTTAACTTTTACTGTTTTTTGTATTTTACAAGAAAGAAATACGTATCTGTCAACTAAATGTACTATACAATCACAAAAACAAAACAAGGATTGAAGTTATGGCAGAAACGATTGATGATATTATAGAAAATTTTTCCTTTCTTGATAACTGGGAAGATCGTTATCGTTACATTATTGAACTCGGCAACGAATTACCGCCCTTTCCAGAAAATGCACGAAATGATGCTCACAAAGTTCCTGGTTGTGTCAGTCAAGTATGGCTTTTATTTTCACGTGATAATTCAGAAGATCCTACATTAACATTTCAAGGCTATTCCGATTCCCATATTGTTCGTGGGCTAATTTATATTCTTCTCGCCTTCTATTCAGGTAAAAAAACCTCTGAAATTCGTATAGCTGATGCTGAGGGATTGCTTAAAACACTCGGTTTAAATGAACAATTAACACCACAACGATCGAATGGTTTTAAATCTATGATTGAACGAATTCGTACTGAAAGCTATTCATAACCTTTAAAACTTTCATACTAACAACCATATAAACCGCCTTATAAAAACGCACTTTCTAAAAAAGTATTTTGAAATGTTAAATTTGAAGAGTGTTTTTTGAAAATAGATTACTTAATTTTCTTTTTTTGGCGTTTGCGCCCAAGTCCCATTTCCTTAGCTAAATTTGAACGAGCCTTTGCATAATTAGGCGCAACCATAGGATAAGAGCTATCCAATTGCCATTTTTCACGATATTCCTCAGGAGACATTTTATAATGTGTCATCAAATGACGCTTTAAAGATTTAAACTTTTTTCCATCTTCAAGACAAATAAGATAATCGGGAAAAATCGAACGTTTTGGATTAACAGCAGGCCTTTGCTTTTCAACTCCAGCTTCTGCCGATGCAGCATTCCCTACTTTCAAAAAAGCAGCGTGAACATCAGCAATTAGACCTGGCACTTCAGTCGGCCGAATTGAATTATTACTTACATAAGCAGCAACAATATCAGCAACTAACGTAATAACTAAATTGCTTTCAGTCTCTAGGACTGGGTGATGTTCCATCCTTGTTTCCTTTAATTTTAAAATTGAGGCAATATTCGCATTTACACTCATGACATTGAAATTTTAATGCATATAAGTTTCATATTGTACAAAAATCTTTTTTGTCAATTCAATTATTTTATAAAATCATCTCAACACAGAAAAAACAAATAAACTTCTCCTTTTTGACATATTATATTATAAAAATTCAACCTGTTCCTTTTGTAAGCTAATTTTGTGTTATAAAATATCGTCTATAAACACGAAATATAGCACAAAATTAGTTATTTTTCATTGAATTTATAAAGATATTTAATACAAAATCATGATATATAGAACGGATTTTGTATTAAACAATGATAACTTTATAGTTTTCTATCCACCATGCAAATCTCAATCCTGATATAAATAAACAACTTTTTAAAAACACAAAAAGTGATTTAAACAATTTTCTAAGTTCAGCAAAAAAGAACACAGCGGACAAAATAAAAATCAAAAACGTACAAAAAACCAAGAATGGTATGGTCATTAATACCAGAAAGATATAACATCACGTATTAATACAATATCTAAAAAACTCTTTCTATTCAGATTTTTGTATCCTTATTTTCAGTATAATCTTATTGTGTATATGATAGAAATTTACTTCACCATGGAGAGGTCAAATTCAATTCTAACACTAGCTAATTTTTTAACTTAATTAATAAAGATATTATTATATTTATAGAAGGTAATATCTATAAAATACGGCGAATAAACATACATTGCATAAACTGTAAAAATTAACTTAACCATGTTTTACAGGTAAATTAGAATTTACAAGTTTATGCTATTTGCAATGAATTTTGCATGAATGGTGTTGCTCTAACATATGAATAAAACCATTAGATCTTATAGGACCATGGTATGATGCATCTACCTAAACTTCCCCCAAAAGCATCTAAAATCATTTATAAAAAGATGTATCACGGTATTTACCGAGAGGATCCCTACCATTGGCTGCGTGCAGCTAATTGGCAAGATGTTTTAAAAAACCCTAGCTGTCTTGACGAAAATATTCGACGCCACCTTGAAGAAGAAAATGCTTATCAAACTTCTCAAATGGCCGATACAAAAACATTACAAAATCTGCTTTTTGCAGAAATGAAAAACCGTATTCAAGAAAATGACAGTTCCGTTCCTATAAAACGTGGCCCTTTTGCCTATGGGCTATGCTATAAAACTGGGGGAGAACAGCCACACTATTTTCGTACACCAAGAAATGGAGGTAAAAAAAACATTTACCTTAATGGTGACGTTTTGGCTGAAGGTAAAGATTATTTGAATCTTGGCTCAGTCCATGTATCTCCTGATCATACACATGTTGCGTGGAGCTATGATGATAAGGGTTCTGAATTTTATACAGTTAAAATTCGTAGCTTTAAAACATTATCTGATTACACAGATACAATCATAAATACATCCGGACAACTCGTCTGGGACGCTAAATCTGAAGGCTTTTTCTACACTAAAATGGATAAAAACCACCGCCCCTCAGAACTCTATTACCACCAATTAAACACTGACCCTTCTCAAGATAAGCTTATTTTTCATGAAGATAACCCCGGGTTTTTCTTACATGTGAGTGGCTCTAAACTTAATGACGTTATTTATATTAACATTCACGACCATGAAACATCAGAAACCTGGCTTATCCCTGCTACAGCGCCCCTTACAGCACCCCAATGTGTACAAAAACGACAAAAAGGCATTGAATATTCGCTTACAGAAGGAGGCGATGTTTTTTATATTCTCACCAATCAGGATAATGCAAAAGACTTTAAAATCATGGTCGCCCCATATTCATCTCCACAATCAGAAAACTGGTCTGAGCTTGTACCCCATCAATCCGGACGACTGATCCTATCTCATGATGCCTATCAAGATTTTCTTATTTGGTTTGAACAATTTGAAGGGCTTCCTTCCATACAACTTATGGAGCGATCAACAAAACAAATTCATTCCATTGCCTTTACAGAAGAAGCCTATTCCTTAGATCTACAAGGGGCTGCAGAATATAATAGCCAAACCATTCGTTTTGCTTATTCATCTATGACAACACCTAATCAAATTTTTGATTATGAAGTAAAAAGTCGTAAACGAGTGCTTTTAAAAACACAAAAAATCCCTTCTGGGCATAATAAAGATGACTATATAACACGGCGTATTACAGCAATTGCAGATGATGGTGAAAAAATCCCTATTTCTCTTGTATATCATAAAACTACTGTGCTTAATGGTAGTGCACCTTGTCTACTTTACGGTTATGGTGCTTATGGATTTTCTATTCCTGCAAGTTTCAATAGTAATGTACTTTCATTAGTCAATAGAGGCTTTATCTATGCCATTGCTCATATTCGTGGTGGAAAAGAAAAGGGCACTGAATGGTATGAAAAAGGAAAACATCTTTTTAAACACAATACATTTAATGATTTTATTGCCTGTGCACGCCATCTTGTAAATCATAAATTTACTGCTCATGACCGGCTAATCGCCCAAGGTGGTTCAGCAGGAGGAATGCTGATGGGAGCTATAGCAAATCTAGCTCCTCAGGATTTTGCTGGCATCGTTGCTAATGTCCCTTTTGTTGATGTTTTAACAACAATGCTAGATGCTTCATTGCCCCTAACACCTCCAGAATGGCCTGAATGGGGTAACCCTCTTGAATCAAAAGA
Organism: Bartonella chomelii; assembly: GCF_014138465.1. Taxonomy (NCBI): domain Bacteria; kingdom Pseudomonadati; phylum Pseudomonadota; class Alphaproteobacteria; order Hyphomicrobiales; family Bartonellaceae; genus Bartonella; species Bartonella chomelii. The sequence goes on from NZ_JACJIR010000001.1 coordinate 432,440, forward strand.
AGACTATAGCCTTATCGCTTCTTATTCACCCTATGATAACATCAAACACCAGGAATACCCCCCTATTCTTGCCATTGCAGGCTTAACAGACCCTCGTGTAACCTATTGGGAACCTGCAAAATGGGTAGCAAAACTGCGTGATTTTAAAACAGATGATAATACAATTTTATTGCGTATAAATATGGATTCAGGTCATGCAGGTGCGGCTGGACGTTTCTCAAAATTGGAAGAAACCGCATATATATACGCATATATCCTAAAAATAGTTGGAAAAATTATTGATAACTAAACATCTTACTAATAAAGGCCCCACAATCTAATAAATTATGAAGCCTTTATTCTTTAAGATAAATAGCCCTATAGACTACTTAAAACCCGCAATTTTCATACAGTTCTAAAACATAATCCCAATTAATTAAATGATCCACGAAAGCCTCAAGATATTTCGGACGTGCATTACGGTAATCAATGTAATAAGAATGCTCCCACACATCAACACCTAAAATAGGTTGAGCATCATGAATCAGAGGGTTCTCACCATTGGGTGTCTTCATAATCTCAAGCTTGCCATTTTTAACAGCTATCCACGCCCAGCCAGAACCAAATTGAGTACTACCAGCTGCAATAAAATCTGTACGGAATTTCTCATAACCACCAAGATCAGACTCAATAGCCTTTGCTAATTTTCCAGGTAGTTTCTGACCACCACCACCTTTTTTCATCCAATTCCAAAAATGATGATGATTATAAGATTGAGCTGCATTATTAAACAAACCAGGATTTTTGCCAAAACTTTCCTTAATAATATCTTCAAGGCTCTTATTTTCTAAACCTAAATCTTTTACCAAATTATTTGTATTAGTAAGGTAAGCGAAATGATGCTTATCACGGTGATATTCAAGCGTCTCACGTGACATATAAGGTAAAAGGGCGTCATAATCATAAGACAATTCAGCTAATTCAAAAGCCATTTTAAAAATCTCCTCGATTCTAATTATTAAGCTCTCTCCCAAAATTTACTTTGGCACTTACAGCACTTAAAAGCAAATGTTATTGAATATTTGTTTACAATCAATTTAGCTTTAAAAGCCATTTTTATGAACCAACTAAACTAATGAGAAACTAAACACTATAATGGCACTAATAAGAAAAATATGCCAAATTAATTTATAGAAAACTGTTCTCCTACTAAGTCATCAAAAAAGATAAAAATTATAAACTAAAAAAGTTCTTATCCCCCTTATTTAGTAAAAATAATCTAAGTTTGAATACATTAAATATCATAATATACCGCACTTAATGAAAATCTTACCAATGCATACATAAAATTAAATCCATATTTATGCTGTCACTAAAGTGAGTAAGCACATAAACACATCAACTATAGTCATTCCTCTTCACAAATCGGTTAGAATATTAACATAAAGCTGCTTACATTCCTCTGACTTACTATGCCTTCTAATTACACTCTATATATTTGTAAAATCTAATCATAAACATGAATATGTATTTTGATGATACCGTCATTAGCTGAAAAGTATACCCATAAATAAACCGGATTAATGCACGCTTGCATGTCACCGATAGCAAAATTGTGATAGAGTGCAAAAACCGTTTTATTGACCTTACTAAAACCAATAAACAGTACCTCACCCTCATTATTGATCTGGTAAAACTATTATCAGATATAAAGGAAGTATACTCCCCATGACTTGCAATGGCCGTACTGCTTTTTGCTCTTATTTTACTTGAATTAGCAAAAACATTTGAAACGGGACCCTATCTGCCATGAAACATTTATATTTAATAGAAAAGGGGCAAAAAACTAACCAAAGAAAAGCTTTGGTAATCTGTTGAGAGATGCTTGTAATACAGCTGGCGTTAAGAAATCAGTTCATGGATTGAGAAAATTCGCAACAATAAGAGCTGCATGTAGGTGCTACGATTTTACCAGCTAAAGCATTTTGGGTAGACTGGAGATGATATGGCATCACTCTCTATATAAAGACTAAAGACAGCAAATAGAAAGCGACCTGCCATAAAAGCAATTAAAAAACTTCAAAAAAGTGCAGGATAACAAAAAATAAGGGCAATAGAATCAATAAGTACAAATTCCTTTATTTGTACAGTAGCCGATTTATTTTATTGATATTTGGCTGGGGTACCTGGATTCGAACCAGGGAGTGCCGGTACCAAAAACCGGTGCCTTACCGCTTGGCTATACCCCAAAAAAAAGAAAACTATTACACTATGCTCGCGCCTTATACCGATTCTTGTAATTGTACGCAATATCTGAAAGCTAAAGCTTTCATTTTTCTTCTTACAAAAGCTTTCTAATTATTACAATAACACAGAGCAATACACCACAAATATTAAAAGAACTATACCAAAAAAAATCTATACGTTTATTCTCTTGATCAAATAATTTTAGTTCACATTATAGCTGTTATAGCTTTTTTATCATAAATATCATCATTTCACAGAGTAAACTTAATTCAAATATCTTCTTGAAAAATGCTAAAATTATTGAATAACGGTAACTAAACAATACTTAAGCGATACAGCAATTATATAAACTTTTTGTATACAAAAACAGTACTTTTTCTTTTAGTTATTCTCTTATAGATAAATATTATCGCAGCTGGGTTTAGAAAATTCAACAAAAGATCACGTGCTATCACTCAAATAGACTTCTCACATGTAACGATACACTTTATTCCCAACTATAAATAAGTGCTTTTCATAAATCATCCCCCTTCTAAGATATTGAAATACGTTTAGAAAACTTCAATGACAAAAATCTCTAAAACATACGGTATAAAAAATTGGAACTTTCTGTATTAGTTGGATCCATAGTGGATGGGGGGAGCAAAACAAACAAAAATTAAATGAGTGGTATTAATGAAGTAACAGTAACGAATAGATATTACCCTCTTAGAGCTTCTATTCCATCATGAGTGCTATATAGTTATAAATTGTAAAGCACTTTTACAAAAAATTCTCTTCCAATTTCATATTCTATAGAGAAATTTCAATCACATGACACAAATAAGTACTTATTTATAAGATCATAAATAACTCTACACAACATTCATTTTCGATAGTTATTAGTAAATTTACACAAGTAGTAATCAATGTGTTTTTTGTTTCTTTAATATATTCACCTATTATTTTACAGGTAAAGAAACATCACTATTAACATTCAATAAAAATTCCACAAGTCTAATACTTTAATACCTACTATTACGCATCATAAGATACGGTATGTATGCATAACATGATAACGTGCTTTGTACCTTAAGCTTTCCCATAAAATACATCAAACGCAATGCTATCTTCCATATACATAACTCAAATAAGGCACCTCAAACAAAGCATCTTAAGAAATTTTCTTGTCTACCTTTAGCAACGTATTAAAGTATTATTCCAATATACCAAAGCCATTAAAGTAAAGAATAATATCTTTAGATTTTTATACCTTTTGGGCAATTGCTGCTTGTGCTGCAGCTAAACGTGCAATTGGTACCCGAAAAGGTGAACACGAAACATAATCTAAGTTATTTTCCTCACACAAAGCGATAGAATCAGGATCTCCTCCATGTTCACCACAAATACCTAATTTAATTTTTGCACGCTGAGAACGCCCACGCTGTGCAGCAATAGCGATAAGCTCCCCTACTCCATCACGGTCAATTGACACGAAAGGATCTTGTTCCAAAATTCTTTTTTGAGAATAAGTTGCTAAAAAAGGAGCTGCATCATCACGTGAAATACCAAAAGTAGTTTGTGTTAAATCGTTTGTTCCAAACGAAAAAAATTCTGCAGTTTCAGCAATCTCACCTGCACGAAGAGCAGCTCTTGGTAGTTCAATCATAGTTCCAACTATATACTGAATTTCCCTTCCCTTTTCCTTCATTACTGTACTAGCTACATCGTCAATACAGGTTTTTACAAAATCCAATTCAGATTTAAGCGCAACAAGCGGTATCATAATTTCAAGCATAACAGGAGATCCAGACTTTTGAGCAGCATCTGCCGCTGCTTCAAAAATTGCTCGTGCCTGCATTTCAGCAATTTCAGGGTAAGTAATGATCAAACGACATCCCCGTAACCCAAGCATAGGGTTAAATTCATGTAGTTGCTGCGCCCGTTCGGAAATAATTTCAGAAGGAATTCCCATAGCCATTGCAACATCACGAATTTCTGCATCCGTTTTTGGTAAAAACTCATGTAAAGGAGGATCCAAAAAACGGATAGTGACAGGCAAACCAGACATAATTTCAAACAATTCTGTAAAATCTGACCGTTGCATTGGCAAAAGCTTATCCAATGCTTTACGGCGTCCATCTTGATCATTGCTTAAAATCATTTCACGCATAGCGACAATACGTTCACCAGCAAAAAACATATGCTCAGTACGACAAAGGCCAATACCTTCAGCTCCAAAAGAACGCCCCATACGTGCATCAGATGGTGTTTCTGCATTAACGCGAATTTTCATACGCCGTATTTTATCAGCCCATTCCATTAATTGAGCGAAGTCTCCACAAAGCTCAGGCTGCAACATTGCAACCTTTCCTTTAAGGATCTCTCCACTTGCACCATCAATTGTAATGACATCTCCCCTTTGAAAAGTCTCTCCTGAAACAATCATTGTGTTTGTGGTATAATCAATTCGTACACTACCTGCACCAGAAATACAGGGCTTCCCCATACCACGTGCTACAACAGCAGCGTGACTTGTCATACCACCGCGTGTTGTTAAAATTCCTTCTGCAGCATGCATACCATGAATGTCTTCTGGGCTCGTCTCTACGCGCACCAAAATAACCTTACGGCCTTCTTTTGATGCTGCCTCTGCCTCTTCTGAAGTAAAAACAATTTCACCAGTTGCTGCACCCGGAGAAGCAGGTAAACCACGCGCTACAACAAAACGGGCCGCTTTGGGATCAAGAGTCGGATGTAAAAGTTGATCAAGCGATTTTGGTTCAATTCGCATCACCGCCTCTTCACGACTGATCAACCCCTCCTCAACCATTTGTACTGCCATTTTTAAAGCTGCACGTGCCGTTCGCTTTCCTGAGCGGGTTTGTAAAATCCATAATTTACCCTTTTCAATTGTAAATTCAAGATCTTGCATATCACGGTAATGCTTTTCAAGTTTTTGGGCAATTTGACAAAACTGTAAAAAAGCTTCTGGCATAATTTTTTCTAGCGACGGCTTATTCGAACCAGCAGCAATCCGTGCAACCTCAGTGATATTTTGTGGAGTACGAATGCCTGCTACAACATCCTCACCCTGTGCATTGATTAAAAATTCACCGTAAAGTTCTTTTTCCCCTGTTGATGGATTGCGTGTAAACGCAACACCTGTTGCAGAATCTTCACCCATATTACCAAAGACCATAGCCTGCACATTAACCGCCGTCCCCCAGTTTTCAGGAATATTGTGCAAACGACGATAAGTGATTGCACGAGTAGTCATCCAACTTGAAAAAACTGCACCAATTGCACCCCACAGTTGCTCTTCAGGATCTTGCGGAAAAGGCTTACCTAACTTTTCTTCAACATATGCTTTGTAAGAAATAATAACATTTTTCCAATCAGTGGCTGTCATTTCTGTATCGACATCATAACCGTTGGATACTTTTACCTCATCAAGAATCTCTTCAAAGCACGAATGATCCAAACCTAAAACAACATTGGAATACATTTGGATAAAACGGCGATAACTGTCATAAGCAAAGCGTTCATTACTAGTCTGCAAAGCGATTGCTTTTACTGTCTCATCATTCATACCAAGATTAAGAATTGTATCCATCATCCCCGGCATAGAAGCCCGAGCCCCAGAACGAACAGAAAGCAACAGTGGTGCACTTTTACTACCAAATTCGCGGCCTGTTTGTTCACCAATGCGTTTGAGTGCCTGCTTGACAGCTCCTTGCAATTCCTTTGGATATGCCTTGTTATGCGTATAATAAAAGTTACAAACTTCTGTCGTAATAGTGAATCCGGGAGGAACAGGTAAGCCAAGCTTGCTCATTTCTGCTAAATTAGCCCCTTTGCCGCCAAGGAGATTACACTCATTCGCGCTTCCCTCTGCGTTACCATCACCAAAACTATAAACCCATTTTGTCACTGTACAAGTTCTCCCATTATCAGCATTAAAGTATCATTTGACTTAAGCTAACTGTCCAAATGAATCACCCTATCCCAAATTAGCTTAACCAAATAAAACGTTGTTTCATAAACGCACGAAAGTAACCCTTTGTAAAAAGAAGGAGAACCGCCATAATTATCAATTGCTTATTTTCTTAGTAGAATGTGTGTGTTCAAAGAAAACTATCAATAATTGAGAAAAAATCTTCCTCTGACATCAAACCTTCATACTTATTACCATTAATGAAAAAGGTAGGTGTTGCTGTAACACCAAATTCTTTCCCACGCTCAAAAGATGCATTCACTTCATCTAAAATAGACTGATTTTTTAGACAAGCCTCAAAGCTCTCATCTGTAAAACCAGCCAGTGAGCTAATCTTCTTCAATGGCGTTAAAGAATCCTCTACCCAAACCCACTCACTTTGTTTTTGAAATAAAACTTCTATCAAAGGAAAATAGCGATCTTCTGGTGCACAACGCGCCAACATAAAGCCTGCTGTTGCCCGAGGATCAAAAGCAAATTCCCGGAAAATAAGCTTTACTTTACCCGTTTTTATATATTTTTTCCGAATTTTGGGCAGCACATTATTATAAAAGTCAGCGCAATGACCACAGGTAACTGAAGCATATTCAACAATAGTCACTGGTGCATTAATATCACCTTCAACTCTATCCTTACCCTCCTGAAGAAGCTTAACCATATCAACAGTTGCAACTGGTTTAACTTTACCAGCTAAGGCTGTAGTCGCATTAATCTGTGCAGTTATAGCCGAGATTAAAATCACCATGCAAAATAAAGAAGAACGATAGTTTAGCATAAAAAAAACTTTTCTGTTATTATTAGATATGTAGAAATTCAGTGTTTTTATATATTAAAGATAATAGTAAAAATATACAAAAATGTTTTGATTTATTTATTATTTTTTTCTGCAAAAATGCAACATCCAAGTTCATAAAGCGATTGACGGAGGTTTTCATCTTCAACATATTGAAGCATTTTCTTCACGTGTTGTTTATCTTTTTCATTGGCAATTGGCTCTGCCCTTAGCTGCTCAGTAAGAGTTGATACTTGCTTTTGTTCTATCTTAATACGGTCAATAGCGACATACCCAAAAAAACCATTAATTCGCTGAATCAATTCCTCTGTTTCATGGATCAATTTTAACGCAGTAAATCCTTCACATGCTATAACAAGTGTTGCAGGTTTAAAAATTTCATCTTGATTTGCACGACGTTTCCAAATAATTTTGAGTGGTATTGTGGATTCAGCAATATCATAGCCTACAATCTGCGACCAGTGTTCTATAAGCGCCATATTAAGCCCCGTCCGCCTGCGTAAAATCGGATCAAGCATACTGGACACTGTTTTAGAAAGAGAATAAAAATGGTGCTTTTGAGATGTCTTGCTCATTTCATATCAGATTATTACTAAATTATAACAATTTTTTCTTTGTATTTTATACCTTCCTATGATTGAAGACAATGATGCATGAAATTTCTTCGCGCCTTCTTTCTTGGTACGATCAAAATCATCGGCATTTGCCATGGCGTATTACCCCCAAAGAACAAATGGAAGGTATTCGCCCTGATCCTTACAAAGTTTGGCTATCTGAAATCATGCTTCAACAAACAACCGTTGAAACAGTTAAACCTTATTTTAAAAAATTTTTAAAGCTTTGGCCTAATCTTTCTTCCCTATCACAAGCATCACAAGATGATATTATGAAAGCATGGGCTGGTCTTGGCTATTATTCGCGGGCACGTAACCTTAAAAATTGTGCTCATCAACTTGTTGAAAACTATAAAGGTGAATTTCCTCAGTCTGTAAAAACATTACGTATTTTACCCGGTATCGGAGATTATACTGCAGCAGCTATTGCTGCAATTGCTTTTGAACACCCCGTAGCTGTTGTTGATGGTAATGTTGAGCGCATTATAACCCGTTTATTTGCTATTACTTCAGTATTACCTAAAGCAAAATCTGAAATAAAAGAAAAAACTCAAAAAATTACTGATTTAAATCGTCCTGGTGACTTTGCACAAGCCATGATGGATTTAGGTGCAACAATTTGTACACCACGTAAACCATCTTGTTTACTCTGCCCTCTTCAAAATCTATGCAAAGCAAAAAAAATGCATACAACAGAAGCATTTCCAGTTAAAGCCCCTAAAAAAGCACGGCCCTTCAAAACTGGCGTTGCTTTTGTAGTACTCAATAAAAATAAGCAAATTTACTTAGAAAAACAACAAAGTAACAGACTACTCAATGGAATGACCCAAATACCCAATCATATTGGAACAAATGGTGAAAATGAGCTCCAAAATGCACCTTTCCAAGCCAATTGGCAATTTAAAGGACAAGTTACACATATTTTTACTCATTTTTCTCTGAAATTCGATGTCTATTGTGTCGACAATATTAGCGAAACAAAACTTAAAAACGGCTGGTGGTGTGATATCCATGATCTTTCCAAAGAGGCACTTCCTACCGTTATGAAAAAAGCCATTTCTGTAGCAATCCCCAACTCTTTTAAACTAAAATAGCTTTGCTTGCGTAAAAGCTTTAGTATCTAATTAGTGCTAATTTATTGAGATTTGAAAGGCAAATAAATGTGATTTATTGCTCATACAATGCCAGTTTTTAACATTTGTGAACGAATTATCATTCTTAAATCATCAATTGATTTCAACTGACCATCTTCTTCATAATACCAAAATGTCCAGCCATTACAACTTTGTGAAGCTTGAGCTTTTCTTCCCATCATATGAATAGAGCCAGCTTCACCGCCATACATAATAGTACCATCAGCTTTTACAATAGCAGATACTCGTTTCTTCCGATCATAAAGAATCATTCCAGGATGTAACAAACCTGCCTCAAGTAAATTAGTAAATGCTACACGCGGTTCTGCTTTTTTATTTGCTAAAACTGTTAATTCCGATTCAGCTAGAGGCTTAACCATAGCAATTCTTTCATGCGCTGCATCAATGTAGCTTTGCTCGCGCTCAATACCCACAAAATTACGCCCTAAAAGTTTAGCAACAGCTCCTGTCGTTCCCGAACCAAAAAACGGATCAAGAATAATATCACCTGGCTTGCTAGAAGCCATAATAATACGTGCTAATAATGTTTGCGGCTTTTGTGTTGGATGTAACTTACGCCCTATTTCATCTTTTAAACGCTCAGCGCCTGTACAAAGAGGAAAAAGCCAATCTGAACGCATTTGTACATCTTCATTGGCAGCCTTTAATGCCTTATAATTAAATGTATATTTCTTATCTTTTTGATCACGCACAGCCCAAATAAGAGTCTCATGAGCATTTTGAAAGCGACGCCCACGAAAATTAGGCATAGGATTATTTTTGCGCCAAATGATATCATTGAGTAACCAAAAACCTAAATCCTGTAATGCCGTACCAACCCGGAAAATATTATGATAAGACCCTATAACCCAAAGCGTTCCATTGGGTTTTAATACGCGACGGCAAGCCAATAGCCATGCACGTGTAAAAGCATCATAAGCAGCAAAATTTTCAAATTGATCCCATGCATCATTAACCGCATCAACACGTGAATAATCTGGACGATATAATGTATTTTCTAACTGCAAATTATAAGGTGGATCTGCAAAAATCATATCAACCGAATGCTTAGGGAGCTTTTCCAGCATTGCAACACAATCACCTTTGAGGATTTTATTGCACCACTGTGTCTGTAAAGACGTACAAACCAGATCTTTTTGAAACTGAACAACTGTCATAAAATATTCAACAATACGGGCTGAGACTATCCTCTAGTCAAAATGATTTACGGATTTGATATTATGCCTTATATTTACAAAATAGAGTAAAAGGATCGTTAAACTATTTTAAAACTAATTGCCTTTTTTCTTTAAAATCGGATAAAATAATTTCACATCTATTAACTTTTATTTCCTTTTCTTCAGTGCATAGTTTAGACATTTCTTACCTTATTAAGTTAATAGGGCGTACCTTTCAAAATATACTTTTATAAAAAGGGATCCCTTTATATCGTTTTATTACAAGCTTTTAAGCCATAAATAAGGAATATCTTATGCCTCAAATCGACCTTATTATTTTTGATTGTGATGGAGTTTTGGTAGATTCTGAATATCTAGCAGCAGAAATTGGTGCGCAATTACTGACAGAAGCAGGATATGAAATATCACCTGAAGAATTAAGTGAACGCTACGCAGGGCTTATTTTTCGTGATATTCTTCAAAAAGTCGAACAGGAAACAAAAAAGCCAATTTCTGCTCGCCTTATAGATCAAATGTCAAACCTTTTTCGTGCACAAATAACAACTAAATTACGTGCCATTGACGGTATAAGAAAAGCAATAGAAACTATTAAACTTCGATACCCCTATTGTATCTGCTCTAATGCAATGAGCGCAGATATAAAACAGATGCTCATTGCCGTTAATCTCTATGATCTTTTTGAAAACAAAATATTTTCCGCACTCGAAGTTGGAACTCAAAAACCAAAACCTGCACCCGATATTTTTCTTTTTGCTGCACAAAAATTATGTGTACAACCACAAAATGTTATTGTTATAGAAGATTCTATTCATGGCGTACATGCAGCAAAAGCAGCGGGGATGCGCGTTGTTGGCTTTACGGGAGGATCGCACAGTTATCTTAGCCACTCCAATGCTCTTATAGATGCTGGAGCTGAAACAGTGATTACTAAACATGCACATTTACCGGAAGTTTTAGAAGCAATGGCAATATGGCAAGATTTATAATATAAAGATATCTTCAGGAAAAATTATCGTGATTTTTTCTTCAGTTTTAAAGAACGAGATAAAGTTATATAAATCACAATTAACAAAAAAATAAAATAGATACTTTGTTTATAAACTAGCATATTCTTTAATAATGAATATTTTATATTAGCACCTGAGTTCTATATTAACACCTGAAATTTTTAGCGTAATTTTCTCATTTTGCACAAAAATGAGCAACCGCACTTTCATTCATTGGATAATTTAAATATTATTAAAAAAGTAAAATATAAAAATTGCCTATTTGCTCAAAATAAATGAAAGCGAAGACTTATGAAATATATCAGTACAAGAGGCAAGGCTCCTGCTTTAAACTTTACTGACACAATTATGACGGGTCTAGCTAGTGATGGTGGTCTTTATCTTCCAGAAAAATTCCCTCAATTTTCACCTGATGCATTACGAGCGCTACGTGGTCAATCTTATGCTACAATTGCTAAAACCATTCTTTGGCCTTTTATAGATAATGAGATTGAGCGCACAACTTTTGAAAATATAATTACTGAATCTTATGCTGTTTTTCGCCATCCAGCAATCTGTCCATTGCAGCAAACCGGCCCCAATGAATTTATCCTTGAACTTTTCCACGGCCCTACTTTGGCATTTAAAGATGTCGCAATGCAATTTCTTGCTAGACTAATGGACTATATCCTGACTAAAAAAAATAAACGTGCAACAATCATTGGTGCTACATCAGGTGATACAGGCGGTGCTGCGATCCAAGCTTTTGCTGGGAGAGAGAACTCAGATATTTTTATTTTATTTCCTAAAGGGCACATATCATCAGTTCAGCAACGGCAAATAACCACTAATCACAGTGCTAATGTTCATGCTATAGCTATTCAAGGCAATTTTGATGACTGCCAAGCACTCGTCAAAGCAATGTTTAATGATCATAATTTTCGTCAAAAAACAGCGCTCTCAGGAATAAACTCTATAAACTGGGCGCGTATCATGGCGCAAATTGTTTATTATTTCTCATCTGCACTTTCCCTTGGAGCACCCGATAGATCTGTTTCATTTACCGTTCCCACTGGAAACTTTGGTGATATTTTTGCAGGTTATGTTGCTGCTCGTATGGGGCTACCTATTGCTCAATTGATTATAGCAACAAATGATAACGATATTCTTCATCGTGCATTAACCAGTGGTACTTACGAAATACGTCCTACAATACATACCACATCTCCTTCGATGGACATTCAAGTCTCTTCCAACTTTGAACGCTTATTATTTGAAAGTTGCAATCGTGATTCAGTATGGATTTGTAATGCAATGGAAAATTTGAACCAATCAGGCTGGTTTAACCTTGATAAAAAGCAACTTAAAAATATTCGTACTTTGTTTTCTGCTGGGAAAAGTAGTGTAACTGAAACAGCACAAACAATTAATAGTGTTTATAAAGAAAGTGGTTATCTGGTTGATCCACACACAGCAGTTGCACTGAAAGTAGCCCGAGAAAAAAAACAATCACCTATTCCAATGATCGTCCTTGCTACTGCTCACCCTGCTAAATTTCCTGATGCTATCCAAAACGCTTGTGGTATTAATGCGCCATGGCCATCTTGTCTAAATGATTTAATGCAGCGCGAAGAGCACTTTACAAGTCTTGCTAATGATGAAAAAATAGTCAAAGATTATATCTCTTTAAAATCGCGTACATCGCATTAGATGTTAACTGCGTCTATCCAAATCAAAAAATATGTAATGTCCTTATAATTGGGCATTTAGTTTGTTTAACGGAGTCATAAAGCATGGGTGTAGATATCAGCCGCCTTAGTAATGGTTTGACTATTGCCACGCATACAATGCAACAAATTGACAGTGTCGCACTTGGAATATGGGTTAAAGTTGGCTCACGTAACGAAACTTTTACACAACACGGCATTGCCCATCTCCTTGAACATATGGCTTTTAAAGGAACTGAAAACCGTACAGCCTTTAAAATTGCAGCTGATATTGAAGATGTTGGAGGGGAAATTAATGCCCATACCAGTATTGAAACAACTGCCTATTTTGCACGTGTACTTAAAGACGATATCCCGCTGGCTATCGATATTCTATCTGACATCATGATATGCTCAAAATTTGATGAAGACGAATTAGAGCGAGAAAAACAAGTGATTATTCAGGAAATTGGTGCTACCTATGATGTTCCGGATGATATTGTTTTTGATCATTTTACTGAAACAGCCTTTCGCCATCAGTCTCTTGGGCGCTCTATTTTAGGAACACCAAAGACAGTCCAATCATTTACGTCTGCTGACTTACATAGTTTTATGAATAAACACTACAGTGCAGACCGCATGATTGTAGTGGCTGCAGGAGCTGTGAATCATGAAAGCTTTTTGCGTGAGGTTGAAAGCCGTCTTAGTACTTTTCGCTCTCATTCAACGACCTCTTTTACCAACCTTGCCAATTATATCGGTGGTGACTTTCGTGAATACCGTGATTTAATGGATACACAAGTTGTTCTTGGTTTTGAAGGGCGCCCATATCATGCACGTGATTTCTATACAGCTCAGATTCTTTCAATTATTCTTGGAGGAGGCATGTCATCACGCTTATTTCAAGAAGTTAGAGAAAAACGTGGATTATGTTACTCTATTTATTCTTTTCACTGGGGGTTTTCAGATACTGGGCTTTTTGGTATCCATGCTGCTACCGGACAAGAAGGGCTAGAAACACTTTTGCCTGTCATTCTCGATGAACTTTCTAAAGCGAGTAAAAATATTCACGAAAGCGAACTTCAACGAGCGCGAGCACAATATCGTGCCAACTTCACAATATCACAAGAAAACCCATCTAGCCAAGCGCATCTTATTGCCCGCCAAATGCTTCTTTATGATCGACCAATTCCAATATCTGAAATGATTGAACGCTTAGAGCTTATTACCCCAAAACGACTAACTGAACTTGCCACTCACCTTTTTACCAACTCAAAACCAACATTAGCAGCTATTGGTCCTGTTGGCCGGCTTATAAACTTTGATGATTTAACATCAACTCTTTTGTCTAATATAACCGCTCCTTCTGAACGTAAATAAACTAAACAAAATCCTTTCCAAAACTTCAATTCATCGCCTTTGTAATGAATAAAGCAATTATATAAGTAGCTGATATTAACACCATCTACGCATTTTTGATTATAAAATCATCATACAAGAGTTTTACTCATTAAATAAGTTTTGGAAAGATGAATTTAAAAAGCGTGTAAAGCTACTCAACCAACGCTTCATGTGATAGAAAATAAACAAGCAAAGATATATTAGTGAAATCTTGAAAACCCATAGCTTAAGCTTGTCTTTTTAAAACATAAACACTCGTTTTAAGCCTCGTTTATAAGAATAGATATCTGGTTTATCTTTGTATAAAATATTCTTTTTTAAAGAAAATGATAGCTACCTCTTATAAAAATAAATTTTAAAAGATGAATGTATTTTCCCAAAAATATAATCTAAAATTAAACAGTCTAAAATACTGAAGAGTGAGACGTTGTGAAAAGTTTGCATCAGATAATCAATATTATCATTGTTATAATCATTAGCTTTTTTGTTCAACTGACATCAGCGCAAGCCATTGAGCCAATTAAAATTTCTCCTCAAGATACGGCTATTGATCTATCAAAAGCAATTGAAATTCACCACACAAACAACCCCATCTTTCAAACAAGTACTGCACCAGGACCAGATGGTATTATATGGCGTATTGAAGTACAGGCTAACAATGAAAATTTTTCTGGAAGCTGGGCAGTATTTGCCCTTGCAAACCCAACAGATGAACAGATAGACCGCCTTATTGTTGCACCTCACTATCGTATAGCTAATTCAGGCTTTTTTTGGCCAGATCTTGGATCAACGCGTATTCAATCTATCACTCCAAATGAAGGTTTTTCTCTTGACCGTCAAGCTAGTACAAATTCTGATATTTTTCGTATTACACTCAACCCTGGCGCTGTCATTACATTTGTTGCAGAACTTAACTCTGCAAATCTGCCAAAAATCTATTTATGGAAACCTGAAGCTTATAAAGATACAATCAATTCCTATACGCTCTATCATGGTATCCTCCTTGGTATATCGGGCCTTTTAGCACTCTTACTAACCGTTCTATTCGTTGTTCGTGGAACAGGTCTCTTTCCTGCAACAGCTGCTGTTGCTTGGGCAATTCTTTTCTATATTGGTATTGACTTCAATTTTTTGAATAAACTCTTTGCAATTACACCAACAATAGAGCCAATTTGGCGTGCTAGTACAGAAATTGCACTTGCAGCAACACTTTTCATTTTCCTTTTTACCTATTTATGTTTAAACCGCTGGCATTATCATTTTAGCTATGGAGCAATCATATGGATTATAGCTCTTTGTGGCTTGGGAACATTTGCTATTTATGATCCGACCAGAGCTGCTGGTATCGCACGCGTATCATTTGGTCTTACCACCATACTTGGTATTATCTTAATCAGTTATTTTTCAATCCGCCGCTATGATCGTGCAATTATGCTTATCCCAACATGGTTGCTCATCAGTCTCTGGTCTATTGCAGCTTTTGCCTGCATAGAAGGATATTTAGATAATGATATTATTCAACCAGCTCTAGCAGGAGGGTTGGTGCTTATTGTTCTTCTTATTAGCTTTACCATTATGCAACAAACTTTTTCCCATGATGCTTTCTATGAAGGAATTTTTTCTGACCTTGAACAACAAGCACTTGCAGCAAAAGGAGCTGGGAATATCATTTGGGATTGGGATGTGGAGCGTGATCGTATTGTTGTTCATCCGGATATGACGCCCCTCTTTGGTACTGAAGCACACAAACTTAATGGTACTATGAACGACTGGATTTCAGCCTTGCATCATGATGACCGTGAACACTTTCACGCCATGCTAGACATCATTCTTAAACACAAAAAAGGACGCATTGACCAAATTTTTCGACTTTCTTGCGGTGGTGGTCACTATCATTGGTTTTCACTTCGCGCGAGTCCAGCTATTGTTAAAAAAGATGGAAAAGTTACCCGTGTGATTGGAACCATTATCAATATTACCAACCACAAAAAAGCCGAAGAACGTTTACTACATAATGCAATTTATGACAACTTAACTGGTCTTCCTAACAAACAAATTTTTTTGGACAGATTACAGCATTATATCTCTCTTGCTAAAGTAAATATAAAAATTAAACCAACTGTTTTGATGATTGATTTCGACAATTTCCGTCAAATCAATCACAAGTTAGGTATAGCTGTTGGTGATACTGTACTCTTGATCATTGCACGACGTTTGAGCCGTCTTATTAATACCCAAGATACCTTAACTCGTCTTTTTGCAGATCGTTTTGCAATTATTTTACTTAGTGAAATTGAACCACAAAAAATTGCAGCATTTGTAAATCATCTGCACAAAACAATTTCAGCACCTATTTCACTTGCAGAACAAGAAATATCGCTTTCAACATCAATTGGACTGGTTACATGGAATGAATGTAGATTAAATGCTAAAGATATTTTCCATGATAGTGAACTGGCAATGATCCAAGCAAAACAAATGGGTGGTAATGATATTGTACCTTTTCGCCCAAATTTTCGTACTTTAGGCCTTAAACATAACAACATTGAACATGATATTCATTCTGCCATAAAGCATAATGAAATAAAAATTCTCTACCATCCTATTTTTAATCTATCAGATGGACAAATTATAGGTTTTGAAGCGATCGTAGAATGGCATCATCCATATCATGGAAATTTAAATGTCAATGATTTCATTAAAATCGTAGAAAGTGAACAGATCACTACAGATCTGGCACAATTTATCATTGATAATGCTATTGCTGATCTTATCAAGATAAAAAAGAAATGCGCTCAACAACCTTTCTTCATTTCAATCAATTTACCAAGTGTAGAAATGATTCACCCTAATTTTATAAGTCAATTGCGCTCTACCCTTCTTCGCAATCCACTTAATAAAGGGCACTTGATGATAGAGGTATCAGAATTTGTTTTGAGAAAAAATCCTGAACAATCAGCTCATTTCCTTGAGCAGGTTAAAGCACTAGGAATGAATCTGGCATTAGATCATTTTGGAACAGGCTATTCATCACTTGCTTATCTCGTTCGTTATCCATTTGACATGGTCAAATTAGACCGCTCATTTGTCTCTCTCGATTCACCTAAGAAAAAGCTTGTTCTTAAATCAATTATTAATATGGCTACTGATCTTAATTTACAGATTATTGCAGAAGGTGTTGAAGATGAAAAAGTGGCTCTCTTCTTGCGTCAAGAAGGCTGCAAATATATTCAAAGTACAATTATCACCAAACCAATCACTGCCGAAGAATTAATTACTCTTATTCAAAATCAATTTTCTTATAAAGATAAATCAGACTCATAGGCTTTTATAAAACCCAGAGAAGATAGAAAATACAGTTTATGCATGACCTATTTCAGAAACGAGATAAGTTGGGTTAATGCCCATGCGGGTAAAACTTTCATCGTACGTATTGCTTAAATCACTTTCAAAAATAAAACTAGGCGATGCAGAACTGATCAACCAACCATTCTCAGAAATTTCTGTTTCAAGCTGCCCTGCTTTCCACCCAGCGTAACCCAATGCTACCAGCGCATGTTGAGGGCCTTGTTCACAACTGATTGCTTTTAATATATCAATAGTTGCAGTAAGATAAATCTTGTCTGTAACAGAAATAGTTGCCTCACAAGTGTAATCACCCGAATGAAGTACAAAACCACGAGAAGGATCAACAGGCCCACCATAGCGCACTGGAAACTTTTTTATTGATTCAGAAAGATAACTTTTTTTTGCTTGCTCGATCACTCCAAGCTGAAGTAAAAGCTCAGGAAAATCAATGCTGTGCAATTGATTGAGAATAATTCCCATAGCACCAGAATTAGAATGAGCACAAACATAAATAACAGAACGGACAAAGCGTTTATCACTCATTCCGGGCATTGCTATGAGCAATTTTCCATTTAAAAATCCATCACGCTGCTTCATTAATTTGACATTTTCCATAATCTATATGTTAAACTTCAATTCAGGCAGTACAAGAAGAAAATAAAAACTAGATGAAAAAAATTCAAATATTTCTAAATTTACAAAGAATTTCAAATATCTTTTATAAAAAGTTTTTAATCATTTTTAGCTTAACATTTGTTCTTTTAAGCTCATCCAATTTCACCATTGCTGCTCAAAAAGAACAAGAACCACAACTTCTTGCGACACCTTGGTATGAATCAGAAGGTGGCAGCGTGAGATTGGCACTCACCAAACCTTCCCCTTCTGGAATAAGAAACGGTTTTATTGAAGTGATGCTTAAGCCAAAATGGAAAACCTATTGGCGCAATCCAGGAAACTCCGGTATGGCACCATTTTTTAACTTTAACCAACAAGTCTCTTATGAAATTTTTTATCCCATACCACAACTTTATGAAACAGAAAATGATTGGTCATTAGGCTATAAAAATAAAGTTATACTACCATTTAGTGTTTCTGATTCAAGTGAAAATCTTAGTGGCTCTTTAACCCTTGGACTGTGTGATGAAATCTGTATCCCTTTTACTGTTGACTTTGATTTTTCCTCATCCACTCAGAAAAATACATATCTCTCTCCATCTTTATTAAAGCATGCCCAAGCTGCTCTTCCTCGTGCAATGGATAATGAATTTATAATAAGTGCTGAAAAAGATAAAAATACCTTATTTATAAAAATACAAAATAATAGCAAAATCAAAATCTTATCTCTCTTTTTAGATGGAGGAGATATGCAAATTGGACCAGCAAAAAAAGTAAGCGATCATGAAGAATATACACTCTTTAGTGCACCTATATATTTTATGCCAGACGAGTTAAACCAAACAATTTTTTATGCAATTTCTTCTCAAAATCATGCCTTGAGCGGAACATTTATAATAAATACGCAATCAAATTCTACTGTCATTCCATAATACATTAGAAAGGCTATCTCATAAATTATGTAGAAAAACTCCCATTTTTGCGATATTCAGCAATTGCTTTACGCGCAAGAGCATCTGCGCGTTCATTATCTGGGTGGCCAGCATGCCCTTTTACCCAGTGCCATCTAACATCATGCCGAGAGCAAGCATCATCAAGAGCCCGCCATAATTCCACATTTTTAACAGGATCATTCGATGCAGTGCGCCAGTCATTCTTCTTCCAGCCTTTAAGCCACATAGATATTCCATTGCGCACATAGACTGAGTCTGTATAAAGATCAATCGAACAAGATTCTTTAAGGGCATTTAACGCACAAATTGCTGCCATAAGTTCCATTTGATTATTAGTCGTATATTCTTTTCCACCATACAGTTCACGCTCACGACCATTCCAGCGTAAAATTGCCCCCCATCCCCCAGGCCCAGGATTTCCAGAGCAAGCACCATCTGTATAAATTTCAATGACTTTTTTTCGATTGAACATAAAATCTAAAAACCCAATTCAGTCAACGAATCCACACTACTAAAAAAACTAAGTTTATGCCAATATTCCAACGGATCTTTTTTAACAACAAAACTACCAGCAGGTGTATTAAACCAATCATAAAGGCGTGTTAGTAAAAAACGCAAAGCTGCACCACGTGCCAATAAAAGAATTGCGTTTAATTCTAAAGGTATTAATGGCCTAATTTTTTGATAACTTTCTAATAATCCACGTGCTTTGACAAGATTATAAGAATAATCGCTTTCAAAACACCAAGCATTCAAACAAATCGCTAAATCGTAAACAAAAAAATCATTACAAGCAAAATAGAAATCTATAATACCAGAAAGACAATGGTCCAAAAAAAATACATTATCATTAAATAAATCAGCGTGAATAATGCCTGTTGGTAAATATAATGGCCAGTTTTTTTCTAAAAATGCTAACTCTGTATCAATTTTTTGTCCAAACTTTTGCAATAAAGTATCTTCTTTTGTTTGACAACTTGCCCACAATGGTCTCAAATCTACAATAGAAAGAGTATTTTTGCGGTTGGGTACAAAATCTTGCCCAGCCAAATGCAACTGTGCCAAACCAGTACCTACTTCACAACAATGATATACATCAGGCTTACGCACCCATGCCCCTTCCACAAAGGTAACAATAACAGCAGGGCGCTCTGCTAACTTACCAATTATTGTACCATCATTCTGCAGAACTGGCTGAGGACAAGGAATCCCACGCTGATGTAAATGCTGCATAAGACTACAAAAAAAGGGTAAATCACTTTCTGAAACGCGTTTTTCATAAAGTGTTAAAATAAACCTTCCTTTTGTTGTATAAAGTGTAAAATTTGAGTTTTCGATACCTTCTGCTATTCCCTGGTAAGATAGAAGACAACCTATTGAATAACACGTTAAAAATTCTTCCAAATCGCTCTGATGTACGTCAGTATGAACTGCCATTATTTTGCTTTCGTTTTAAGCACTAGTAATATTATAATTTCTATTTGTTAGTATTTTTAGCATAACCATTAACAAAAGCCATATCTTGAGGGGTTAAAACAACATCACGCAACTCGCGAGCGACCAAAAATGTCTCTGTCTCTAACGCAGTTTCAGCTAATTCTATTTTGACATTATAACGCTTATGAAAAGCTGTAATAATTTCATCGACAATAATTTCAGGAGCAGATGCCCCAGCTGAAAGACTAACAACGGAAAGAGCACCCAAGCTATCAAAATCAATTTCATCAGCACATTGAACTAAAATAGATCGCTGCGCACCAAACCTTTCAGCAACCTCTACCAAACGCCGCGAATTAGATGAGTTTGGTGCACCAACAATCAAAAATAAATCACTCCCTAACGCCGCTGCCTTAACAGCTTCTTGTCGATTGGTCGTAGCATAACAAATTGACTCGGCGGCCGGTGTTGCTAACGCAGGAAAACGTTTTTGCAAAACATCTAAAATTTCAGCTGTATTTTCAACAGAAAGTGTTGTTTGTGTCACAAATCCCAATTTATCTGGATTTTCCGGTTGATAACGCCAAGCATCTTCTACTGTTTCAATTAATGTAACAGCTCCTTTTTCAAGCTGCCCCATTGTTCCTATCACCTCAGGATGTCCAGAATGACCAATTAATATGACATGACGACCATAACGTTGATGCCGTATCGCTTGCTTATGAACCTTAGAAACCAACGGACATGTTGCATCGATATAGAATAAATTATAACGATGTGCCTCTTCTGGTACAGATTTTGGCACACCATGAGCAGAAAACACCACGGGTTGATTACGATGTTCTTCTGGAATTTCATGAAGTTCTTCAATAAAAATGGCTCCACGCTGTTGTAACCCTTCAACCACATAGCGGTTATGCACAATTTCATGGCGAACATACACTGGAGCACCATATTTTTTTAATGCAAGAACAACAATTTGAATAGCACGGTCAACCCCAGCACAAAAACCACGCGGACTACAAAGGCGTATTGTTAAAGGGGGGAGTAAGCACATAATTCATCCTTCATTTTTATGACTTTCTCCATGTATCAAAACACACTGTTGTTATGCACTATATAAGAAATGTATAGAGAAAAACTAAAATATCACCTTTTTATATAAAGAGTTGCACCTATAGGACATTATTATCCTATTGATGCGAATTAATTTTTGCTCCTCGGCTTAAATCACATTAGATAATAAAATACAAAATACGATTTTCAATTAAAAGAATTCCAAATATAGCGGCTAAATAAAACAATGAAAAGAAAAACACTTTCTTTGCCATAGAAATGGTTTCATCACGTGTATCAGCTTTCCATAAACGATAAGAAAGATAAACAAAAGTAACACTTAAAATTGCTGAACAAACACCATAAGTCACACCTGCAAGACCTATAATATAAGGCCCAACAGCGCATAACGCCATAATTACAGTATAAACTAAAATTTGTTTCTTGGTTGAATATTCACCTCGTACATTGGGCATTATAGGAATACCTGCTGCATCGTAATCAATAGATGAAAATAAAGAAAGAGCCCAAAAATGCGGTGGAGTCCACATAAAAATGATCAAAAATAATAAGAAACTTTCAATACTTATTGCCCCTGTCGCAGCTGCCCACCCAATCATTGGTGGAAAAGCTCCAGATGCACCACCAATAACAATATTTTGTGGCGTTGCACGTTTTAACCAAATCGTATAAATAACAACATAAAAGAAAATTGTAAAAGCAAGAAAAATCGCTGAAAACCAATTAATAAAAACTCCCATAACTGTAACCGAAAGCACAGAAAGGGCCAAACCAAAAACAAATGCTTTCTTACGGCTAATTTTACCAGTAGGAATAGGGCGATTTTTCGTACGTTTCATTACTGCATCAATATCAGCGTCATACCACATATTAAGTGCCCCCGCACCACCACCACCCACAGCGATACATAAAATTGCTAACACACCATGAAGTGGATTTACAGTAACAGGTGACACCATCAGCCCAACCAGCGCTGTAAACACAACAAGTGACATAACTCGGGGTTTCAATAATGTAATATAATCATAAAGATTGGCTTTTGGCGGAATTGACTGACTATTTTTAGCTGATAATTCTTCTAAAATACACATTCCACTAAAGAACCTTTTCTATCAGTATTACTCACAAAAAATACTATTTAATATATGGAAATGACCCATTAATATTATAGCATTTTCGAGACCATATAATATCTATCTTATTTATATGTATTTTCAAAACAGATAGAAATACTTACATTAATTCCAATCAATGTTATCCTTTATATAAAATAAGGCATCACAAAAATAAATAGATTTTACTAAATGCCACAAGATAGTACTAGAAGATCCCACTTTGGTGAAATATTATTCTTATTTTGTACTTCTGTTCCATTTATATGGAATATGCATAAATACATCCGGAAAAGAATTGGTTTTGTGTTATACTCTTAAGACAAGGATTTACTTTTCATAAAAACCTATGCACAATAACATAATAACGATTTGGGCAGGGTTTTCCATGACACTTTATGAATTTCTTAAAAAAAACTTCTTTTGCGTTATTATTTGCGCATTTTGCGTTTCTTTTACCAATTATGCTATTGCGCAAGTACCTAATACACAAAATATCCCTGCCCCACAAACCTATGGTGCATGGACAAAAGTTTGCTCACTACCACCAGGTACACCTAATATACAATGTGAAATCACACAAGATGTGCGCACACAAGATCGTCGCGATATTACCTTTCGGGTCACATTTCATAAATTGCCTAAAAATCAAGAAACTTTGATGCGGGTTTTTGTTCCTATTCGTGTGGAATTGCGTTCTGGTATTGGTATTAAAATCGATGATAAAAATATAGGAAAAATAGAATATCGGCGTTGTTTGGGCGATAACTGTGTTGCTGAAGCTCTCCTTAAAGAAGATGTACTAAAACTCTTTTTAAATGGCAAAACAGCCACTTATTTTATCTTTACAACTCCTGAGCAAGGAGTCGGCGGTCTTATTGATTTACGTGGACTGAGTGAAGCTTACGCAGACTTATCAGAATAACAAAAAGTATTTGCAAATACTAAATGATCAGTGCATTCAATAACTCTTTGGGAATCTTCTTAAATTTGGGAGCGTTCCTAAATAAAGAAAATGAACATTGCCGGCACCAATGCAAATAGGATAACCACCATGAAATCACTGATTGACCGTTTTGATATTTCTTCGTCCAAAGTACAGTCTCTTGTTCAAGAAACTCTTCATAATGCTGATGATGGTGAACTTTATCTTGAATATACAGAAAGTGAAACACTTTTATTTGATAATAGCCAGCTTAAAAATGGGTCATTTCAGCAAGATATAGGATTTGGCTTACGCGTTGTTTCTGGAGAAGCTACTGGATACGCTCACTCTGGTGAATTATCAGCCGCTTCACTCAAACGCGCCATTGAAGCTGCTAAAGCTGTAACCTATAATAATCATACAGAGTCTTATAGTGCAGCTCCCTCACAACCAAAGCAAAGATTATACCAACCAAATAATCCTCTTGATGCTCCATCATTTAAAGAAAAAAGTGCACTTTTACAAAAAATTGACGCATATTTACGTGAAAAAAATAACAAATTGCATCAAGTTACCGTTGCTCTTTCCGGCTCACTTCAACATGTTGAAATTTTACGTGGTGATGGATACTTCGTTCATGACATTCGCCCCCTCGTAAAACTTACCATATCTGTGGTAGTTTCTGATAATAACCGACGTGAAAATGGATTTTACGGATGTGGTGGACGACAAACATTTAATCAATTCATTAGTGAAGAAAATTGGAAAATGGCTGCCGATGAAGCTTTGCGTATGGCTTTAGTCAACTTAGAAGCACAAGAAGCACCAGCAGGAACATTTGATGTTGTTTTGGCTAATGGATGGCCTGGCGTTATGCTGCATGAAGCTGTTGGACACGGTTTGGAAGGTGATTTTAACCGCAAAAAAACATCCGCTTTTTCTGGGCTTTTGGGGCAACAAGTTGCTGCAAAAGGTGTGACTATTGTTGATGATGGCACAATTCCCCAATGCCGCGGGTCACTTACTATTGATGATGAAGGAACACCATCAAGACATAACGTTTTGATTGAAAACGGTAAACTCGTAGGCTTCATGCAAGATAGGTTAAATGCTCGGCTCATGGGTGTTAATCCAACCGGAAATGGGCGGCGTGAATCTTATGCATATACACCAATACCACGGATGACAAATACAATTATGCTAGGGGGAGATAAAACACCTCAAGAAATTTTATCTTCATTAAAAAGCGGTATTTATGCAGTTTCATTTGGTGGAGGACAAGTTGATATTACTTCTGGAAAATTTGTATTTGAGTGTACCGAAGCTTATCGAGTAGAGAATGGCAAAATCTTAGCTCCAATCAAAGGCGCAACCCTTATTGGTAATGGGCCAGATGCCATGAAACGCATTACAATGATTGGAAATGACAGCAAACTGGATAATGGTGTAGGTATGTGTGGAAAAGCAGGACAAAATGTTCCTGTTGGCGTTGGACAGCCCCATTTACGAATCAATAATATGACGATCGGTGGGACAACGCTTTCATAACATCAATCAACTAAGCTTAATAAAAAATTTTCAATATGTTTAAATAGCCTTTTTATGTTAGCTAAATTTCTTAGCGCACCTTTGTTTTGCGTTTACTTAAAATCGCAACAACTTCAACATGAGGCGACCACAAAAATTGATCAATCGGTATAACCTTTTCTACTGTATAACCGCCTGCAACAAGAATGGATAAATCACGAGCAAATGTAACAGGATTTCATGAAACAGCTACCACACGTGGTATTGTTGTCTTTGCTAATTCACATACTTGTTCTTTTGCACCAGCGCGTGGTGGATCAAAAACAACACTATCAAAACGTTCAAGTTCCTTTGCAGAAAGTGGACGACGAAACAAATCACGCTTTTCACAAGTGACTGTTTTTAAGCCAGAAGCAAAACGTGCTGCGTGCTCTAAATTCGCCAATGCTGTTTCATCATTTTCTACTGCATGAACATTCATTGTTTTAGCCATACGTAAAGTAAAAGTTCCCACCCCTGAAAATAAATCAACAGCACTTTTTGCTTTTTTAAAATGAGTTAAAATAATATGACTGATGATATCCTCTGCTTCAGAAGTTGCCTGAAGAAAACCGCCAGAAGGAAGTTCAACACAAACATCACCAAAGTAAATCAACGGTTTTTCTTGCTCAACTAAAACTTCACCTTCAATAGATAAGCGCGTAATTCCACGTACAAGAGCTGCATGTATCATATTTTGACGAATAAGCTCATCGCGCACAATACAACCCCTTAAAGCAACGTCAAAACCATTATCAACAGATGTTACTGTTACATGAAATCGCTTAGCATGATTGCCTAAAAGAGCACATATCGCTCTAATATCATTTAATTTTGATATAATCTGTGACCGAGTAACCGGACATTCCTCAATAGCCACAACATCATGTGAAAGATGACGATTAAAACCAACGATATGACCTTGCTTTGTCATGGATGCTGTTAAAATGATTCGCCGGCGGCTATAATGTGCGCACTTTACTAAAGGAGAAACAGCTATATCAAACCGGTGCTTTTTAAGTGCATCAACAACTAACTGTCGCTTCCAAGAATGATATGCATCAACATGCCAATGCTGAAGCATACACCCTCCACATTCTTTAAAATGTTTACAAATAGCATCAATGCGTTCTAATGATTTTTTCATTAATGCAATAGATGTACCGTATTTTCCATGAAGAGCAACTTTAACAACCTCTCCCGGTAAGGTAAAAGGTATATAAACAGAGCCATGCGGTGTTTTTGCTACACCATGACCATCAGCTCCAATATGATCAATTATAACGTTGTTACTCACTCTTTTTTCTCCGAATAATCAATATTCTAAACGCTTATCATCGTTTATAATTGAGTGAAGAAAGAAAACTTTTTTATTTATCCCTTTTAAGATTCAGTTTATCAAAAAAGTACTTCTAAAGTTCCTTACAATTGATGGATTTTTCAATACCCCACCCTTATCATCAATTTCAAATTGAGATTTTACTAGCAAAATAACTCGGCTCTCTTCTTGAAAAAAGCTAAAATAAGTAGCAATACAAACTTAAGAGAAGTGAATTGAAATTTAATATTGTGAAATTAATTTCACAATTATTATTGCTTTAAATCTCTACATTTAAACATTTTCATAATATTATACACGCTAGTACTAGATTAAATGTGCATAAAATTTATTATAATCAATATCAGAAGCAATAATTATAGATTTACCATCATATTTTAAGAAAACTTGCTTAAAACTACTATTGACGTACCAATATTATAGTCATCACTTGATTCACTATAATCAGAAATATACTTAAATGCATTCAGCAATTGTAATTCTAGAAAGTAAAGCATAACTCTACACAGAATAACAAACTATAAGCTCTATATTATTAGAAATTATCTTCTCAATTGAAAAAGTATTTTCTCGTCAATTCTAACCATTTGCCACACAATTTGCATTACATGCTCGTAAACACATTGATTGTAAAAATAACTAAAAAACATCAATTTTTACGACTATTTACGACTACCTTATTGTTATACTTGAACTTGCGGCATTATCGACATTTCACGTCCCAAAGCATTAAAAACAGTATTAATAATACCCGTTGCATCAAGCCCAATACTCGAAAGAACTTTATTTGGTGAACCATGATTTAAATATTCATCAGGAAATTTCAATGTGCGAACCTTTAAACCGTGCTCTAATAGCCCCTCTTGTGCCAAAAACTGCAGTACATGCGCCCCAAATCCACCCATTGCCCCTTCTTCAATTGTGACTAATACTTCATGCTCACGTGCTAAACGACGTATTAAATTTTTATCCAAAGGCTTTGCAAAGCGTGCATCTGCAACAGTTGTTGATAACCCCTCTGCTCCTAACTCATCAGCTGCTATTAACACTTCAGATAACCGTGTTCCAAAACAAACTAAAGCTATCTTGCTACCTTCACACAAAATTCGCCCTTTACCAATCTCCAGAATCTCACCCCGTTGTGGTAAATCTATACCACCACCTTCACCACGCGGATAACGAAAAGAAATAGGCCCTTGATCATAAGCTGCTGCTGTGCGCACCATATGCATAAGTTCAACTTCATCAGAAGGGGCCATCACAACAAACTCAGGAAGTGTTGCCAAAAAAACAATATCAAAACTCCCAGCGTGTGTTGCACCATCCGCGCCAACAAAACCTGCGCGGTCAATTGCAAAACGCACGGGTAACTTTTGAATCGATACATCATGAATAATCTGATCATAAGCACGCTGTAAAAAGGTAGAATAAATTGCAACAAAAGGTTTATACCCTTCACAGGCGATACCTGCAGCAAAAGTTACAGCATGTTGTTCAGCAATACCAACATCAAACATTCTATCGGGAAACTTTTCAGCAAAAGAATCAAGACCCGTTCCTGTTGGCATTGCAGCCGTTATAGCAACAATCTTATCATCATGACTGGCTTCTTCTATTAAAGCCTTAGAAAACACTTTAGTATAAGGAAGAAACTTACTTTGTGTTTTAACCTGTTTGCCCGTAACAACATCAAAACGATTAACACCGTGATATTTATCAGACGACACCTCTGCAGGTGCATACCCTTTCCCTTTATGTGTTACCACATGCACTAAAACAGGACCATTGGGATATTCGCGAACATTCTTTAGAACAGGCAATAAATGATTCATATTATGGCCATCTATAGGCCCGACATAATAAAAGCCAAGCTCCTCAAATAAACTTCCCCCAACTAAAAAACCACGCGCAAACTCTTCTGAAAGCCGTGCTTTATCTGAAAAAAACTTTGGTAACTTCTTGCTTAATATTTTTACTTGCTCACGCAAACTACGATAAGAAGGACGAGAAACTAATCTTGCAAGATAAGCACTCATAGCACCAGTAGGAGGTGCAATAGACATATCGTTATCATTAAGAATAACAATTAAACGTGCATCCAAAGCGCCAGCATTATTCATCGCCTCATAAGCCATACCAGCAGACATAGCGCCATCACCAATCACACAAATGATGTTCCGTCTTTCTTCTGCCTTTAACATGCTTGCCACTGCCATACCAAGACCAGCTGAAATAGAAGTAGAAGAATGACCTGCCCCAAATGAGTCATACACACTTTCTGAACGCTTTGTGAAACCTGATAAGCCGCCATCTTGGCGTAGAGTACGAATTTTATCCCTACGACCAGTCAAAATTTTATGGGGATAAGTTTGATGACCAACATCCCAAATAATCTTATCATCAGGTGTATCAAAAACATAATGCAGCGCAATAGTGAGCTCAACAACACCAAGCCCTGCGCCAAGATGACCACCTGTTACAGAAACTGCATCAATTGTTTCAGCTCGTAATTCATTAGCTAACTGTACTAAATCAGACTCAGGAAATGCCCGCAAATCTTGTGGGAAACAAATACGATCAAGTAATGGCGTTAATGACCGAGACAAAAAAAACTCCTTCCCTTACCAATAATAGTTATATAGGCACACATCTTCTATTATTTCGTGTAGAATGTGATGTATTATTCATTGAAATACTTTACTTATTTAAGATTATCTACAGATTTTCTTCTTTTTCATTCATCAGAAATAAGACTGATAAGTTATTCTAATCAATTAAGATTCTTGTTTTTACAATCAATAACAATAAACGATTACTAAATATCATTCAGAATCAAGTGGCTCTAAACCTTCTGGATGACCTGTATCTGAAAGCCGGATTTTTTCAACTTTAGCTTCAGCCACTTTCAACAGTTTATCACAATGATTTTTAAGAGCTTCACCACGCTCATAAATATCAATTGATTGTTCTAAAGGAACATCTCCACGTTCCAAGTTTTCAACAATCACTTCAAGTTGTTTCAGTGCTTCCTCAAAACTTAATGCAGCAATGTCGCCCTTTTTCATTCCTTTCTTCATATAACCCTCACAAGATATCTGTTCTAGATATGCGAATTCCAAAACCTTCTAAACCAACATAATGACGCTCTTTAGAAGAGTAAACAATAACAGAACTAATCCCTAGATGTTTCAAAATTTGCGCTCCTAGACCAATTTGGTGCCATTCTTCTGCACGTTCAATTGCTTGTGTATGGTTTTCTAAACCTACCATTGCCATTTTCTGATCACGAACAGCTAATTGAGAACCAACACCAACAGATCCTTCACGCAAATAAACAAATACACCACGTTTTTCTTTTTCTACCATGCGCCGCATGACAACTTCAACATCTGGTGACTGACCAAAAACATCCTTTAGAATATTTTCACGATGCAGGCGTACCGGAATATCTTCCCCATCACGAATATCGCCAAAAACAATTGCCACATGCTGAACTGTTTCCCAAGGAAGTTGATAACTTTTGACTATAGCTGGACCTACAAATGTTTCAATATGCATTTCTCCAACATATTTTATAAGCGTCTCTTTACGCTGACGATAAGCAATAAGATCAGCAACAGTTATGATGTGTAACTGATTATCTTGTGCAAACTTTGTAACTTCATCTCCATGTTTAACACTACCATCATCATTAACTAATTCACCAATAACACCAACCGGTG
Source organism: Bartonella chomelii (assembly GCF_014138465.1). Taxonomy (NCBI): domain Bacteria; kingdom Pseudomonadati; phylum Pseudomonadota; class Alphaproteobacteria; order Hyphomicrobiales; family Bartonellaceae; genus Bartonella; species Bartonella chomelii. The sequence goes on from NZ_JACJIR010000001.1 coordinate 462,568, forward strand.
GCAAACTAGCTAATTTACACAAGTCAACAGCTGCCTCAGTATGACCTGAGCGCATAAGAACACCACCTTCATGTGCAATTAAAGGGAAAATATGTCCCGGACGGACAAAATCACTAGCACTCGCATTGGGATTAGCTAAATTACGAACAGCCAATGTACGATCATATGCTGAAATACCCGTCGTTATTCCATGTTTAAAATCCACGGTAACAGTAAATTTGGTACGATGTGCCGAATCATTATCCGACACCATAGGAGCAAGATTAAATCGTTGTGCTTCTTCTTTTGGCATTGGTGTACAAATAATACCCGACGTATGGCGAATGATAAATGCCATTTTTTCTTCTGTACAATGAACAGCAGCAACAATTAAATCACCTTCATTTTCACGGTCATCATCATCTGTAACCACAACAATTTCACCGCGTTCAAAAGCCTGAATAGCAGCAACAACTTTTTTCTGATTATAAGCCATCGTTTACCTTTCAACTACAACTGATCTGACCACGGTGTCTTAAATAATGATCAGCAATAGCACAAGCAACCATCGCTTCACCAACAGGAACAGCACGAATTCCAACACATGAATCATGACGCCCCTTTGTAACCACATCCACATTGTTACCATTAACATCAATTGAACGACAAGGAGCCAAAATTGATGAAGTGGGTTTAACCGCAAAACGTGCAATAATCGGCTGCCCATTTGATATCCCACCCAAAACACCCCCAGCATGATTAGATAAAAAAAGCGGTTTACCGTCACTTCCCATTCGCATTTCATCTATATTTTGTTCACCAGTCAAGCGAGCTGCGGCAAAACCATCACCAATTTCAACGCCCTTAACCGCATTAATTGACATTAAAAATGATGCGATATCTTGATCAAGTTTTGCGTAGATAGGTGCCCCTAAACCTACTGGAACATTTTCCGCAACAATCTCAACAATAGCACCAGTTGATGAACCGCTTTCTTGTAACTGAGTCATATAATCAGCAAAAATGCGTGCTGCTTCTGCATCAGGTGTAAAAAAAGGATTGTTATCAACCTCTGACCAATCCCAATGATCACGATTAATACTATAAGGGCCAATCGCCGTCACAGCTCCTCGCACAATCAAACCAGGAACAATTTTACGGGCAAGAGCACCTGCTGCAACACGTGCCGCCGTCTCTCGCGCTGAAGCACGCCCACCACCACGATAATCACGAATGCCATATTTAATATCATAGGTGTAATCTGCATGACCTGGGCGATATTGATAAATAACTTCATCATAATCTTTAGAACATTGATCTGTGTTTTGAATAAATAGTGAAATTGGTGTACCTGTTGTTATCAATGTTGTGCCGTTATCTTGAGTCACAGCCCCTGAAAGCACTTCTATTTGATCTAACTCTTGACGCTGCGTTGTATATTTTGATTGCCCGGGTCTACGTTTATTAAGATATGCCTGAATTTCTGCAAGAGTGAAGGCAATTCCTGGAGGACAACCGTCAATAACACACCCAAGAGCAGGACCATGACTTTCACCCCATGTTGTTACACGAAACAAATGACCAAATGTATTATGCGACATGGAGAAAGATCCATTTCTTCTTCAAATACATGCAACTATAGTGTGGACTGAACCGCGTAATGCGATTTCATCCAAATGTGTCATTGACTGTCTGAACTTTAAATCAAATTGTCGCTAACATATAAAACTTTATGAACCAAGCTTTATTCTTTGACAACAGAAATATCAGGTGCATCAACAGCCTTCATGCCTATAATATTATATCCAGAATCAACATGATGAATCTCACCTGTAACAGAACGCGATAAATCTGAAAGAAAGTAAAGGGCGGAATCACCTACTTCTTCGATTGTCACTGTACGACGCAAAGGAGCATTATATTCGTTCCATTTTAAAATATAACGAAAATCACCAATACCAGAAGCAGCCAATGTTTTAATTGGCCCTGCAGATAAAGCATTAACACGAATGTTCTTTGGTCCTAAATCAACAGCTAAATACTTTACACTAGCCTCAAGAGCAGCTTTAGCAACCCCCATTACATTATAATTAGGAACAACCTTTTCTGCACCATAATAGGTCAACGTTAAAATTGAACCGCCATTTGACATCAACTTTTCTGCACGCTGTGTAAGAGCCGTTAACGAATAAACAGAAATGTTCATCGTCATCATAAAATTTGATTCACTAATATCAACGTAACGACCACTTAATTCATCTTTATCGGAAAAACCAATAGCGTGAACTAAAAAATCAAGTTTACCCCACTCTTTTTCTATTGTGTTAAAAACTGCATCAATAGATGCGCTATCAGAAACATCACAATGACCACAAACAAAACCGTTCAACTCTTGGGCCAAAGGCTCAACACGCCTCTTCATTGCTTCACCCTGATAGGTAAAAGCAAGCTCGGCCCCTGCTGCATGGGCCGCCTTCGCTATTCCCCAAGCGATAGAGCGATTATTTGCCAATCCTAAAATTAAGCCACGCTTTCCGTACAATAAACCATTACTCTTCGTCATTAGCATCGCCTCATTGCTATTTGACATCAACATTATCTATATGCCTATGACACAGGTTACCTTTTTCTTCAAGCAATTGGTTTAAAATCAAACTTAAGTTATGCTTTTGTATAAGAAAAAAGATGTTAATTGTTTTGCATTTGCAAAAATTGTTCTAATGCAGCATCTCCACCTTCTGGCAACATAATACGAACATGCACATAAAGATCATCTCTTTCACCATTTTTTAAACGAAGCCCCTTTCCTTTCAACCGTAAAACACGATCAGAACTCGACCATGGGGGAATTTTCAAAACCACACGCCCTTCCAAAGTATCAACTTCTTCTTTGGCTCCTAAAACAGCATGCTTAAGAGAAACCGGCAAATCAAGATGAAGTGCTCGCCCTTCAACTCGCAAACGAGGATGTTTTTGAATACGAATAGTTACTAAAGCATCCCCTGCTTGCCCGTGTGCCACCTCTTCTCCCTGACCTTTTAAACGAATGGTTTGCCCATCTTCAACATAGTCTGGTAATTTAATTTTTAATTTTTTTCCAGTAGGAAAAGTCACTTCTACTTTGCTTGCACCCACCATTTGCTCTAATGTAATTGAAAGGCTGGTACGAACATGCGCCCCTTGTTGAGGTTGACTATATTGTGTTGAATTTGAAAAATTCCTTCCTCTTCCAAATAAATCACGAAAAATATCGCTTGCATCAAAACTTGCAGCACCTGAAGATCCAAAATCAAATCCTCTTGTGCCACCAGTAAAAGGGTTTTGTCTGCTCCTAAAATTTCCCCCAGCGCCATAAGCTTGGTGAAGTGGTTTTCCTTCTGCATCAATTTCACCACGGTCAAATTGTGCTTTTTTATCTTTATCGCCTATAATTTCATAAGCTTGATTAATTTCAGAAAATCTTTCTTTAGCTTTGGCATCACCCATATTATGATCTGGATGATACTGCTTTGCTAATCTTCTGAATGCAGATTTAATCTCTTGCGGTTTTGCGGTACGTGCCACACCCAAAACCGTATAGGGATCACGCATATTGCCCTCTTTCTAGCCTTCCCGTTTTTCAAATATTAACCAGTAATATCGTTAAATATTTTTCATTACTTCATCAAGCTATTCAATAAAATCACTTTTCTTATCTAATATGTTTATAAAAAAACAAAATACCAGATAAAATGAATATTTTTAATTCAATATAGTTTATGGAGCCCTATGTTAAAGATAAACATAATTGAAACACCATAATAAAAATATATAAAGTTATTAGCTTTTTAGAACAAAAGAATAGCAGCATGTTATTCTTGATGGCAAAAATAAATCAAAGAATTTCTCACTCACACTAACTAACAGTGGAGTATATTATGAATAATAAAACACAAACGAATGATGATTTTATACAAACACAAAATCCTTTTGCAATTTTCGAAAATTGGCTTGAAGAAGCAAAAATAAGCGAAATAAACGATCCCAATGCTATGGCACTAGCAACAGTTGATGAAACAGGTTTACCCAATGTTCGTATGGTTCTTCTTAAAGATTTTAGTCCCAAAGGTTTTGTCTTCTATACCAACTATGAAAGCTGTAAAGGACGAGAAATTTTAGGATCGATGAAAGCATCCTTAGGTTTTCATTGGAAATCACTTCGCCGCCAAATTAGAATTAGAGGCATTGTCGAAAAAGTAAGTACTGAAGAAGCAGATGCATATTTTCAGTCGCGACCACGAAAAAGTCGAATCGGTGCATGGGCATCTAAACAATCTCAACCATTAGAAAATCGCCTTACTCTCAAAAAAGCAGTTGCTAAATATGCTGCACGTTATGCAGTAGGGAATATTCCTCGCCCACCCTATTGGTCTGGTTTCCGCATTAAACCTCTTTTTATTGAATTTTGGTGCGATCGGCCGTTTCGTTTACATGATCGCTTACTTTTTACACGCGACTCTATTGAACAAGATAACTGGCAAAAACAAAGACTCTATCCTTAACCACTTCTTTATGAAGCCTTTACTCTTATAATAACGGCTTTCTGCTCTACTATTACAGAATATATGACCTTGTCTCTAAACTAGATTGTTCTTAAACTGCAGAATGTAATATCATCCAAATACCCCCACATACTAAACCAGCAAAAATAAAAAAACCAACAAACGAATTGGATCTGAAAAGTTTTAAGCATTGTGAGCTATCATCTATATCGATGACTTTGATTTGAATGAACATATGGATGGCAGCAATAAAAACCCCTACAAAGCTGAGAATGGATACTTGCGCTAAATAAAATGCCAAACTGACCAGAATTATAAAACCACTATATAAAATCACTAGTGCACATTTGGTGCTTTTTCCAAAGAGGCGTGCTGTAGAATGCACACCAACAATAGCGTCATCTTGCTTATCTTGATGAGCATAAATTGTATCATATCCAATCGTCCATAAGATTGATCCTGCATAAAGTGCGATTGGTGCCCAACTCAGACTTCCATATACAACCGCCCACCCCATTAATGCACCCCAATTAAACGCAACGCCTAAAAAAAATTGTGGCCAATTTGTTATGCGTTTCATAAAAGGATAAATTGCAACCGCCACTAAGGACGAAATACCTAAAAAAAAGCTAAATGCATTAAACTGTAATAAAACACTTAAACCTATAAAACACTGCACTAATATAAAAATTTTTGCTTGAAACCGGCTTACTTGACCTGCAGGTAATGGACGAGAGCGTGTTCGCTCTACCTGAGAATCAATTTTGTGATCAACAAGGTCATTCCAAGTACAGCCTGCACCTCGCATGGCTATGGAACCTAAAAAGAAAAGAAAAAGATACCAAATCCAACACATTATAATTGACAAAAGAGGTACTTGGGGCATCTCATAGGAAAGCATAGCCATGGTTGTTGACCAGAAACAAGGCCACATCAACAATTTCCATCCAATAGGTCTATCCCAACGTGCCAATTGAGCATAAAACCATAAAGAACAAGGAAGTAAATAGTAGACCCATTGTTTAGAGGGTGCATCCATAACTCGTCCTTGATTTTCACAGGATTGAACATGTAAAATATTTTTACTTTTTTTCATCAAATGATTTCACCTTTGGTCTTGCGATAGAACCATTTCATTCTTATGAAAGAAAAACTGATTTAATCATCTTTTATGGTAGGAGCAAATCATGAACGTTCTTCTTATTGGATCAGGTGGACGAGAACATGCTTTAGCATGGAAAATAGCAGAGTCACCGCTACTCACAAAATTATATTGCGCTCCTGGAAATCCTGCAACAATAGAATTAGGTGAAAATATTGATTTAAACATCAATAATCACCCTCTTGTTATTAATTTCTGTAAAGAACACTCTATTGACCTCGTCATTGTTGGACCAGAAGGACCGTTGGTTGAAGGTATAACTGATTCTCTTAATGCTGCTGGCATCTGTGTATTCGGCCCCACTCAAAAAGCAGCTCAATTGGAAGGCTCAAAAAGCTTTACAAAAGATTTGTGTTACAGAAATAACATTCCTACAAGTATCTATCAATGTTTTAACAATGCTTTACAAGCTAAATCCTACATCCGCCAACAAGGCGTCCCTATCGTTATTAAGGCTGATGGCCTGGCCGCTGGTAAAGGTGTTGTTGTGGCTATGACAATGCAAGAAGCCTTTGATGCCGTTGATGCCTGCTTTGAAGGTACATTTGATGATGCAAAAAAGAAAATTGTTGTCGAAGCATTTCTAGAGGGTGAGGAAGCGAGCTTCTTTTGTCTTTGTGATGGTAAAACCGCCATCCCTTTTGGATCAGCACAAGATCATAAACGTGTTGGTGATGGCGATACTGGAGCCAACACTGGCGGTATGGGAGCCTATTCACCAGCTCCAATTATGACTGAGGAAATGGTGAACCGTACTCTTAAAGAAATTGTTGAACCCGCCTTGCATGATATGGCCGCAATGGGAGCCCCCTTTAAAGGTATTCTCTTCACCGGATTGATGATAACCCAAAAAGGGCCTGAATTAATTGAGTTTAATGTACGATTTGGTGATCCTGAATGCCAAGTTTTAATGATGCGCTTAAAAGATGATATTTTACCACTTCTCCTTGCAGCAGCTCAAGGAAACCTTAAAAATAAACACATTCAATGGTCTGAAAAAACCGCTCTAACAGTTGTTATGGCTGCTAAAGGTTACCCAAATGCTCCTCAAAAAGGCAGCATTATCCGCAATGTCGACAAGGTAAACGCTCTTCCTGATGTAAAAGTTTTCCAGGCGGGCACAGCTTTCCATAATGGAGAATTAATCGCCAATGGTGGACGTGTTTTAAATATAACAGCAACAGGAGAAACTGTTGCACACGCACAAAAACGCGCCTATGAAGCTGTCGATTGTATTGATTGGCCACAAGGCTTTGTTCGCCGAGATATTGGCTGGCGTGCTATCGCACAAAAAAATTAGACCTCTTAAGCTCTTTTTTGAGGTGAGGTTTTGACACAGTAAAAAGATCAATTGACCTGCTTATTACCCTTTATTCACAATAAGCTTTAGATGAGATGAAAAGAGTAGATGTTCCAAACACAAAAACTACATATTTGCGATCATCTTACCATCTTATTTGTTTGCGACCAATTTGCCAATCACTTTCCATGAAAGTGATATGCTTTGTATAACATCAAAGCATAATAATATAACACCCTAAAAACACAAACGATTGTAGCAGATATGTAAAAATCGGAAAAAAAGATTTTTCCCTAATCACACAACTAAAACTACCTTTTTGCCATAATTAATGAAAATATAGAATGCAGAATGCCTCTGAAATAAACATGTCTACTCATGCAACATAAAAGATTAATCTATATCAATTTATTGTGAGACAATCCGATTAGTGACCATTAAACGTAAACCTAATGAATTACCACAACGGAGTAAAAAGCTCTTTCCCCTAGAAGAAGATGATGATGTCATATAAAAAAATTGACGTAAAATAGAATGATCTTTGATAGTGATAATATTCTTATCTTCACAGATCATAAACATTGGTAGATTATAAATCTTTCCCCATAATCGCCAGTCTAATAGAACATTATTCAAATCTCTAGAAACTAAAAGTGGAATACAAGCTTCTTCATCTGTATGGAGCAATTCTAATGCGACAGCTTTTTCTCCTGTAAGAGTTTCTACTATACGCGCTGCAATTCCTTTGAAGTAATAAACTGGAATCAAACGTGACAGACTGGAAGAATTATCAACTTTCAGAGAAACACTGTGTTCATTCAACGAACAAATCATGTGATTTCCCGTTCTTGATACAAAGTATGTCGCTGTTTGCGGCAAATGGCACGGATCTAACCGAAACTCAAACCCCACTTTTGCCCGATTAAAACATTGATTAGCCATATAGTTTTCCCAATTCATTTCAATAAAACATACTTTATATAATATCTTTTTCTCATTGAATTATTAAGCTTTAGGTAAAAAAATTGTTTTCTTTTCCGTTATCAAAATCCCAATAAGAATAGAAAAATATTCATCATTTTCAATTTATAACACTTTGCCAGGATTCATAATTCCTAAAGGGTCGAATGTTTTTTTAATCGCTTGCATAATTTCTAATGAAACGGGTGATTTAAAAGTATGCAGTTCCTTCCGCTTGAGCTGCCCAATTCCGTGTTCGGCAGAAAATGTACCTTGATAATGCATCACTAAACAATGGATCCGGTCATTCATTTGTGAATATAATTGCAAAAATGATGCAGTATCAGCCCCTATGGGTTGTGTAATATTATAATGGAGGTTCCCATCACCCATATGACCAAAACATACCACCCGCGCACCTGGGGCAATCTCTTCAACAATAAGAGCAGCTTCAGCAATAAAGTCAGGAATGGAGGCAATAGGTACAGCAATATCATGCTTAATAGACCCTCCTGCTAACTTCTGCGCTGGTGACATATTATCACGCAATTGCCAAAAAAAATCTTGCTGTTTTAACGATTGTGCAACAACTGCATCCTCTATAATATCATCTTTTAAAGCTGTTTCTAAAATAACATTTAACACCGATAGCGCTTCATCATCACTACGTGATGATGAAATATTAATCAAAACATACCATTCATGCTCATGTTCAAAAAATGAACTAGCATGGATCGTATAATTTAAAGCCATTTGTAAGCTGAGTTTTCCCATAAGCTCAAAACCAGTTAACAATGGCCCCCCATAACACTGAGCAAGGGATAAAAACTTAAGAGCATTAGCTGGACTGCGTAAACCTACAAAAGCAACTGCTTTTCCTTTAGGCTTTGGAAAAAGCTTTAAAACTGTTGCAGTAATAACCCCTAAAGTCCCTTCTGAACCAATAAAAAGGTCTTTCAAATTATAACCGCTATTGTCCTTTTTAACAAAACGCAGATCATCTAAAATACGCCCATCAGGCAAAACAACTTCCAAACCAAGACAAAGCTCACGCATATTACCATAAGCTAAAACAGCTGTCCCTCCGGCATTAGATGAAAGATTGCCCCCTATTTGACAAGAACCTTCTGAGCCTAAAGAAAGAGGGAAAAAACGATCTACTTCATCTGCCTTTTTTTGTAAGGTATGTAAAATAACACCAGCTTCCACAACAGCAAAATTACCCTCAGGATTAACTAATCGAATTTTGTTTAAACGTTCCATAGATAAAACAACACTACGCCCACTATCATCTGGCTGTTGAGCACCTACAAGACCAGTATTTCCTCCTTGAGGTACGATTGGTGTGCGTGTTTTGCTGGCCAAACGCATAATAGATGATACCTCATCTGTTGAAGATGGCCGTAAAAGTAATGGCGTTTTTCCATGAAAAAGTCCACGATTTTCAAGCAAATATGGTGCAATCAAAGATTGATCTGTGATAGTATTTGCAGAACCAACAATTTTTCTAAAACACTCAACTAAATTCTGCTCCACCTTCATTTTCCTCTCGGTGCTGCAGCACGCATTAAACGATCATTAATAGCTACACCTAATCCGTAAAATGGAATAGACTCCACTGCAATACATTTCACCTTTAATGAATCCAACTGTTTCATATAGTCAAACAAATGGAATGCAGCTTCTTCCAATTGACCACTTTCACTTAAATTTAAAATAGAGATAGCATTTTCAGCACCTACAATGCGATTAGGGCCAAATGCTAAAAGTGCTTCGCCGTTCTCTACTTGTTGTGCATTTAAACGTACTAAAGCATTAGGAGCATAATGTGATTTTAACATACCTGGTGCCTCAATTGCAGCACGCTGATCTAATTGTTTTAAAGACTGCCCTGCCACTTCTTCAATTTCTTCAGCAGTTACCCCACCAGGACGCAATAGATAGATATTTTTATTACAAACCTTAATAATCGTTGATTCAAGCCCTATCTTAGAAACTCCTCCATCAATAATTAAAGGCACTGATGCCCCTAAAGATGCAAATACAGATGCAGCTGAAGTGGGACTAAGACCTCCCGATTGATTTGCACTAGGAGCTGCCAAAGGTCGACCAAAATGTTGAACAACTTCTGCAAAGCCACCAACAGGAAAACGAACAGCCAATGTATCAAGACCAGAAGTCGTTAAAGGATGAATATTATGATTAACCTTTAATGGTAAAACTAATGTCAAAGGCCCTGGCCAAAATGCTTCCATAAATCGACGTGAAAGCAAATCAATTTCCACATAATGTTCTGCCATAACAATGCTACTTACATGAACAATAAGAGGATTAAATTGTGGCCGCTTCTTTATAGTAAAAATAGAAGCAACTGCTTTTCCATTAGTTGCATCACCAGCCAATCCATAAACAGTTTCTGTTGGTAAAGCCACTAATTGACCCTGTTTAAGAACCTCAACCGCTTCTTTTATTGAAGCACTGTTTAAAGGTAGGATTGTCATGAAATGTCATCCTTATAATCTTCTTTCAGTGGTGCAAAACTATAACGATGCAATCCTAAAATGGGCCCATATTTAGCAATAGCCGTACGATGTGCTACTGTTGCATAACCCACATGTTTTTCTAAACCATAACCTTCATAAACCCGCCCAGCACATTCCATCATTCGATCACGTGTTACTTTGGCAACAATGGATGCTGCCGCAATTGAAACCGAACGCTGATCACCTTTTATCAAAGCAGTTGCTGGACATGGCAAATGAGGTGGAATATCACGCCCATCAACCAATACATAATGAGCTGGAATAGAAAGTCCTATAACACAACGGCGCATTGCTTCTAAAGTTGCTTTCCTGATATCAGATTGATCAATCGCACGGGCGCAAATACTTGCAACAGAAATTGCCAACGCATTTTGCAAAATTTCACCATAAAGTTGATTGCGCTGTTGAGCAGAAAATTTCTTTGAATCATTCAACCCTTCAGGAATGTGGTTTTTATCTAAAATAACTGCTGCTGTTACCACAGGTCCAGCTAAAGGCCCTCGCCCAACTTCATCAACACCCGCTATATAAAAGAAGCCTTGTTTGTGTAAATCCAATTCGTGCGAAAAATCTGGCTGAAGTGGCACATTAAATACATTTGACAAATTGCGAACACGACGAAACATATATTTATATTTGCATTACCACCTATTTTCCGCAAGCCCCACAGTAAAAATAGCTTACTCCAACATTTTTTAGCTCTCAAACAACATGATAACAAAAAAATCAAGTATAGGGGGGAGCGTTAATTTTCCAACTAAATATTATTTATACATCTTTACATGCCTTAATCAAACCTAGAAAACAAACACGAAAATTCCATTGATTATCTCCCACTCTTATACATGATGAAGTTATTACAACATCAATCATCTTAATAAAAAACTCTGTGAAAAATATATTCAAAATTCTCTTATTTGTTTGTTTAAAAGAGGCTTTAAAGTTTCTCGCATAAACACTTCCACCCTCTAAACAAAAAACTATTGTGATGATAATCTCAAATAAAGAGCATCCCCCATGTCTTTTACCTACACAACATATTATTGCTAACATCACTTTTAAAAAATACGTATCACTCGACTAGGAAAATTATTTTAAGCTACCCTTTTCAAAAGCCGTAAAGGAATTATTGTGCTTTTCCAAAATGTATTTGGATATGAATAAAGAATTTAATACTAAAGAGCAGAAACATAAATTCGTTAATTATCACTATAAACAACAGTCCTTAATCTTCACATTGCTTATCAAAACCTTCCTACAGTCATAATTGATTTAACAAACCAATTTGGATGTGCTGATTTAATAAGGAAAGCCGCTTTTTGAGCTGCTTGTTGATCTTTAAAAATGCCAAAGCAAGTTGCGCCTGAACCAGACATACGAGAAAAAAGGGCTCCACTTTCATCTAATGCATATAAAACCTCAGCCAATTGAGGTGCAATTTTTAATGCAGGAGCAAAAAGATCATTACGCGTTTCTCGTAAAGCTTCAACCAATGAAAAAACTGTTTTTAAAGCTGCTGGATCAATTTTTAAATGAGGATGATCGCGCTTTTCCAAAGCCTGAAAAATAGCGGATGTTGCAATTTGTTGACCATGATTTACCAATACCATCGCAATAGAACAGGCTTCTTTTAGTCGTGTTATATCACCGCCAATTCCTTGAACAAAAAGCGGTTGCTGATATTCTAACGCAAAAAGACACATCGGTACATCAGCACCAAGTTCTAAACTAATTGCTGCTAATTCTTCACAAGAACAATCAAGATTCCATTGCCGACGCAATATACTAAAAACCCCAGCAGCATCTCCTGATCCACCACCAATACCCGAAGCAACAGGTAACGTTTTAATAAGCTGAAAAAAGGCAGGTTTAGCATTTTCAGGAAATATCTTGCGCATCAAATTGTGGGCGCGGATAACTAAATTATCTGAATAAGAAACAAGCCCATTAGCAAAGGGACCTTTTACAATAAAGTGATCTTTTGTAAAAGGTGTATAACTTAAACAATCACCACTAAGACTAAAATAGACCAAACTTTCTAATAAATGATAACCATCAGCGCGCTGACCCACAACATGCAAAGCCAGATTCAACTTAATAGGCGTTAAAAGATGAAAACCCTCTTTAAGAGAAGCCTGCGCACCTGATATCATTTAACGTAATATTCACCTGTACGAGGGTCTTTCACAAGAGTTCCTTTTACATCTGTACGTGATTTAACTCTTGTATGGCAAACACGTTGCAACACCCAGTGTAACTGGCGCCTAAATAAATAATAAATATACAGAATCATCACACCAATGAAACTGAATAAAATAAGTCGGATCATTTTAAATCCCTTTTCCTCTCGCAATAGCTTCTAAGCAAAATCGCCAACAAAATTAAATGTAAATTAAAATGGTATGCTAACTACAAACCATACCGTTGCCAAAGTGCCCGTTCTTCTGCTGCCATCCATGCACCATCAACTGCTGTATAAACCATATCAGCAGTAACCCCCGAAGGCATTTTAGGCCCAAAAAAACTTTTGGAAGGAGAAATTAACCGAAGCTTTGTATCATGACCAAACCGATCTTTAATAACAGAGCGTACATCACCTAACTGATCAACCAAGCCAAGCTCAACACCTTTCTTTCCACTCCAAAACATTCCTGTAAAAATATCTGAATCATCTGATAATTTCGATGCACGCCGTTCTTTGACCAAATCAATAAAAGTTTGGTGAACTTCAAGTTGCAAAGATTTCAAATGTTCAACGCCCATCTTCTTTTCTGGCTGAAATGGATCTAATACAACTTTGTTTTTTCCTGCTGTATAAACACGCCGTTCCACACCAATTTTCTTCAAAAGCTCAGGAAAACCAAAAGAAGCTGAAACAACCCCAATAGAACCAACAACAGAAGAAGGGTCAGCAAAAATTTCATCCCCAGCGCAAGCAATCATATAACCACCTGATGCTGCTACATCTTCAATAAATACGAGAACCTGTTTATTTTTCTCATTTGCCAAATCCCGAATACGCTGAAAAATGAGACGTGATTGTACAGGTGAGCCACCGGGAGAATTGATAATTAAAACAACAGCTGGTGCTTTTTTATCGGCAAAAGCCTTGTCTAAAAGGGGGGCACATCTACCTAGCGAAAGCGTACGAGCCATAAATGAATTTGAATCCATAATTGCCCCATGAAGTCGTACTACAGGAATTTCAAGTTTACTGGAAAGAAAACGACGTGGAATAAGATTTTTAACACTGTTAATCAAAACAAAATCTCCCTATAAGAAATCGAGAAAACATAACTCGAAAATAAATAAAAAGCTTAATCCGAATTTAAAAAATAAGCTAAAAAACACAAGACATCATTAAAAAAGTTCCCACAAGCTTATACACCCATTATTGATTGCATCAACCCGTGGTGAAAAAGCATGACCTTCATCTTCATGCACAATTAACGCCGGCAATATAGATAAAGCTGCTCGACTTCCCCGTTTTGCATAAAATAACATACGAGTTGCGGCCGCTTTAGCTCGAGAATGAACAGGAATTACACATATATTACCAAAACGCCCCTCTAAAGCGTGTAATATATCATTAAGCGATTGGGGACGTGCAATCAACCCTAGATATCCACCTGGTTTAACAATTGCAGCTGCACTGCGTAACCAATTGTCAAACATTGCTTCAGGCATAACATGTGCCTCAGACTTCTGTTCATCAGGTGTTTTACGATCCATAGGATTATTAAAAGGTGGATTCATAATCGCAAAATCAAAAACATTATCCATTAAACCTGCCTTTAAGCGTGCATTGCCTTTTAAAGCAATATCTGCTTCTAATAAGCACACTCGACTAGCTAGTTTCTTATTTTGTTTCAGCGCAAGCGTTTTTTGAGCATAAGATATCATAAAAGCTGATCGTTCAACTAATGTAACATGAGTTTTTAAACAACGTGAAGCAACTGCTAATCCCGCTGCGCCTGCACCTGCGCCTAAATCGACAACCTTTCCTTTAAAGTTATCAGGAACCAGACCAGCCAATAACATAGCGTCCATACCAGAACGATGCCCCTGCAAACGTGGTTGAACTAAGTAAAACTTCCCACGATGAAATTCATCAATTGTCTCATCACTATGATTCGTCGTGCTATCCATCTGTAAGCCTAATATTGATCCTTATATTGCCCTTCTTTCAATTGTAATTAAATTATCTTAATTTCAAAATTATTGCCTTATTATAATAATTATATTCTCTAAGAGTAGAAAAACACTTTTCTAAATATTTAAAAAACTTCTGCTTCAAGGCAGTATCAAAGCTTGAGTCAAAAGTAATCCCGCTTTATGCTACAAATAGAAAATAAAGCTTATCTATATTTATTGAAAATACTCTAGGAGTAAACCAATTGGGTGCTATCATAAAACAAGACCATAAAAAAAATAACCAGGTTTCTTCCCAAACTCTCATCAACCTCACCAAAGATAATATGGAACGTGTAAACCAATTAATTATCTCTATGGTTCAAGCTGATGTCGAAATGATCCCTGAAATTTGTAATCATCTTATTTCATCAGGAGGAAAACGGTTACGTCCAATGATTACACTAGCTGCAGCTGATATGTTTGGATATCAAGGTGATGGGCATATAAAGCTTGCAACAGCAATTGAGTTTATGCATACAGCAACTTTATTACATGATGATGTAGTTGATGAAAGTAATCTCCGCCGTGGAAAATCTACCGCACGAATGATTTGGGGAAATAAAGCAAGTGTACTTGTTGGTGATTTTCTTCTAGGGCAAGCTTTTAAAATGATTGTAGATGTTGGCTCTATGGAAGCGCTTGCTATTTTAGCAAATGCTGCAGCAATTATTGCTGAAGGAGAAGTCATGCAGCTTGCCGCTGCCCAAAATATAGAAACCACTGCTTCAGATTATCTTAAAATCATTAATGCAAAAACAGCCGCACTTTTTTCAGCTGCCGCTGAAGTTGGGCCAATCATCGCTGGTTATGGACACGAAGAACGTTTAGCATTATGCGAATATGGCACATCATTAGGATTAGCTTTTCAATTGGTTGATGATGCACTTGATTATAGTGGCAATGCTGAACATTTAGGAAAAAATATAGGAGATGATTTCCGAGAAGGCAAAATTACTATGCCCGTTATCCTCTCATATACACGCGGTAATGCAACAGAAAAAGCATTTTGGAAACAAGCTCTTGAAGACAATAATAACAACGATGAATCTTTAGCACACGCACAACATTTAATGGAAAAATATGACAGTCTAACCGATACTATAGAACAGGCACGCATCTATGGAAAACAAGCAATCGACGCTCTTTCTCCAATAAAAGAAAACCCTCAAAAAAATGCATTCATTGAAATTGTTGATTTTTGTATTGCACGTGTAAACTGATTATTTGCAAGAATAATAATATTTTCTACAAAGACACCTAATATGTTTATAAATCGTATCATAAATTTATGATTTTTAAGAAGGATGAGCTCTATGCACTGTGCAATAAGGCCCTGCTTTTTTACTCTCGCTATAGCGGGAATCGTGCTGATGTCCTCACCCGTCTATAGCAAAATCGATTCAGCTATTGATGCAAAATCATTTACAGGTGCCTATCTAGCAGGGCGAGTTGCAAATCATGAAAATGAAACTAATCTTGCTATTAATTATTTTAAACAAGCACTCACCTATAACCCCAATAACATTGATGCACAAAAAGAAATCTTTGAAGCAATGCTTTCAGTAGGTGCATTTAAAGAGGCTGTCAAACAAGCAAAAAAATTGGAAGCACAAAATATTAGCCATCCTTTTATTTCCCTGACATTGTCAATAGATAACCTCATCAAAAAAAATTATAAAGACGTTAAACCCCTCCCACAATTAAAAACATCTCCTTCAATCAATAACCCGGCGTTTGACGTGATAAGCGCTTGGGCTACATTTGGATCAGGTAATCACTCTCAAGCAATAGCTGATCTTAAAAAACTTTTAGGGCCTATTTGGTATAATCTTTTCATACACTACCACCTCGCTCTTATGAGTGATCTGGCAAAACGCCCTAAAGAAGCAAAAAAATATTTTATGCAAGCATTAAACAATCAACAAGGTGCTATGGTTTCTCCTGACACCTATGAACGTATTATCATAGCCTATGCTTCATTCCAATTGCGTCAAAAAATGCGTAGCCAAGCTATTCAAACTATTCAGAACGGCGAAAAGATGTTGTCAGGCCGAGAGATACTTAAAAACATCCGACAAAAAGTTGAAAAAGGCGCTAATTTAGAAAATCCCGTTAAAACACCTCAGCAAGGAGCGGGTGAAATATTGTATGACTTTGGAACAACACTCAATCGAAGAAAATCAGAACATGTTGCACGTATTTTTAAACAATTATCTCTAGCCTTATATCCTCAAAATGATGCCACATTGTTCCAACTAGCAAACGTCTCTGCTAAATTGAATGACCCTGATCAAGCAATAAAACTTTATCGCGCCTTATCACCCCACTCTCCTTATTATAGAGAGGGACAATTGCAGCTCGCATTAACCCTTGCCAATAACAATCAACACACTGAAGCCATTAAGTTATTAACATCATTAGAGAAAAAAAATCCCAATGACCGCACTATTTATATAGCGCTATCTGCTATTTATATGCAAAAAAATAACTTTGCTGAAGCTGTTAAAATTATGGATCGCGCCATT
Organism: Bartonella chomelii; assembly: GCF_014138465.1. Taxonomy (NCBI): domain Bacteria; kingdom Pseudomonadati; phylum Pseudomonadota; class Alphaproteobacteria; order Hyphomicrobiales; family Bartonellaceae; genus Bartonella; species Bartonella chomelii. The sequence continues at coordinate 479,772 of NZ_JACJIR010000001.1, forward strand.
GTACAAACGGTAGATTTTCAAAAAGATGATTGGAAACTCTTTTATCAACGTGGCATCGCATTTGAACGTTTAAAACATTGGACAAAAGCCGAAACTGATTTACGAAAAGCCCTGGAATTATTCCCTGATCAGCCATACGTACTTAATTATCTAGGTTATACACTTATTGATCGTAATCAAAAACTTGAAGAATCATTATCCATGCTTCAAAAAGCCTCAGCATTACAGCCAAAAAATGGTTACATTCTCGATTCTCTAGGATGGGCCCATTATAAACTAAAGCAATATAATCAGGCTGTAAAAATATTGGAAACTGCCGTCAAATTACAACCTCAAGACCCAACATTGAATGATCATTTGGGTGATGTTTATTGGAAAGTTGGGCGCAAACGTGAAGCAGTATTTCAATGGAATCATGCTATTGATGGACAGCCAGAAAATTTAAAAAAAATCAAAGAAAAACTGAAATTTGGTTTGCAAGACACAACAACGCTTGACCATACAAAGCAATAAACAGTAATAAAGATTATAAATTTCTTTGATTTATCTACTAATCACACATTAAGAGTATCAAACGTGAACTTCCCTGAGTATCTCAATCCTGCACGTTCTTTTCAAGGGCTCATTTTAACTTTGCAAAATTACTGGGCTCAATATGGATGTGCAATTCTGCAACCCTATGATATGGAAGTAGGCGCTGGGACTTTCCATCCAGCTACAACGCTGCGTTCATTAGGACCACGCCCTTGGAAAGTGGCTTATGTCCAGCCTTCCCGGCGTCCAGCAGATGGTAGGTACGGTAAAAATCCAAATCGTTTACAGCACTATTATCAATTTCAAGTGCTTCTCAAACCCTCTCCTCCAGATTTACAAGAGCTTTACATTAACTCTCTACAAGCTATTGGCCTCGATACAAAACTGCATGATATTCGTTTTGTCGAAGATGATTGGGAAAGCCCAACACTTGGAGCTTGGGGACTTGGATGGGAATGCTGGTGCGACGGAATGGAAATCTCTCAATTCACTTACTTTCAACAGGTTTGCGGCATTGAGTGTATGCCAGTTTCAGGAGAAATTACTTATGGGCTTGAACGCTTAGCCATGTACATCCAAGGAGTTGACAACGTCTATGATCTTAATTTTAATGGTTTAGATGGCGCAAACAAAATAAGTTATAGAGATATTTTTTTACAAGCAGAACAGGAATATTCACATTATAATTTTGAATTTGCTGATACCAAATTGCTACATCAACATTTTATTGATGCAGAACGTGAGTGTATCGCACTGCTTGAAGTTGGAAAACCAAACAAAGAAAATAGCTACCATCAATGTGTTTTACCAGCTTACGATCAATGCATTAAAGCTAGTCATATTTTTAATCTTCTTCAAGCACGCGGTGTTATCTCTGTAACCGAAAGACAAAGTTATATTCTTCGTATCCGTGATCTAGCACGCCGTTGTGGTGAAGCCTTTCTATCAACTGAGGCTGGTCAAGCTCATACGAAAGGTGAAATCTAATGTCTAATCTTCTTCTCGAGCTCTTTAGTGAGGAAATCCCTGCTCGGATGCAACGTAAAGCTGCTTCTGATCTCAAAAAGTGTGTTACTGATCAACTTGTTCATGCAGGATTAACTTATAAAGCTGCCTGTGAATATTGGACACCCCGCCGGTTAACATTAGATATACGTGGTCTTTCTACAAGCTCACAAGATACCCACGAGGAACGCAGAGGTCCCAGCACAAAATCACCGCAGCATATGATTGATGGTTTTTTGCGTGCTACAGGCCTTAATAATATTTCTGAAGCACATATTGTACATGATAATAAAAAAGGTGATTTTTATGTCGCTAAAATCACCAAAAAAGGTCGGGCTGCAGAAGAAATTATTGCTGATATTTTGCCTGATATTATCCGTAATTTTCCATGGCCAAAATCCATGCGTTGGGGCCAAGATTCAGCCCAAACTGGAGCCTTGAAATGGGTCCGATCTTTACAAAATATTCTTTGTGTTTTCGGACCAGAAATTGGCGAAACACACATCGTTCCATTTACAGTTGGTTCTCTTAAAAGTAATAATTTAACCTATGGTCATCGTTTCTTAAGTGATGGAAAACCTATCCAAATACGCCGTTTTGATGACTATGTCACTCTACTTGAAGCTCACAAAGTTATTCTGGATACAGAAAGGCGAAAAAATATTATTTTAGCAGATGCTCAAAATCTTTGTTTTGCAAATGGTTTAGAGCTTGTTCAAGACAATGCGCTTTTGGAAGAAGTCGCAGGACTTGTTGAATGGCCTGTCGTCCTTATGGGCGATTTCGATAAGACTTTTCTTGATATTCCTCCAGAAATTATCCGCTTAACCATTCGAGCTAATCAAAAATGCTTCGTCACTCGCAAACAGGGGGAAAAGATTAAACTATCTAATCATTTTATCCTCGTTTCCAATGTTCTTGCAAATGATGGTGGTAAAGAAATTACCAAGGGTAATAGTAAAGTTGTACGCGCTCGTCTTTCCGATGCACTTTATTTTTGGCAAACAGATCAGCATGATTTACCGGATATCGCGCATTTGAAAGATTCTGCTGCAAAATTTGATCTTGATTTAAATAAACCTCTTGATCAGCGAATGGCACAGCTAGATTATTTGAATGTGACCTTCCATGCCAAGTTAGGGACGCAAGGTGCAAGGGTAGAAAGGATTGCTGCTTTAGCGCAAAAAATCGCACCTTTAGTGCAAGCAGATCCTCTATTGGCAAAACGTGCAGCAATACTTGCAAAAGCTGATCTGCAAACAGGAATTGTTGCCGAATTTCCTGAGCTACAAGGGCTGATGGGGCGAAAATATGCACTTCTCCAAGGAGAAGATCCCCACGTGGCTGAAGCAATCGAAGATCACTACAAACCTCTAGGACCAACAGATCGCATCCCGTGTGAACCTATCGCTATAGCAGTTGCATTAGCTGACAAAATTGACATACTTGTTGGTTTTTGGCTTATTAATGAAAAACCAACCAGTTCAAAAGATCCTTATGCATTAAGGCGAGCAGCACTAGGAATTATAAAGCTTGTGCTTTCACGTGATTGGAAAATTAATCTTATGCCCCTCTTTGATCAGGCGGTGGATCTTTTTTTACAACAAAAAATAAAATATACCTCCCCCAAAATAGAAGCTAAACAACAACAAAATACTCTTTCAGAAACAAAAAAAGATATTTTATCAGATCTCTTGTCATTTTTACATGAACGCTTGAAAATTTATCTTAAAGATGAAGGAGCTCGTTATGATGCTATTGAAGCAGTTTTAACCAAAGATGCTGATGATTTTTTATTAGTTGCACGTTGTATTGAATCACTCATTGTTTTCATCAACACAAATGATGGAAATGATTTTTTAGCTTCTGTAAAACGTGTCGTAAATATTCTTGAAAATCAACCATCTAAAGATATCACAACAATAAACACACTTAACCCTGAACTTTTTAGCGAAATAGAAGAAAAACAATTATATCAAGCAATCATTGACGCAGAAAAAAAGCTTCATGATCAGACTAATGCAACTAATTTATCACTTGCACTCAATGCCCTTGTACCACTAAAAAAACCTATTGATACATTTTTTGAAAAAGTATTAGTAAACGATAAAAATTCCGCTATTCGCGCTAATCGTCTTGCTCTTCTTGAACGTATCCGCTTAATCACACAAAATGTCACGGATTTCTCGAAGCTTGCAATCTAAAACCTAACGTTCTTTCAATTTTAAAAATGATAAAAATAATTTTTGTTATTTTTGAAATGCTTTTTATACTGAAAATAGCTCAAAATAATAAACTACTTGTTGATAGTGCCTTAAATAATTTCAAAACAGTAAAAATCAAATAGAAATTACACTTTCTAATAAATTGACGAAAAATTTAGAAAACATAAATCGAGGATAGGTAAAAGTCAGAAATTCTTGATCAACCTCGAAAAATAAAAATCATATTCAATAAATATTTTGTTTGATAAAAGCACCAATTCTTGGAAGTCTACGCAAATCTACTTCCCCCAAAGCTTTGCTCCTAAAAGTAAAAGACCAGCGTTTTAAACTCTTCAAACAATATTAATTAAGGTACTCTTTCATTTTGGAAAGAGACTCTTTAGTGAGAGATTTTTCAATAAGATCTTTAGATTCCTTAAAATCTAATTCCTTATTAATAAGCGTACGTGAGGAAGAAATTGCTAAATCAATAGCAGATAGAGAAACAACTCGAATTGCATCTGCTTCTGCTTGAGCAATTTTTTGCTCTACCATTTTTTTGCGATTTTTAACATATTCTTCTGTTTTTGTGCGAGCTTCAGCAACAATAACTGAAACTTCATTCTTAGCAGCAGCAATAATTTCTTGAGCATTTTTTTCTGCTTCTACACATTTGCGCTGACATTCAGCCAATATCTCCTGCGCTTCTTCACGAAGACGAAGAGCTTCATCAAGCTCATCCGTAATACGCTTTGTCCGCATATCGAGACTACGCGCTACCATAGTTGGAACTTTAAAATAAACTAAAAGAGTTAAAAAAAGAACTAATCCAATAAAAGCCCAAAATGTATCAGTCATCCTTGTGATTCCTTACAGCTCGTAGCTTTAACAGTTAAATTGACAACTTCTTCACTCACATCAATATCAAGCAATTTCTTAACAATTTCACGAGTTACTTCTTCTGCAATTAAACCAACATTTTGCATAGCTTTATCTCGAATTTCTGCTATTTGATCTCCAGCAGTTGCTAGCTTTTTCTCTAATTCTTTTTCAACTTCTTTTCGTTCAAAATCAGCCTTTTCTTTGATTTTATCTCTTGCCTCTTGCACTATAATACGCGCCTGTAAACGAGCTTCTGCTAGTTTTTTCTCATAAACTTCAATCACAGTATCTGCTTCTTGCTTCATACGCATAGCCTGATCTAAATCAGATGCAATTCGATCACGACGCGTTTCAATGACATTTCCAATACGGGGTACAATCACCCGAGCAATGAAGAGATAAAAAAAACCAAAAGAAATTGCCAACCAAAAAAGGTGAGAACTAAAATGCACAAAATCAAAAGGCGGAAACACGCGGTTTGCGTGCTCTACCGCATTTTCAATATGTTCTATGGGCGTTTCAGCAGCTTGTGCATAAGCACTGGAAATAAACATCCTATTTTATCCTTCAAACAACTACCTCAGGCCCTTTATTTAGAACCTATGATAACTGAGTCATTTCCCTTTTATTAAAAAACGCAAGACTATGTCTGCTCTTTGTACAAAAACAGACATACCTTTTTAAATTGGTTAAACTGCAAAAAGAAGCAAAAGAGCAATAAGCAACGAAAAAATACCCAAAGCTTCCGTCACAGCAAAACCAAAAACTAAACGACCAAACTGACTATCTGCTGCTGATGGATTACGTAAGGCACCAGAAAGATAGCTACCAAAAATATTTCCCAGCCCCAATGCTGTCCCAGCCATACCAAAGCAGGCAAGACCAGCGCCAATATATTTTGCTGCAAGTGCTAATTCCATATTATTCTCCTTTGAAGTGAAATTGCATTATTTGACTAAAATTCATTATTTATTAGTGCCCCGGGTGAACAGCATCACTAAGATACATACAAGTTAAAACCGTAAAGACATAAGCTTGTAGAAATGCTACCAAAAATTCAAGAGCAGTAATTGCCACAGTCATAATGAGAGGTAAAACAGAACCACCAATACCTATAACCCCTACTCCAACCATTGAAACAATAAAACCAGAAAATACTTTAAGCGTGATGTGACCAGCAAGCATATTAGCAAAAAGACGAAGTGAAAGACTAATAGGGCGAGACAAAAAAGAAATAAGCTCAATCATTGTGACTAAAGGCAAAATCATAACAGGCACACCACTAGGCACAAAAAGTTTTAAAAAACAAACCCCATGTTTATAAAAACCATAACCAATCACCGTCAAGATAACTAACATCGCCAATGAAAAAGTGATCATAATTTGAGAGGTAATAGTATAAAAATAAGGAAAAAGACCAATAAAATTAGCAACCAAAATAAAAATAAATAATGAAAATACTAAAGGGAAAAAACGCATTCCCTGTACGCCAGCTGATTCACGCAAAGTCGACGCTACAAACTCATATGCCATTTCAGAAATAGACTGCATACGCGTTGGAACCAATCTACGACTTGATGATGAGAGAAAAAGAAATACTGAAGATAAAACAACCGTAACGACTATAAAAAATGATACATTCGTAAACGATAAATCCATATTTCCTATAGAAATATTAATCAGCCGTGAAACCTCAAACTGATGAATAGGATCTGGAGCGTGCGCTGTCACTTTAACCTCATTTATTAAATTTATCGACCCTTTTATTCTGATGCGATACGCTATTTTTTCCTAATTGACTAGGAGCAATGTGCCCTAAAGACCGAAGAATATTTACTATACCAGAAGTAAACCCAAGAAAAAGAAAAAATATCAATCCCCATGGCAACAAACCTGTTAGCTTATCAAATCCCAACCCTAAAACAATACCTACAATAACACTTGCCAGAAACTCACTCGACAACTTAACGGCATGCCCTACCTTGTTTTGTGACTCCCTGTTCTCATTTTTAAGATCCTGTTTCTTTAATGCTTTCTTACGCATTAAAGCCAATCCCAAATTTTGACTACGCCATTCTAAATCCTCTAAATGAAAAGAATCTCTTTGCTTTTTCTCTTCAGCCTCCTTTTGTGGCACAATGGGTTTATCGCCCTTTGCCATAATTGGCTCCTTAATCAAAAGCAAAATCAAAATACATCTAAAGCTTCCTGCAACATATTGTTACTAAATTCATTCGTCAAGCTACCCAAAAGCGTCTATCACAAGGATTTTATCAATAAATAAACCAATAATGATTTATCATCGAAAAACATAATAATATGACTCAACTCCTGGTTAACATTATGCGTTCTATAATACTTAAATATACCCTATAATACTTAAGTATATCAATTTTAACTATCAAACAACAAAAACAACAAGATAGCTATCTTAGAACCAATAAATTGCATTTCTGCTCTCACTTTTAAAAGCTATATTTTACTGTGCAGTTTTAGAAATCTATTAAACAATTGCTCTATTGGAATCTTTTGATTCATATATATTTTAGCCACCATACGTCAATACAAACTAACTCAATTTATAATATTAATAATACATAATGCCATACATAAATGACGATAATAGAATTCTAACCATCCCCATACAATTAGCCTTTTGCTTTTTAGTATTTTCATGTGCACCTCAAATAAAGAGCTTCAATGTGACATTTTTTTATTTCAAAAGTCGCTACAGGTCATAGCATCGCTTACCCACAAAATGCTTATTTCTAACGCAGAAAAAACGATTAATCTCTCCTGTCTTAACTCCCCTCATTACACTGCTCAAAGATAAAGAAATAGCATTTTTAAGAAGAGCATAACCAAGAATTAATACATCAAATACAACCATGATTGATCAAAATACAAAAAGCTCAAACATTGATAACCTTGAAAATATTAGTCATTCAAAAAATATATTATCGTTACAACTATTAAACTTCACCTTAGAAAAACTGAGGAAAAACTGTTGCACTCTCTATAAAACTTTTGACTTTTAGCGATTTAACAAAAATATATTTCATATCTTTGATTGTAATGAACGCAATATTATTGCTTGTTTATTTTACACATTCATTTTTGTTTCAAAAACTTAACAAATCAAAGCAAAGCCTCTTTAAAAGCTAGTTATTAAATGCCCATTTTAAACCTTTAAAAAGTCTAAAAATGACTTAGAACATAAAGGAAATTGTTACCTTTTTCCATCATGCAAAAGGATTATCAGATGTTCGCAGTAATAAACGGATGGGCACGCCTGGCATATCAAATGTATCACGCAACCCATTAGACAGATAACGCAAATATGATTGAGGCATTGCATCTGACCGTGAACAAGAAATCATAAACCCCGGAGGACGTGTTTTAATTTGTGTTATATACTTAATCTTAAGTCGACGCCCAGAAACCGCCGGTGGTGGATGGTGCGCAACTATAGTTTCAAGCCAGCGATTAAGTTTCCCTGTAGAAATACGACGATTCCACACACGATGAATCATCATGATATTTTCCATAAGTTTATCAATCCCTTTACCATACTGGCCTGATAAAGGGACAGCTCTCAAACCACGAACCTGAGGAAGAAGACGAGCACATTTTTCATGTAAATCAGCCAATATTTCTTGGCAATTTTCAATAAGATCCCACTTATTGAAAGCTATAATCGGAACTCGCCCCTCACGAATCACAAGATCAGCAATTTGTAAATCTTGCTTTTCAAAAGGCATGGTTGCATCAAAAACAATCACCACTACTTCCGAGAAACGGATTGCGCGTAAAGTGTCTGCAACAGAAAGTTTTTCTAACTTTTCTTGAACTTTTAATTTTCGACGCAACCCCGCCGTATCAAAGAGTTTAAAACAACGACCACGCCATTCCCAATCTACAGAAATAGAATCACGCGTAATACCAGCTTCAGGCCCTGTCAGCAAACGATCCTGCCCCAACATACTATTGATCAGTGTTGATTTTCCAGTATTGGGACGACCAGCAATTGCTATCCGAATAGGTTTGCTTTCATCGTAAACAAAACCTCTTTCTTCCAAATCGTCAAAATCATTATCTAAAGACACACACCGCGTAAGAGCACATTCCTCTTCTTTTACTTGCTCAAAAGCCTTATCTTTACCAACAGCATTTACAATTGCATCACGAAGATCCGAAAAGCCTAGACCATGTTCAGCAGATATTGCGCAAGGCTCACCTAAACCTAAAGACCATGCTTCATATCCTCCTTCTATTGCCATCTTTGACTCAGATTTATTGACAATAAGCACAATCGGTTTTCCGGACTTGCGAACCAATGAAGCAAAACTACAATCACTTGGTGTTACCCCACTCTTTGCATCAAGTACAAATAGGATAAGATCCGCTTCTTTAATAGCAGCCTTTGTCTGAAAAAACATACGACCTTCAAGTGTTTGATCACTTGCATCTTCTAAACCGGCTGTATCAATTACATTAAAACGTAAATCTTGAAGCCTTGCCTCATGAACACGCCGATCACGTGTTACACCTGGCTTATTATCAACCAAAGCCAATTTTTGCCCAACCAAACGATTAAATAATGTTGATTTCCCAACATTGGGCCGGCCAACTATAGCAATGGTGAGGCTCATTAATTTACCCCTTATTCACCTTTTTTTCAGACTGAATAAGCTCAAGCATAATTTTTGCTCGATCAATTATTTTTAGTCCTAAAACATTTTCTTCAGAAATTTTTTGAAAATAATAAATCGCATCATCTATCTTGTTAGCTTTATAAGCAGCTAAACCTAAAACTTCTCTTGCAGACATGCGCATAGGATCGATATCATTTGCCATATCTTTGGCACGCTTTTCTACATCATTAAATGTGCCTATATCAACTAAAATATAAGCCGCTCGAATTTTTGCAACTCTCTGTAATATCTGCGGTGCATTCTTATCAGCCGCAACCGCATCAAAAACCTCTACTGACTTAACAGCATTGCCTTGCTGCATCAGCAAAGAAGCTTCACGTAAACGAGCAAGAAAAGGATACCCTCCAAAATCAGATGTTTTGACACTCTCTAATTGATTCATCGCCTCATCAAATTGAAGTGAGTCCGCCAAATTAAGACTTGTTATAAATGTATCACCAATCTTGCTGGCTTTATTCATTTGCCCATAATGATAAATTTGATAAACAGCTATCGCTAGTACAAAAATAATAACTGAAACAATAATCAAGAAACTATAACGCCCCCAAAAAGCACGGACTTTTTCCTGACGGAGCTCTTCATTAACTTCACGAATAAAACTATCGTATGACATGCACCCTACCCTAGAAAGAATTTAAATTCCTACACTATTACGTATAAATAAACAAAGATAGAGCCCTATCCACTAACACTCTTTAATTTTGTCAGTTGATTGATTTAAAATTAACATATACCTTTATCAACTGTCTTTATAACTGTACCGAACTAAAATCTCTTGCGATTATCTTTTGATTGACATGAATTTTTTACGCATCTCACTCCTATTGAAATGCGTAAAGTTACTTTCAATCACTTCAACTTTTGTTATACATTAATGTTATATTGTTAACTTAAAACAAAAGCGAAATATTTGGCCCATACTGCTTTATATTACCTACTAGATAATTGCAAATATACTAATAACAACCGGATACAATCACCTTAATATCTAACACGCATAGATTACATGCCAATTTCCGGTAGCATTGTTTAGCTGTATTAACAATCTATGTGTACATTACAACTTCTAAAACCTTAAAATAACAACTATTGTACTGTATCTTTCCATAGCTTCTATTAGAAAACTATTATTAAAAATTAACTCATGAAAATAGTTTTTTCATACATCAAGTGTCAACTACAATGGCCTCAAAATCAGAAAAATAACTTTATAGGGTGATGCCAATCATTAAATTTTCAACCAACAAACATCATTCTTATTTCTGTCAATATTACAATTAAAACGTTCATAAAAATCCTTATCAATTTATATATGCCCAGCTTTTCATAACTAAGAATATCTGGAGAAAAATAGACAAACATTGCTACAATACCAAGGAAACGCTTGCGCTTTATCATAATAGATCTCCCCATCTTAAAATACCTCTGCATAAACATAGCTTTTCCACTTAAATCTTCACCTCAGTAAAAAAAATCTATTCAAAGGTTTTCCTATTGTTCTATTGTAATGGCCAAACCCACATTAACATCGGAACCGCAACGATTGCTATTAACACTGCCAACGGAGCACCAAAACGTGCATAATCACTAAAACGATAACCACCAGGCCCCATTACCAACATAGTACATTGATGTCCAATAGGTGTAAGAAAATCACACCCAGCGCCTATCGCAACAGCCATTAAAAAAGCCTCAGGTTTATAATGAAGAGAATGAGCAAAACTTGACGCAATTGGTGCAATAACCATCACTGTTGCTGCATTGTTTAAAAATGGCGTTATCAGCATTGCTGTAATTAAGATAAGTGCTAATGCACCAGATGGTGGTAAAAATACAGCCATTTGGCTAAGCCAACCACCAATCAAATCCGTGCACCCTGTTTTTTCCAATATTTCACTTACTGGAATAAGAGTTGCTAATAACACCAATATTTGTCCATCTAAAGCATGGTACAAATCCCGCATTGGAAGAATCCGAAAAACGACCATCGCAATAGCTGCAGAAAAAAAAGAAAATGCAACCGGAACAATTTGAAAAGCTGTCGTAATAATTGCTACAAATAAAATAGCTAAAGACATAAGGCCATGTCGTAAATTACCAAACATGATATTGCGTTTTGCCAAAGGAAGACATTTCAATTCTCTTAACAAGCTCGGAATAACCATATCCTGTCCCTGTAAAACAATGACATCCCCGAGACGGAAAACAACATCACCAAGCCTACCACGTATCCTTTCGCATTGACGACTTAAAGCAAGTAAATTTACATCATAGCGATCAAACAACGAAAGTCTTTTAGCACTGATACCAATAAGAGGAGAATTATCTGTAATAACAGCCTCAACAATATCAAGTTGGCTACCTTTATCACCTGCAGAAAGAGTACGACCAGTAGCAAATTCTAAGCGAGCTGAATTAATCACAGTGTCCAGCCCTGTATGTGATCCTTCCAGCAGAACAGTATCATCCTTGGCAAAAACAAAATCTGGTAATGGTGAAATGGATACTTTATTTCTAATGACCTGAATAACCATAACTTCACCGCCTGATGGTTTAATGAGATCAATAATAGTTTTTCCCACAATGGGAGAATTAACGGGAATACGCACTTCTGAAACATAATTACAAATATCAACAGCATCATCAAATGATGTGCTTGAATGCGTACGAATAGGTAAACGCCAAGAAAAAAATACTAAATAGAAAACTCCAATAGCAGCAATTGTTGCACCAACCGGTATAAAATCAAACATAGTGAAAGGGATTCCTTCTAAACGTTCTCGCATAGCTGAAACAACAATGTTGGGAGAAGTGCCTATCTGTGTCATAAGTCCACCTAATAAAGAACCAAATGCCATGGGCATCAAAAACACAGATGGTGAAACATGAGAACGGCGAGCAAATTGGAAAGCAATCGGAAGCATAATGGCTAAAGCACCAATGTTTTTAACAAACATTGATAAAAGAACCACAGAAATAACTAAAAAAGCTAATTGAAGTTTTACTGACCTTACATCAGGCCACATTCGTTGAATAATATATTCCACAATGCCAGAGCGTGACATAACTGTGCTGATGATAAACGCACTACCTACGATAATAACAATATCATTACTAAAACCACTAAATGCTTCCTTCGGATTAACAAGACCGAGAATGCAAGCAATTAACAATGTACAAACAGCAACGATATCATAACGAAACCGACCCCACATAAAAACAGCCATCATGAGACCAATAATAGAAAAAGCCATTATTTGATCTTCTGTCATAATACTAACGACTCCCTGTCAGCTTATAATCACCAACATCATATATTCCCTTTAATCGTTCCTTTAGTCAGCGACATAAAAAACGACACATTATTATTCCTTAAAAATGATTAAACATGATAAATAAGGTCATAATTAGTGCATAGTTCCTTATTCATGGTTATAGTCTCATGTAAAATATTGAAAAAAACTGGTGACAGTTGATAAAAGCTTGTTGAAAAAAAAATTATGATGATCTTACATCAAAGGAAATAGACAGATATGTAGTTGATATACATCATATCTGAGCTTTTATCGTTGTTTAAAGAAATTTATTTATACTCTCAGCATATAGTGACAAAACTGAAAGAAAAAATAATGATCAATTTTAATAGTTGGTATCGCAATAACCTAAAATATTGGTTGACGTATATTATTGGATTTGTTGCTATTTTAATAATCATAGTTATTGGTGGTTTTTATATGGCAAAACCCCACCTTGATAGCTTTGTACAAAAAGAAATAGCCCGCCGTTCTATCAACGCAGAAACATCCGAAGTCAGTATTCTAGGTAAAATAAATTTGATTAACGTCACTCTACCAACCCCAGCTGATACATCACTTAAAATTGGTTCTATTTCAGGACGTCCCCCCATTGCCTTCATTCCTGGTGCTTTCACACTTTATGATATTGATTTAACATATAAGAATGTTCGTCTACAAATTCCTAAAATCTCTATTAATAATGTATCCTTGAAAAACAAAGATGCTACGATCACGTCTTCTTTTTTGCAATCGTTTATGCGTATTGATATTTCATCAATTAATGCACCAGATATATCACTTTTCATAGAGGATGAAAATAAGCCAACTGAAAGAATTAATATCAAGAATTTTCAGCTTTCTAATCTTCAAAATGGTCGTATTCATTCCGTTGGTATCAAAGACATAACGACTAATATAAGTTTTGCAAAGACAGCTGCAGATAGTACTAAAAAGCTATATCTAACCGTTAAAGGTAACCCAATAAAAGCCCATAATATTGATGTGGGTTATGCTTATTCTATCATTTCTGATAAAAACAACGTCAAGAATCAAGGCGAAACCGTTATTGGCCCTATCACATTGGGTAATGTAGTAGCTGATATTTTTGAAGGAGAAGAAAAAAACACTTCTTTCTCCTTTAGGAAATTTGAAACATCTGGCTTAAAAATACAACCTCTCGATCAGCCTTTTAAAAAACTTATTCAAGATTACCTCAGCGCAAAAAAAGCAAACAATCAAACAGCACAAAATGCCATTCTCGTAAATGGCCTTTCAGCTATTACCTCAATTGATGCTAAAATTGATAAAGTAATTATTGATACACCACAGATAAAAACAAATCTTGAATCATTCCAATTAAAATCAGATCAATGGCAACAAGCCATACCAGAAAATCTTTTGCTCTCTCTTAATGGCCTTTCAATCTTACCTAAAAAAATGGAGAGAAAAAACTTAGATTTTCTTAAAAATACGGGCTTTGAGTACCTTGATGTTTCAGGAAAGCTTGATATCTCTTACAATGAAAAAGAGCGTGTCCTTTCGCTTAATGCAATGTCTTTCAACGTCCAAAACATTGGCTCTGGAAAAATTTCAGCTAGAGTTATTGATGTTGATAAAACATTCTTCTCTGGTCAAAAGGACGCAATGATTGCTGCTTCTCAAAATCTTGGCATCTCTGAAATTGACATATATTATACAGATGCTGGCCTCATTGATAAAATCTTTTCTTATCTTGCACAAAGTCTTAACGATAATAAACATGATCTCAAACAAGAACTTTATGATAATTTTTATTTAATCGTGACCCAAAGCCCCAAAATATTATTAAAAAATCATGATGAAGCTGAAAATATTTCGAAAGCCCTCGGTAATTTTGCTAGAAATCCACAAACATTAAAAATAAAAATAGCAGCAAAAGATAATAAAGGGCTTACAGCATCTGATCTTGAAGCCGCTTTGCAAAATAATCTATCAGCTGTTCTTAATAAAATGAGTCTTACTGTTAAAAATGAAGCATCTCATTAAAAACATAATTGGTTTTAAAATTGGAGAATTACCATCCCCTCTTTTCTTCATATAATACTATAAGCGATATACAGAAATAGCTTATAAACAAAGCATCTATGAATAAATTGATATTTGGAGTTTTTTATGCCTGATTTATCCTCAAATCGCTTACCAAATCGAGCCTCTCTCGTCACAAATCGGGCACTTTCCGCAATTGAGCGTTTTCTCCACATCGAAGCGGTAAGTGGTATTGTTCTTTTATTGGCAGCTGCAACTGCGCTCATACTTGCTAATTCTAAATATTCCTCTTCCTATGAAGCATTTTGGCATACACCTCTTGGCTTTAATTTTGGCTATTTTAACTTATCATGGGATCTACATTTTTGGATTAATGATGCTCTTATGACTGTGTTTTTCCTTGTAGCGGGAGTGGAAATTCGGCGTGAAATTCACGAAGGTGCTCTTGCTAATTTTAAACAAGCAATTTTACCAATTGTAGCAGCAATAGGTGGAGTTTGCCTTCCTGCAATTATTTATCTGAGCATTAACTTAAATGGGGGGGATACTTATGGTTGGGCTGTGCCGACAGCTACCGATATTGCTTTTGCATTAGGTATTCTCGCGCTTCTTGGGAAAGCAATTCCTTCTAATCTTCATATCATTCTTTTATCATTAGCAATTATTGATGATATTATCGCTGTTCTTATTATTGCTTTTTTCTACTCAACTAATTTAGATCCCAGTGGTTTAGCTATCGCAGCAGCAGGTATTGTTTTAGTCTTATTTTTTCAATGGATTGGGTTTGCATCAGCGTGGCTTTATATTTTGCCTGGTGCAATCATTTGGTGGGGGTTAATGATAACAGGCGCTCATCCATCACTCGCCGGCGTAATTTTAGGCATGATGACCCCAGTCTTACCTACCCGTAATCTTGTAGCTCCTCTTACAATGCTAAGCAACGCAGTTGAAACACTTCAAGAAAAAAACACAAGCACAGATCTTCATCATATCTCAAGCACATTAAAAAAAGTGCGTAGAGGACAACGCGATATAATCGCACCTGTAACACGGGTTCAAAAAGCGTTACATCCATGGGTGGCGTACGGTGTGATGCCAATTTTTGCTTTCGCAAATGCTGGCGTTAACTTTGCAAACTTTGACCTCTCTTCCGACAAATCATTCTTGATTGTTCTCGGCATTATCATGGGACTATGTATTGGTAAACCACTTGGTATTATTGCAGCTAGCTATTTAGCAGTAAAATCAGGTCTATGTCGCCTTCCTCCTAATGTAGCATGGGCGGGTATATTATTAATTGGATTTTTAGCAGGTATTGGTTTTACAATGTCAATCTTTGTTTCAATGCTTGCTTTTAAAGATGTTGTTCAACTTGATTCTGCAAAAATTGGTGTACTTTGTGGTTCTGGCCTTTCTGCCCTTATTGGCCTTGGATATGGCCTCTGTTATATCAAAAATAACAAAAAGCGTGTCACAAATTGCAATTAACCAAGCCATAGAGCTTACTTTAAGCTAAAACTTTGAAAACATTTAAGGCTTTAATTACACTCCATGAATGACTGCACATGATTATTTATTTTGATTTCAGTCATTCATCATAGGCAACAAAAAGTGCAATTTATACCTACAAGAATCTTTTAAAAGTGCGTATAATTTGCATTCATACTAATGTAGCTTGATTAAGCGTCAACAAACCACATAACACTCTAATAATAAACACCTCAATAATAGACTCTTCTATATTTTTAGAACAAAATAAAGAAAAACTTTATGCTCATAATAGCTGATGTAAAAAACAAGAAGCAATCTTAGTAAGGCTCTTAGCTAGAGTACATATAAAATCTAAATATGCCTAATTAATTGGAAAATATTTAAAATTAAAAATACTTATCCTATTTCAAGGCCATAAACAGCATGCAAAGTTCTTACTGCAAGTTCAGTATAAGCACTATCAATTAAAACAGAAATCTTAATCTCTGAAGTGGTAATTGCTTGAATATTAATGCCTTTTTCAGCCAAAGCCTTAAATGCTGTAGCTGCAACCCCTGCATGACTGCGCATACCAACACCAATAACAGAAACTTTTGCAAGATCACTCTCAAATTGAATAACATCAAACCCAATCTCTGCACGATTCTTCTCAAGAAGTGCAACAGCCTTATCTACATCAGCTGATGGTACAGTAAAAGTCATATCAGTCTTTGAACCGTCTTCAGAAATATTCTGCACAATCATATCAACATTGATACGCTCTTCAGCCAAAGGGCCAAAAATTGCTGCAGAAATACCCGGACGATCTGCCAGCCTGCGTAGTGAAATTTGTGCTTCATCTTTAGCAAAAGCAATACCAGTAACATTTTGTTGTTCCACAATCTCATCCTCATCGCAAATAAGTGTTCCAGGGGGATTAACTGAACTGCACATGTCTACAGCATCGGGATCTTCAAAACTTGAGCGTACAAAAGTACGAACTTTATGGACCATAGCTAATTCAACAGACCTAACTTGCAAAACTTTTGCCCCAAGAGAAGCCATTTCAAGCATTTCTTCAAAAGCCACTTTCGGTAAACGACGTGCCTTAGGTTCAACTCGCGGATCAGTTGTATAAACACCATCTACATCTGTATAAATATCACAACGATCAGCCTGCAAAGCCGCCGCTACTGCAACCGCACTTGTATCTGATCCACCTCGTCCCAAGGTAGAAATTCTATTATTTGGAGCTAATCCTTGAAAACCAGCAATAACTGCTACCTGCCCCTCTTGAAAACGCTGTATTAAAAAAGATCCATCAATATCTACAATCCGTGCACCACTATGCGCATTATCAGTATAAATAGGGATTTGCCACCCAAGCCATGAGCGAGCATTCACCCCCATTGCTTGGAGTGTAATAGCCAACAAACCTGCTGTTACTTGTTCCCCAGAAGAAACGATTACATCATATTCACGAGCATCATGCATTGGTGAAGCTTCACGCGTCCATTGAACAAGCTCATTTGTTTTACCAGCCATTGCAGATACCACCACTGCAATCTCATTACCCGCATCTACTTCTCTTTTGACATGTCGAGCAACATTATGAATACATTCAATGTTTGCTACAGATGTGCCACCAAATTTCATGACAATACGTGCCATTTATAATACTCTTATATTTCTTATTTCAAATGAGACAGTTAGAATAAGGTCCTGTCGCCGTATCAAATTTCTTTTCGACATAACCAATATCTATAATTTTCGCAAGCCCAGCATGATTATGTTAATTTACTCTTGACTTTAGAAAAATCTACCTGACTTGATAATATGAAAATAAAAGGAGAGTGATATGATAAATAAAGCTCACACTACGATTGATCAGAGTGAAATTGATCATTTTTCACAAATTGCTTCTGAATGGTGGAATCCGCAGGGCAAATTTCGCCCCCTTCATCAATTCAATCCAACACGCCTTGCTTATATTAAAGAAAAAATCTGTTTAGAATTTGATCGTGACCCTATGTCTCTTGCGCCTTTTGAAGGTTTGAGGATTCTTGATATTGGTTGTGGGGGCGGCTTGTTATGTGAACCAATGGCACGCCTTGGAGCCACTATTATAGGAGCCGATGCTTCGCAAACCAATATTGAGGTAGCAAAAACCCATGCAATCCAAAGCGGTCTTTCAATTGATTATCGCGCCACCACTGCAGAAAAACTTGCAGATGAAGAAGAACAATTTGATGTAATTCTCAACATGGAGATTGTTGAACATGTTGCCGATGTTAATCTCTTCATATCGGCCACTGCCAAAATGCTCAAACCTCAAGGGCTTATGTTTGTCGCAACACTTAACCGTACATGGAAAGCTTGGGGGCTAGCAATTGTCGGTGCTGAATATATTCTACGTTGGCTCCCAAAAGGAACTCATGACTATAAAAAATTTCTAAAACCTCAAGAACTTAAAAAGCTATTATCTCAAAACACTCTATCCGTTATTGATGAAATTGGCATTACTTATAATCCATTGAATGATAGCTGGAATCGCTCAAAAGATATGGACGTTAACTATATGCTTCTTGCAAAACGATTTGAATAAGCTAACCATAACAGATAATTATTAGGCACTTTTGAGTAAACAGTCGAGTTTACCTTCAGCATCTAAAGCATAAAGATCATCACAACCTCCAACATGATAATCGCCTATAAAAATCTGAGGAAATGTATTACGCCCATTGGCTCGTTGTACCATTTGTTGACGAAGGGAAGTTGATGCATCAATATCTGTATATTTGACGCCCTTTTTATCAAATAAAGCACGCGCTTTTGTGCAATAGGGACAACCGGGACGTGTATAAAGTGTTATTTCTTTCATAATATTTCTCCAATGTTTTTTTGATATAATCAATCTTTAATCACTTCTCAAGAGTGAGACAAAACAGAAACGTCTTTTAATACGCGCGAAAATGTCAGTACATCAACTTGTTGTGCACCTGCACGTTTTAATGTTGCAGCTGCTGCAGTAATTGTTTCACCTGTTGTCAAAACATCATCAATCAGCAAAATAGAACGCCCTTTTAAATGCTTTTTAATTTTATGAGGTACCTTAAAAGCGCTTTGCACATTAAGTTTTCGTTCCTTAGCAAATAAACCAACCTGTGGACGAGTATGCCGAGAACGAACAAGCCAGCCAGGTTTAAAAGGTTTTTTCCGTGCTGCTGCAATATAACGGGCAAGTTCAGCAGATTGATTATAACGTCGCCAGAAAAAACGACGAAAATGCAATGGAACAGGAATAATAACATCGCAATCATCAAGAAGTTCACGCCCTGCAAGTACCATCCAATTAGACATAAAACGTGCTAATTCTAGACGATCACTATATTTCAATTGGATTGTCAAAAGTCGCGCTAACCCCTTATGAACAACCACTGAACGAACACGTGAAAAAGGAGGAGAAGCTTGAATTGCTTCACCACTAAGAAAACCTTCTCCCATATCGTAAGCAAAAGGAATCCCCATAACAGGACAATAAGGTTTCGTAATAAATTGAAAATCTTTCCAACAATCAGAACAAACCGTACTATAAGCAGAAACAATTTTCTTACATCCAGGGCAAGTCGGTGGATATAAAATTTTTATTAAGGACTCAATGAATTTACCCAACATATCCCCCTATTTAAAAAAATCTTAAAAGTATCACTTCATCAGTTTACTCTTTCATAGCTTTGTAGCATAAGACATTTTTTTTACGTTTCAAAACCTATGAAATTTGATTTTTTCAAAAATACTCAGTTTTATCAAGCTATTTCGTCGTTCCTTTTTCATCATAAGCTTGATATAGCATTGCATCATAATAAACTGATTTAAAACTATATCCCCAAAACAGGAAATGGTAAGCGATATGTCTCATCCTCTTATTTTTGATCATATCCGCATTGAACAATTTCGCAAACGCGCTTTTAAAAAAGCAAAAGAGGGATATGATTTTTTATTATCCTATGTTGCTGAAGATCTTTACAAACGTCTAAAAACTGTTGAGCGTCAATTCACACTAGCTCTAGATTTACATAGCCATACGGGCCTTGCTGTACAAGCTTTAAAAAAATCTGGCAAAATTAGCTCTATAGAACGTGTTGAAACTGACATTCTTTACCAAAGTCATGATCAAAAATTTCATTTACGTGACAGAGAATTTCTTGATTTTCCACCACACTATTGCGATCTTATTGTTTCGCTTCTCTCACTACAATTAACCAATGATACCCCTGGTATTTTAAAACAAATAAAGGACATTCTTAAACCAGATGGCCTATTTCTTGCAGTTATGACTGGAGCTGGAACATTAAGAGAATTGCGAGAAAGTTTGCTTCAAGCTGAACTCGAAATTTATGGAGGAGTTAGCCCAAGAATTTACCCCTTTGCCGATATTCGTGATGTAGGAGCTATTTTACAACGTGTTGGTTTTGCTATGCCCGTAGTGGATGTCGAAAATATCACAATACGCTACAATACAATGTTTGATCTCATGCATGACCTTAAAGCCATGGGGATGCAAAATGCGTTAATTAATCGCTCACAACGCCCTGTATCTAAGCGCTTTTTTCTTCGCGCTGCTGAAATCTACGCACAACAGTTTAGTGACCCAGATGGTCGCATTCGCGCGCATTTTTCTTTCATATGGTTATCCGGTTGGGCACCTGATCAAAATCAACAAAAACCCTTACGTCCTGGTTCAGCGCAAATATCCCTTGTTGATGTTTTAGAAAAACAATCAAAATAACAATGAAAAAACCGCAAATTTTATAGGAAAATCATTTTTCAAAAATGCTCTTATCCGTTGTGCGTAATATTTGACTTGTCATAGCTCCAGCCAACATTGAACCATTAACGTTAAGAGCTGTACGCCCCATATCAATTAAAGGTTCAACAGAAATAAGTACGGCTACCAAAGCAATAGGGAGCCCCATAATTGGTAAAACAATTAATGCAGCAAAAACAGCACCACCACCAATACCCGCAACTCCAATAGAACTCAAAGTTACCACCCCAACAAGAGTAGCAATCCAGATAGGGTCGAAAGAATTAATACCAACAGATGGTGCTATCATGGTTGCAAGCATAGCTGGATAAAGACCTGCACAACCATTTTGGCCAATCGTTGCACCAAAAGAAGCTGCAAAACTTGCAATTGATTGTGGTACACCAATCCACTGTGTTTGCGCTTCAATATTTAGAGGAATAGTAGCACTACTTGAACGGCTACTAAAAGCAAATGTCAAAACAGGTACAACTTTTTTGAAAAAACGAAATGGGTTAATGCCTGATATACCAAGCAACACACCATGAATTCCAAACATAAGAATAATACCAATATAAGAAGCAACAATAAAAACTAATAATTTAAAAATATCAGCAACATTTGAGGTTGCACCCACCTTAGTCATAAGAGCAAAAATACCATAAGGTGTTAACGCAATTACAATACGTACTAACCACATAACCCAAGACTGTATAACTTGAATAAACGAAAGAGCTTTCTCCCCTTTATCTGGATCATCTTTCTTTAAAAGAAGAACAGCAGATCCTAAAAACGCTGAAAAAATAACAACCCTAATAATCGATGTACGCTCAGATCCCATTAAGTCAGCAAATGGATTTTGGGGAATAAATGATAAAATTAATTTTTGTATATTTATTTCTCCAACTTGAAAAGTATTCCCACCAAGAACAGCAGATATATCCTCCCCTCCATGTACCAAACCATTCGCTGTTAATCCAAAAAAGTTAACTACTAAAATACCAACCAATGCTGAAATGCACGTTGTAAAAAGTAATATTGAAATTGTTACTACACTAATTCTGCTAACAGCATAAGAAGAATGCAAATGTGCTACCGCTGAAACGATAGAGATAAACACTAATGGCATAACAATCATTTGCAATAATAATAGATAACCATCTCCAATAATGTTAAACCATTCAACAGATTTTAATAGTGTTGACTCACCTTCCCCATAAATAAACTGCAAAGTACTTCCAAAAATCAGGCCAACAATAAGACCCAACATAACACGTAACGCAAAACCCCATTTGATTTTTTTACTTTGAGAAAGCAATAATAAAAAAATAATAAATAGAAATAAATTAATAAAAAAATTAAATGTCATTGCTTATGCCTACTATTTTTTGTGCTTTACATTAAAAAATAATATATAATTTAAAATTCACTCGTAATATTTTAAAAATATAGAGCTTACTACATTTTTACAAAATCATTGTTTTTATTAGTTATAGGCCAGAAACGAATTTTCACCTATTCATAGTTATATAAAAATAGAAAATAAATAAGCTGATTTTTACATATCTGCAAAATTCTATTTTAAAGAATATAATATTTCTTTCATAAATAATAAGCTACATGCAATCACTATCGCATCTCAATGAAAAACAATATATAAAAGCCATAAACAGTAATGATGGAGCTCTTGATCTTAAAGAGAAATAAGAAAACCCTTGAGGATAATCACAAAACACCTTTTCGGAGGTAGATCTATCTAAAGCCTCTTTTTATCAAAATATTTAATGAACAAAACGTCCATTTTTCAATATTTTCTCCACTCATAAACATATTATAGAAGAAAGTTTTTCAACACCTGCACTAATGGCTTATCAGCATCAGGCATAGAATATTTATCAAGATCGTTAATAAAAATCCATTTTAAATTTTGCCCTTCTCGTCCTTGAGGGATACCCCTATAATGGCGACATATATAAAATGGCATTAATAAATGAAATGTTTCATAACTATGGCTTGCAAATGTTAAAGGCAAAAAATCATTTTTTTGAACATGAATATCAAGCTCTTCCTTTAATTCACGAATCAATGATTCCTCTGGTGTTTCCCCCTCTTCAACCTTTCCACCAGGAAATTCCCACAAACCACTCATTGATTTTCCTGGAGGCCTCTTTGCAAGTAAAACTCGATTATCTCTATCCAACAATGCACATGCAACGACAAGAAGAAGTGAGCGTTTTATCTGCATTATTTATCTCCAACAGTAATATATAACTCTAAGCTCTTCTATTATCTTCCCTTAAAGAATTGAAAAAGTTTGAGTGTCTAATAATTAAAAGAGAATGGTACTTAATTTATATTACATCAATCAACTTCTATAGTCGCCATTAATTGCAACATATTCTTTTGTTAAATCGCAAGACCAAACTGTTGCTTTACCACTTCCAAGACCGATATCGACACGAATCGTAATGTATTGGTTTTTCATATAAGCGCTCATCATCTCTTCACTATAATCAGGATCACGCTCGCCATTAACAGCCACACGATGTTCGCCAAACCAGATCGTTAAGAGATCGCGATTTGCTTCAACACCAGCTTTTCCAACTGCCATAACCACCCGCCCCCAATTAGCATCTTCACCCGCAATAGCCGTTTTTACAAGTGGTGAATTTGCAATTGATAGAGCAATGCTTTTAGCGGCACTATCTGTTGTGGCACCAGTTACACTAACTTCAATTAAATGACGGGCCCCCTCACCATCACAAACAACCTGTAATGCAAGTTCATGCAAAAGCTCACTCAATTGCTTTGTAAATGCCTTATAACGCGGATCTGATTTACTCGTCAAACAAAGGGAATTGCCTGTTACTTTCCCTGTTGCAAATAGCATCAATGTATCGGATGTTGAAGTATCACTATCAACAGTAATGGAATTGAAAGATCCCTGAACCGCCTCTGATAACATAGATTGAAGTATATCAGAAACAATTGCTGCATCAGTTACTACAAAAGAAAGCATTGTTGCCATATCTGGAGCAATCATACCAGAACCTTTTGCAATTCCATTAATGGTCACAACTTCCCCACCAAAGTCAAATCTGCGTGTTGCAAGCTTTGGAAACGTATCAGTTGTCATGATAGCTTTTGCAGCTTCTAACCAATTTCCTTCTTCTGCTTCATCAGCCATATTGGGCAAAAGATTTAATAAACAAGATGCATTCATTAATTCGCCAATAACACCAGTAGAGGCCAAAAAAATTTCATTTTTTCTAGCCTTTAAGATACTCGCTGCAGTGTGTACTATCGCATCTGTTGTTTGCTTCCCTTTACACCCTGTAAAAGCATTTGCATTCCCAGAATTAACAACAACACCCCTCGCAACTCCATGAGAAAGTGATGCACGACAATGATCCACAGAAGAAGACGGACATTTAGAACGTGTAAAAACACCTGCCACATTTGCTGGCTCATCAAATACGATCAAAAGAAGATCTGTACGATTTTTATATTTAATCCCAGCTTCCGCCGTCGCCATCCGTACACCAGATAATGGCGGAAGCTCTTGTATTGTTTTGGGAGATAAAGGCGATATCTGTACAGCCATTACGTATTTTCCCGTCAAAATCAATGAAATCTCATGCAATTAAATAACTGCTGAAATTTTTGAAAAAGAAAAAACATTAAATAACCTAGATTGAAAAAATATTATTCCTCTTCTTCATTGGATGTTTCACCTGGAAGGGCTGCATTATTTTCATTAAGTGATTGCATGAGTTTTGCAATATGAGAATCAGGATATTTCACATCTACCTTATTACGCAAATCAATGATTAATGCATGATAACGATCTTTCATAATCTGTGTACGCAATACCTCTTTAACATCATCAAATGCAGGAGGTTGTTTGGGGCGACGATCTTCCACTTTGATAATATGCCAACCAAATGGGCTTTCAACAGGCTTTTTAGTGTATTCACCAACTTTCAAACTAAATGCAGCATCTTCAAAGGGTTTAACCATTTGACCATAACTAAAATAACCAAGATCACCGCCTACAGAAGCCGAACCATCTGTTGAATCCTTTTTTGCAATCTCTTCAAAACTTTCACCCTTTTTTAAGCGCTTAATAATAGCTTCTGCTTTTTCTTTCGTTTTAACCAAAATATGACGCGCTTTAACCTCATCCTCTTTAGGTAAAGCAGCAACTTCCTTATCATAAAGAGCTTGCAAATCAGCATCTTGAATCTTATCAACAACCATCTGTTTAAAATAAAGTTGCTGAAGAACATTATCACGCATAATTGCCATACGTTTATCATAAACTTCTGTTTTATCGATACCTTTCTCAATTGCTGCTTTAGCAAACGCTTGCATATCTAAATAGGCTTTTAAAACTGTTATACGACGCTGTTCATCAGAAAGACGTGCCAAATTAGGATTTATTTCAAGTGCTAGCTCATCCAATTCACCCGCTGTAACACTCTTCCCATTAATAATGGCCATAACGTGAGAAGGTGCAATTGGTTTTGCTGAGGCTTTATCCAAAGTATTCAAATCATTTGGTGCAGATTTTACGTGATCTTGAGCCACTACACTCAAACTCGTGCTTACCAATAAAGTTGATGCCACAAAGAGCGTTGTTAATTTGAATTTCATAAATATACTCCCTTAAGAATGAATGTACTTCCCGGCTTCAATTTTTATCATAGCACTTTAATCTCTAACATGATAAATAAATCAGCAATTTTGTTAAAAAAACACAGAATTTATCCTTTTATCTTGTTTTACTCGGATAATATATACCATGACCATAATGAAAAATGTCATATTATACCCTAAATCATTCTATACTCATAAACTAAATAATATTCCTAAAGTTGACACGATGAATTTAGCCTTTTATCTCTATGGTAGAATTTAAATATAAAGAAGTTACCTACTAGAAATATGATAATACTGCCCACATTTTGATTGTATCAAGTACTTCTAAGAGATACAAAATAGGGACAATATATTTGAATATTGAAGCGACCAAGCGCAATGGTAATAAATAAAAGAAAGGACCAGGAATGGTCAATTTAGGTGTTTTTGTGCGCAAACTTTTTGGTTCGGCTCATGAGCGTCGTATCAAAACTTTTCGCCAAAAAGTTGTACAAATTAATGCGTTGGAAGAACAATTCCAAAAATTAAGTGATACGCAGCTTTGCCAAAAAACTAGCGAATTTCGTCAAAGATTAACTGAAGGCGCAACTATTGATTCGCTCTTGGTGGAAGCCTTTGCAACTGTCCGTGAAGCAGCAAAACGCGTTTATAACATGCGTCCTTTTGATGTACAACTCATCGGTGGAATGGTTCTTCATGATCGAGGTATCGCTGAAATGCGTACCGGTGAAGGTAAAACATTAATGGCAACTTTGCCAGTTTACCTCAACGCATTAGAAGGAAAAGGTGTTCATGTTGTTACTGTGAACGATTATCTTGCTAGCCGTGATGCTGAAGCAATGAGCAAAATTTACGGATTTTTGGGTTTAAGCACAGGTGTTATTCTACATGATCTCGATAGCGATGCTCGCCGAGCAGCCTATGCGTGTGACATTACCTATGCGACAAATAATGAATTGGGTTTTGATTATTTACGTGATAATATGACCTTTAGCCCTAACCAAATGGTTCAACGTGGACATCATTATGCAATTATCGATGAAGTTGATTCAATCCTCATAGATGAAGCACGTACCCCTCTTATTATTTCCGGTCCTTTAGAAGATCGCACCGACTTCTATAACCTTATTGACACATTTATTTCTTCTCTAACTCCAGAAGACTACGAAATAGATGAAAAACAAAAAACAACAATTTTTACCGAAATCGGTACTGAAAAAATTGAAAAAATGCTTGAACAAGCCGGGCTTCTTAAAAGTGGAAGTCTTTATGACATAGAAAATGTTGCTACTGTTCACTATATCAACAATGCCTTGAAAGCCCATAAACTATTTATTCAGGACAAAGATTATATTGTCCGTAATGGCGAAATCGTCATTATTGATGAATTTACAGGTCGTATGATGCCAGGGCGGCGTTATTCTGAAGGTTTGCATCAAGCATTAGAAGCCAAAGAACATGTAGCCATTCAACCAGAAAATCAGACATTAGCATCTATTACTTTTCAAAACTATTTCCGTATGTATAAAAAATTGTCTGGTATGACGGGGACTGCTGTAACAGAAGCTGAAGAATTCAATAATATCTATGGCCTTGAAGTTGTTGAAATCCCTACAAATCTTCCGGTGCAACGCCTTGATGAAGATGATGAAATCTATCGAACAGCAGAAGAAAAATATCGTGCCATTGTGCGAGACATTCGTCAAGCACACGAAAAAGGACAACCTATTCTTGTAGGTACTACTTCTATTGAAAAATCAGAACAATTAGCAGAACGCTTACGCAAAGAAGGTATTACCAATTTTAAAGTTTTAAATGCTCGCTACCATGAACAAGAAGCATATATTATCGCGCAAGCTGGTGTTCCTGGAGCATTAACCATCGCAACAAATATGGCAGGCCGTGGTACTGACATACAGCTTGGTGGTAATGTTGAGATGCGAATTCGACAAGAGCTACAGGATATCCCTGAAGGGGCAGAACGAACTGCTAGAATTGAAGAAATTATAAAAGACGTCAAGCAACTTAAAGAAAAAGCATTATCTGCTGGTGGTCTTTATGTTCTTGCTACCGAGCGCCATGAAAGTCGTCGTATTGACAATCAACTTCGTGGTCGTTCTGGACGTCAGGGCGATCCGGGTCGTTCAAAATTCTTTCTTTCACTTCAAGACGATCTTATGCGTATCTTTGGTTCCGATCGTATGGATAGCGTGCTGCAAAAACTTGGGTTGAGAGAAGATGAAGCTATTATCCATCCATGGATTAATAAGGCGCTTGAAAAAGCTCAAAAAAAAGTTGAAGCACGAAACTTCGAAATCCGTAAAAATCTGTTAAAATATGATGATGTGATGAATGATCAACGCAAAGTTATCTTTGAGCAGCGCATGGAAATTATGAATGCAGAAAATTTAACGGAAACAATTAGTGAAATGCGACATGAGGTGGTTGATAATTTGGTAGAAGCCTACATCCCATCTGGAACATATTCTGAAAAATGGGATACGAAAGCTCTGCAAAAAGAGTTGCATCAGCTTTTTAATCTTGAACTACCAGTGGAAGAATGGGCAAAAGAAGATGGAGTTGCTGAAAAACAAATTTTCGAACGCGTATTAGAAGCCGTTACCAAACTTGAAAATGAGCGCACTGAGCAATATCGTCCAGAAATTATGGCCTATTTTTATAAAGCTATATTACTTGAAACAATTGACACATTATGGCGTGAACATTTGGTTAATTTAGATCATTTACGCTCTATTATTGGTTTTCGTGGATATGCCCAACGAGATCCTCTCAATGAATATAAAACAGAAGCATTTGAACTCTTTCAAACCATGCTCAGAAATCTACGTAGAAATGCTGTTTCTAAACTCATGCGTTTTGAGGTTATTCAACAACCTACAGAACCAACAGCACCTGTGCAAACCTGTATTGACCAGTCTGCTTCTAATAATCAAAGTGAAAAAAATAATACTTTCTTGTGGGCTCGAACACAAGAAAATAGGTTTGTTGATCCAACTGAACGTAACCCCAATGATCCAACCACATGGGGAAAAATTGGACGCAATGAGCTTTGTCCTTGCGGTTCAGAAAAAAAATATAAACATTGTCATGGCTCCTTCACATAGAAGTAGACAGTTAAGATGGACAGAAAACAAAACTATGAACAAGTATTGCGAACTGCAGGTTTAAGGATAACACGCCAAAGACGTATTATTCTCGATATTTTAACCGATACAGATGACCACCCTAATGCATTTGAAATTTTTCAGCATGCAAACAAAATAGATTCTAGTATTTCACTATCGACTGTTTATCGCACAATGAAAACATTAGAAGAAAATGGAACAATTCATCGTCATGCTTTCAGTGGCGGACCATCGCGTTTTGAACAAGCAAATGGCCAACACCATGACCATCTTATTGATGTGGAAACAGGACACATTATCGAATTTCAGTCTGATATTATTGAAAAATTGCAAGAAGAGATTGCCCATTCTCTTGGCTACAATATAATCCACCACCGTCTTGAGCTTTATGGGAAAAAACGTAATTCTTAAATTGGTGATTTAATGTGCCTTATTTAGAAATTGCCCACGCAAAATAAGTTTTACACAAATTCGCTTTAGAATTTTACAGTTTTCATAGTTAAAAACGTTTTTTTGCTTGATCAAGCCTTTACCATATGATGATTATACGAACTATTAATATTATAACAAATTAGGCTAATATTGCCCATGGTTTCTTTGCCACAAAACCGTATAAAGCAAATTGAAAAGCGCTTTGAAATAATTGAAAGCCAAATGGCCGGAAGCCCAAATGCTGAAACTTATATAAAATTAGCTTCTGAATATGCAGAATTACAGTTAATCGTTACTCCTATACGCACATTAAATGCTCTCTACAAAGAAATAGAAGAGCTCAAAAACATCATTAGTGATAAGCAAACAGATGTGGAAATGCGTAATCTTGCTCAAGAAGAACTGTCATTATTATGTCAAAAAATTGAGCAACTTGAGCGTGAACTCCAAATTCTTCTTCTACCCAAAGATATTGCTGATGAAAAAAGCGCCATTATTGAAATTCGAGCAGGAACAGGTGGATCAGAAGCAGCGCTTTTTGCTGGTGACCTTTTTCGCATGTATGAACGTTATGCCAATACTCATAACTGGAAAGTTGAAATCATTTCATTAAGTGATGGAGATGTTGGTGGGTATAAAGAAATTGTTGCTACTGTTTCTGGCAAAGGTGTATTTTCTAAACTTAAGTTTGAATCAGGTGTTCACCGTGTACAACGAATCCCTGAAACAGAAGCTGGTGGACGTATTCATACATCAGCTGCCACAGTCGCAGTACTGCCAGAAGCAGAAGAAATTGACATTGCAATTCACCCAGAAGATATTCGTATTGATACAATGCGTGCTTCTGGTGCAGGTGGGCAGCATGTAAATACAACGGATTCAGCTGTACGTATCACCCATATTCCAACAGGAATTATGGTTGTACAAGCAGAAAAATCACAACACCAAAATCGAACACGTGCACTCCAAATTTTGCGCGCGCGTTTATTTGATATTGAACGACAAAAAGCAGAAAATGAGCGTTCAGAATCTCGTAAAACTCAAATTGGCTCCGGTGATCGATCAGAACGTATTCGTACCTACAATTTCCCACAAGGACGTGTGACTGACCATCGTATTAATCTCACTTTGTATAAGCTTGATCGTGTCATGGAGGGAGATCTTGATGAACTTATTCATGCACTTATTTCCAATCATCAGACAGGACTCCTTACTGAAATGGATGATAACAAGTGAGTGATCATTCTCTAAACAGTACCATCCGGAGAACCCAAGAAAAGTTACAATATCAAGGAATTCCTGAAGCCAATCTTGATGCAAAGCTACTTGTTGAGTGGGTAACAGACACAACCCCTACTGATCGAATTCTGCAACCAAATATGCGTCTGTCTTCTAAACAGATCGCACAATTAGAAAAAGCCATACAGCGCCGTATTGCTGGAGAGCCCACCCATCGCATTATTGGAAAACGAGATTTTTATGGTATATCACTTGCTTTATCTCAAGATACATTAGAGCCACGCCCCGATACAGAAACACTTGTCGATCTTGTTTTGCCAATTCTTAAAAAACAGGTAGAAAAAACAGGGAAAGCAACTTTTCTTGACATGGGAACAGGAAGTGGTGCCATTGCTATTGCTATTCTCAAACAAATTACTCAAACTTATGCAATAGCCGTTGACATTTCTGAAGATGCTTTAAAAACAGCTACAAAAAATGCGAAACATGCAGACATTGCGCAACGCTTTACGCCTTTGCTTAGTGATTGGTTTACTTCTGTTACAGGCCAATTTGATCTTATTATTTCCAATCCACCCTATATTCCAGAAAAAGATGTTCAAAACCTTGCAAAAGAAGTGCGTCTGCATGATCCGCTACGTGCTTTAATTGGTGGAAAAGATGGCCTTGATTTTTATCGAAAACTCGCACATGAATCAGCAAATTATTTAAAAGAAAAAGCTTATGTCGCCGTTGAAATAGGATATTCTCAGCAAAAAGAAGTTTGCGATTTGTTTAAAAAAAACGGTTTCGAATATTTAAAAATGCGCAAAGATTTAAATGGCATACCTCGCGCACTTCTTTTTTCACTTAATGCTTAAAATTCCCAGTCGTCATCTGTGGTTGCAACTGCTTTACCAATAACATAAGAAGAACCTGAACCTGAAAAGAAGTCATGATTTTCATCGGAATTTGGCGATAAAGCTGCCAAAATAGCAGGGTTAACTCGACAAACTTCAGGTGGAAAAAGAGGCTCAAAACCCAAATTCATTAATGCCTTATTCGCATTATAATGAATAAAAACTTTAACATCTTCTGTCAATCCGATAGCATCATAAAGATCTTCAGTGTATTTACATTCAATACTGTAAAGATCAAACAGCATATTAAAAGCAAAGTCTTTTATTTCTTGCTTTTTAGCTTCATCAAGTTTAGCAAACCCTAATTGAAATTTATAACCAACATAATAACCATGAACCGCCTCATCACGGATAATAAGCCGGATTAAATCAGCTGTATTAGTCAGCTTAGCACGACTTGACCAATACATAGGTAAATAAAAACCAGAATAAAATAAAAAGCTTTCAAGCAAAGTCGAGGCAATTTTTTTCTTTAATGGATCACTTGCTTCATAACGTTCAAGCACTAATGTTGCTTTTTTCTGTAAATTAGCATTTTCTTCTGACCATCTGAAAGCATCATCGACTTCTGCTGTTGAACATAAGGTTGAAAAAATAGAAGAATAAGAACGTGCATGAACTGCTTCCATAAATGCAATATTTGTCAAAACAGCTTCCTCATGTTCTGTTATTGCATCAGCCATAAGTGAAATGGCTCCTACAGTATTTTGAACTGTATCAAGCAAAGTCAGACCCGTGAAAACACGAATTGTCAGCTTGCGCTCTTCCTCTGTCAGACTTGCCCATGAAGGAATGTCATTGGAAAGTGGTACTTTTTCAGGCAACCAAAAATTTCCAGTTAAACGATTCCAAACTTCAAGATCTTTTTCATCATGCAACTTATTCCAATTTACAGCGCAAATAACAGGATTTTTAGTTGAAATTCGTGTCATATGATTTTCCTTCTACAAGCTGCACGAAACACAGCCATCAACTTCTGTTCCACTCAATGCCTTTTGCCGCAGACGGATATAATAAACACTTTTTATACCTTTTTTCCAAGCATAAATTTGTGCACAGTTAACATCACGCGTAGTAGCTGTATCAGGAAAAAATAAAGTCAACGAAAGACCTTGATCTACATGCTGCGTCGCAGCAGCGTAAGTATCAATAATTTTTTCAGGCCCAATCTCATAAGCATCCTGATAGAAATCTAAATTTGTATTATCCATATAAGGAGCAGGATAATAAACGCGTCCAATCTTGCCTTCCTTACGAATTTCAATCTTTGAAGCAATTGGATGAATCGAAGAAGTCGCATGATTAATATAGGAAATAGACCCCGTAGGCGGAATAGCTTGAAGATTGCGATTATAAAGCCCATGTTCAATAACTAATTTCTTGAGCTCCTTCCAGTCTTCTTGATTTGGTATAACGATGTTATTACGCTCAAAAAGCTCTTGTACAAGTGGAAATTGTGGTTTCCATTCTGTTTCAATATATTTTGTAAAAAAACTGCCATCTGCGTAAGCTGACTTTTCAAATCCTACAAATACTTTCTGACGTTCGCGTGCAATCAAATTGGAAGCACGCAGTACGTGATATGCCACTGTATAAAAATAGATATTAGTGAAATCAATAGCTTCCGGCGACCCATAATAAATCCGCTCACGTGCTAAAAAACCATGCAAATTCATTTGTCCCAAACCAATTGCATGGCTTTCGGAATTGCCCTTTGCAATAGAAGGTACACACGCAATATTACTCATATCAGAAACAGCAGTAAGAGCACGAACAGCTGTTTCCACTGTCCAACCAAAATTACTGCTTTCCATCGCTTTTGCAATGTTCATTGAACCAAGATTACACGATATATCATTCCCAACTGTACGATAAGTTAAATCTGTTTCCAGCTCACTTGCTTCATTTACCTGCAAAATTTCTGAGCACAAATTACTCATATTAATACGGCCCGCTATCGGGTTGGTTCTATTAGCTGTATCTTCAAATAAAAGATATGGATAACCTGATTCAAACTGTATTTCCGCTAATGTCTGAAAAAAAACACGTGCACTTATTTTCTTCTTACGGATTTTTGAATTATCAACAAAAGATCGATAATGCTCTGTCAAAGAAATGTCGCTAAAGGGTTTTCCCACAACCCGCTCAATGTCATAAGGCGAAAACAGATACATATCCTCATTATTACGTGCAAGTTCAAAAGTAATATCAGGGATAACAACACCAAGTGAAAGAGTTTTAATTCTAACCTTCTCGTCAGCATTTTCGCGCTTTGTATCTAAAAATGTCATAATATCTAAATGATGCGCATGTAAATAGACAGCACCAGCGCCTTGTCGTGCACCAAGTTGATTAGCATAAGAAAATGCATCTTCTAACAATTTCATCACAGGCAAAACACCAGATGACTGATTTTCTATCTGTTTGATCGGTGCCCCTGCTTCTCGCAAATTAGTCAAACAAAGCGCAACACCTCCACCACGTTTTGAAAGTTGCAAAGCTGAATTAATTGAGCGACCAATCGACTCCATATTATCTTCAACCCGCAATAGAAAACACGATACCAACTCACCTCGTTGCTTTTTCCCTGCATTTAAAAACGTTGGTGTTGCAGGTTGAAACCGCCCTGTAATAATCTCATCAACCAAACACTCAGCAAGAGTTTTATTGCCTTGTGCTAAATATAAAGCAACAAGGCAAACACGATCTTCATAACGCTCAAGATAGCGCTTTCCATCAAAGGTTTTCAGCGTATAACTGGTATAATATTTGAATGCCCCCAAAAAGGTAGGAAAACGAAACTTAAATGCATAAGCACGTTTAAACAGCTTTTTGACAAAAGAAAAATCATAAAGCTCAAATAACGCTTTCTCGTAATAACCTTCTTCTATCAGATAATCTATTTTTTCCTTCAAATCATGAAAAAAAACCGTATTTTGATTAACATGCTGGAGAAAATATTGCCGCGCAGCAAGGCGATCCATATCAAATTGAATATGACCATTTTCATCATAAAGGTTAAGCATTGCATTGAGTGCATGATAATCTGTAATTTGATCCGGCTTCTGAAGCCCTTCCATATCTATTTTTTCCAAAACTTTTCTAATCCCTTTTTAACAAAAATAACGTCTTCATCTGTTCCACGCAACTCAAAACGATAAAGGCAAGGCACAAAACATTTTTCAGAAATAATCTTGCTCGCTAAACTATAATTACGACCGAAATTACGATTTCCGCCTCCAATTACTCCACGAATTAATTTACGGTTTTCTATTTCATTAAGGAAATGAATAACGGGCTTTGGCACCGCCATTCTACCTTCTCCATCTGCATAGGTAGGCACGACCAATATATAAGGCTCCCCAACTAACACAGATGGTTTCTTTTTATCAATTTTGAAAAGCTGTTGACCTAGCTGAGAAACGAAATACTCAGTATTACCCGTTACACTCGAATAATAGACAATAAGCCCCATTAGCCACAAAGACCATTAATCATATCTGGTCTAAAACCCGACCAATGATTTTCACCACATACAACTACAGGAACCTGACGATACCCTAGAGATTGAATAAAATTATAGGCTTGTTCATCACGTGAAATATCAACGACACGATAATTAATACCTTTAGCATCGAAGGCACGATAAGTAGCATTACATTGGACACAAGATGGCTTACTATAAATAGTTATAGACATTCTCTTCAACTTTCATATTTCAAAAAAAACAACCTAAAAAAGTTTACCCTGACAATTTATACAAATACAAAATAATAAAACAGCAACTTTCATGTAAAATACATGCAGCTATATTTTAGTTACAAATAAATACAAACTTAAATATTAAGTTATGACACTCCATTACTAAATAATAAAAACTTGATGCTAACAAATGGTCATTTCACAATAATCAGTTACAAAACAACATTTTTAACATCTTACTTTACTCATTTTCCATTCCCCTCTCTTACTGTTTTTATAAAAATAGTAAGAGGATGTTCCTTATATCCCTCTAGGCTTCTTACATTGCAAAAAGGTTTTCGATTTACAAACAATACAAAAAGACCCTCCCTCGCTAAACAAACACTTTAGCGGAACTACTACCCAATTATTCATAATATAATTTTTGCTATATTGTAGAAGCAATCAGAGCTTCAAAAATGCGTGATATTC
Source organism: Bartonella chomelii (assembly GCF_014138465.1). Taxonomy (NCBI): domain Bacteria; kingdom Pseudomonadati; phylum Pseudomonadota; class Alphaproteobacteria; order Hyphomicrobiales; family Bartonellaceae; genus Bartonella; species Bartonella chomelii. The sequence goes on from NZ_JACJIR010000001.1 coordinate 515,261, forward strand.
CCATTTGCGCTCATTTAAAACAATCAATCATTTCGATACTATATATAGTATACACGCACGTTATTTCGTCAAGAAAAATTCAACCATTATTGTGAATTTTCCACGATCTTCCCATCAAAGGATATAACCTTCAAAAACATATGCAATGATATAACATTTCATTGACAAATGTAACTATATAACATAACTTATAGAGAAAGAATAAAAATGGTATGGATATGTGCTTATATTTCAACAATGTAACACTAGGTTATGCAAATAGGACGATAATAAAGGATTTTTCAGCAAAATTAACAGTGAACTCATTAATCGCAATAATTGGTGATAACGGTTCTGGAAAATCTACATTGCTTAAAGCCATTGCAGGATTGATTAAGCCTATTAGTGGCAAAATTGTAAAACCAATGAAAAGCCGTATCGCTTATCTTGCCCAACAGTGTGAAATTGATCGAACGTTTCCAATCAATGTAGAAACGCTTATAAAGACAGGACTGTGGTCTTTTTGTGGGTTGTTGAAAAACCAGCGCTCTTATCAAGATAAAATTAAAAATGCACTCGAAATAGTTGGGCTTACAGAGCTCGCCAATCGCTCACTTGATACACTATCAAGTGGTCAATTACAGCGTGCTCTTTTTGCACGTATCATTGTACAGGATTCTGATATCATATTGCTTGATGAACCTTTCAACGGTGTAGATCTTAATACCCAAAAAGATCTTCTTGCACTGATTACCCATTGGCAAAAACAAGGACGAACTGTTCTTATGGCACTGCATGATCCTCTTATTGTTCAAGAGCATTTTCCCAAAACGATTCAAATCAATAAACAATGTGCCTTTTATAGAGAAACGACACCACTCCTCACCCCTAGTGACCATCATAGCATGCCATTTTTTATACCCAGTTTTTCTCCTAACAATTCATCAAAACAATATTTCCCTATCAATGATTCTAAGCAGATTGGATCATAATACGTGTACGAATTTTTCCTTGCACCTTTCATTGATTTCAAATTCATGCAAAATGCCTTAATCGGTTCGACTCTATTAGCCATTAGCGCCTGTCCTATTGGCGTGTTTTTAACACTGCGTGGAATGAGCTTAATAGGCGATGCCATGTCTCATGCTATTCTTCCTGGTGTCGCAATTTCCTTTCTATTTTATGGGTTTGTCCTCATTCCTATGGCTATTGGTGGAATCATAGCGGGCATTATTGTCGCGTTAGCAACTGCCTTAATTTCACGCAATGGCTTTCAAAAAGAAGATGCATCAATGGCAGTCTTTTACCTTATTGCGTTGGCAGGAGGAGTTATTATTATTTCACTCAGAGGATCAACTGTTGATCTTCTCCATTTTTTATTTGGTTCAGTTCTTTCTATTGACACAGAAGCCCTTTGGTTAATTACCACCTTAATGTTGATAACAATGAGCAGTCTGTGTATTTTCTGGCGTGCTCTTATAATGGAAAGCCTTGATCCATTGTTTTTTAAATCACTTTCTCCCTTAGGAAAATATATCCATATATTATTACTTGGACTTATGGTATTTAATCTGGTTGGTGGTTTTCACTCACTAGGAGCTTTAATGTCAGTCGGCATTATGATGATTCCAGCCATCACGGCTCGTTTTTGGCTTTCGCGGCTAGGGCCTATTTGTGTGCTATCTATCATTTTAGGAATAATTTCTAGCGCATTTGGTCTACTACTTTCTTTTCACATGTCACTTCCCTCTGGCCCTACTATTATTTTAGTTGCAGGATTTATCTATATTCTCTCTTGCTTTATAAGCCCACGCGGCCTTATTGCAGCACGGTTTCCTCGTCTTTTTTATACCTCTTCTTCATCATAGGAAAACAATATGCACACACGTGTTAAACAATTTGCCTTGCTCGGCTTTATTTTATTCTTTCCCTTTTTTTCATCTTCTGCCACTGCAAATAATAAAATCAAAGTTGTTGCAAGCTTTTCTATTCTCGCAGACTTGGTGGAAAATGTAGGAGGTGATCATATTTCTATGACAACTCTAGTTGGCCCTAATGCAAGCATTCATACGTATGAACCCACTCCACGTGATGTAAAAGTTCTTAAAGACGCTCATATTATTTTTGTAAATGGACTTCATTTAGAAGATTCTATTAACCGACTCATCGCAGCAAGCGATACAAAAGCACTTCTTATTGAAGCTAGTGCCAACATTCCCGCACTTACACTTAAAGATCAAGAACACGGTACAAAACATCACCATCATCACAACAGTATTGATCCACACGCTTGGCAAGCTATCTCTAATGTAAAAATTTATGTCAAAAATATTGCTGTTGCTTTTTGTACAATCGATCACCAATCATGTAAAAGCTATAATAAAAATGCTGATGCTTATCTCCAAAAACTCGATACACTGCAAGCAGCTATTACAAAACAAATTGCGACCATCCCACAAGATAAACGCATCATTATTACATCTCATGATGCTTTTAATTATTTTGCTCATGAATATGATTTTACTATACTTGCACCTCAAAGTATTTCAACAGAGACAGAAGCCACCGCAGCAGATGTTGCCAACCTTATTAAGCAAATTAAAGCCAATAAAGCATCTGCATTGTTTGTTGAAAATATCTCCAACCCCCGCCTTATAGAACAGATTGCAAAAGAAACAAATTTGAAAATTGGTGGCACTCTTTATTCTGATGCATTATCGGAAAAAAACGACCCTGCAGCAACTTATCTGAGTATGATACAATACAATGTTAACACTATCATCAATGCAATACAGACCACTCAAATTATCAATAACTAAGACGTGAACAACAGCTTTTAAAATAATATTCAAAACTATCAACAAACATTACAAAAATTCAATGGCATCTTACTGAAAAATAATAAATTTAAATATTGTATATTCTTATCTAAACAAGCCGCTTGATTTTATCTTTGATCGGGCCTCTATTCTATTTTTTTTGAATTATTGCAGTCAATTACTTGTAGTTATTATTATACTCATTTGCATAATATTTCAAAATGGTAAAATTGGTGAGTTTATACAAATTCGTTTGACCTTTTTATGGTTCATGTTTAAATAAATTAACGTATTTCTGAAATGAACCATCATGGTATTATTTATGCATCATAATATATAATCTTGAAAACTGTGTTCCATTAACTCAGAAAAGGTGAATTATGAACCGTTTTTATCTTTCCGCAGCAGCATTTGCAATTATTATGACTGCAGCAACAACGGGTTTCACGCAAACAAAAATCAGTTTTTGGCATTCTATGAGCGGTGAGCTAGGAAAACAAACTGAAAATTTAATTAATGATTTTAATGCAAGCCAATCTGATTACAAAATCATTCCTTCATTTCGTGGAGAATATGAAGAAAGTATGGTCTCACTTATTGCAGCATTTCGCGGAAAACAGCAACCCGTTCTTGCCCAAATTTATGAAATTGGTACGAGTACCATGATGGCTGCAAAAGGTGCAATTTATCCACTTTATCAACTTATGAATGACACAAAGCAAGAATTTAATTCTGCAGACTATTTGTCTACCATCAGTAGTTATTACTCTGATGAAAAAGGACGAATGCTTTCCATGCCATTCAATGCTTCAACACCAATTCTTTTTTATAATAAAGACATTTTTAAAAAAGCAGGACTTGACCCAGAACAGCCACCAAAAACATGGCAAGATGTCGAAAATTTTTCCCAAAAAATTCTTGACAGTAAAGCAGCAAGTTGTGGTTTTACAATGGCTTATGCAGCCCAATGGATTGGTTTAGAAAATTTTTCAGCATTGCATAATATCCCCTTTGGAACAAAAGAAAATGGTTTTAATGGGCTTGACTCAGAACTAACAGTGAATGGACCTTTGCAAATACGTATGTGGACTGACCTTAAAAAATGGTCAGATCAAGGTATTTTCCGCTACGGTGGCCCAGCTGGTGCATTAGATTCAGCTCCAATGTTTATGGCACAACATTGTGCAATCTTTATGCAATCTTCAGGATCACTTAGCAGTATCATTTCAGAAGCTCAGTTTAATGTTGGAGTTGGTATGCTGCCCTATTATGCTGATGTACAAAATACACCACAAAACTCAATTGTCGGGGGAGCTTCTATTTGGGTGTTAAAAGGTCATACACCTGAAGAATATGCAGGAGCAGCAGCCTTTCTCAAATTCCTCTCGCGGACAGATAATCAAGCAAAATGGCACCAGACAACAGGCTATCTTCCCATCACAAAAGCTGCTTATGAGCTAAACAAAGAACAACATTTCTACGAAAAAAACCCAGGTGCAAATATCGCTATTCAACAAATTGATCTTAACCCACCAACAGAGAACTCAAAAGGAATAAGATTTGGTAACTTGCCACAAATTCGTTCTATCCTTGATCAAGAATTGGAAGCTATTCTTAACGGCTCTAAAACACCTAAAGCTGGATTGGATAAAGCGGTTGAACGTGGCAATAAGCTTTTACGTGAATTTGAAAAAGCTAATCATTAAGATTTCATGATTATTGTTAAAAGCTAAAAATTCGACTTTAAAAGCCGATTTTTTCAACTTTCTTTTAATTTCTCTTCCAACGCCTCTTATTAAAGAGCACGCAAATGCAAGAAAAACACGCATATTTTAAAAATAGACTACTCCCTTATTGTCTACTCTTGCCTCAGCTTGCTATAACTTTCTTGTTTTTCCTTTTGCCTACTGCCCAAGCAATAAAATCATCTTTTGAACGTGAAGATCCATTCGGTTTAACCACAACTTTTATTGGATTTGAAAACTACGTAACGATTCTCTCTGATCCAATTTATATAAAATCATTTCTTACAACCATAATATTTTCTGTCTGTGTTACTGTTGTTTCAATGACGATATCGCTTCTTTTAGCGGTTTCAGTTGATCGCGTTATTCATGCAAAAAAGGCTTATACAATATTCTTGCTCTGGCCTTATGCGGTTGCTCCCGTATTAGCAGGCATATTATGGTTGTTTATCTTCCACCCAACCATTGGAATTGTTCCTTTTCTTCTTGAGAAAATAAATATTATTTGGAATCACCGTATTAATGGTATTCAAGCAATGATCCTTATTGTGATTGCTGCTAGCTGGCAACAAATTTCCTACAATTTTCTCTTTTTTCTAGCTGGACTTCAATCTATACAACAATCTCAAATAGAAGCAGCTGCCATTGATGGCGCTGGTCCCTTTAAACGATTTTGGACTATAGTCTTCCCACAACTTTCACCAACAACCTTTTTTCTTCTTGTTATCAACATCAATTATGTCATGTTCGATACATTCGGCATTATTGATAATATAACTTTTGGAGGACCTGCGCATGCAACAACCACGCTTGTCTATAAAATATATGACGACGGTTTTAGAAACCAAATAATCGGTGCATCAGCAGCGCAATCAATAATCTTAATGTTTATAGTTATTGGCTTAATACTTATCCAGTTTCGCTGGATTGATCGCCGTGTACAATATTAAGGAAAGAAAATATGGTTGAAAATCGCCCTTTTTTGACATTTCTGACCCATCTTATCCTCATTGTTGGCATTATCATTATTTGTTTTCCAGTTTACGTTGCTATTATTGCTTCAACTCATAACTCAGCTGCATTTAGCTCGGGAACAATCCCTCTCTTACCAGGACAATATACTTTAGAAAATTATAAAATAATTCTTGGTGATGGTCTTGCGCAACTTGGTCTTCCAAACCTCTTACCACTTTTAATAAACTCACTTATAATGGCAATTGGTATTAGCGTTGGAAAAATTATTATTTCGCTCTTCTCTGCTTACGCAATTGTCTATATGCGCTTCCCTTTTCGTAAAATGGCATTTGCTTTGATCTTTGTCACATTAATGTTACCTATTGAAGTTCGTATTATTCCGACATATGCAGTCGTTGCACAGTTAAACATGATAAATACTTACAGTGGAATGATTATTCCATTGATTGCTTCGGCAACTGCTACATTTTTATTTCGTCAATTCTTTTTGACTATTCCCGATGAACTTTTAGAAGCTGCTCGCGTTGATGGTGCAGGACCATTTAAATTTTTTAAGGATATTCTTTTACCCCTTAGTAAAAATAATATAGCTGCTTTATTTATTATTATGTTCGTTTATGGATGGGTACAGTATCTCTGGCCTTTACTTGTTATGACAGATCAAGACCACCAAACCATTCTTATTATCCTGAAACAACTCATTGTAGAATCACTTCAACATGATCCTCAATGGAATATCCTTATGGCAGTATCAGTTGTCGCTATGGTACCACCTGTTTTAGTTGTCATCTGCATGCACCGGCTTTTTGTTAAAGGCCTCATCGAAATGGAGAAATAGCCGTGGCTATCATTCAGTTATCAAATATAAAAAAACAATATGACAATGACACTGTGGTCATTAATGATTTAAATTTAACCGTTGCTGATAGCGAACTTCTTGTTATTGTTGGTCCCTCAGGATGTGGAAAATCAACTTTATTACGTATCATTGCTGGGCTCGAACAAGTCACCTCAGGTGAGCTCTATATTGATAATGAACTTATCAATGATTATGAACCGGCTGATCGTGACATTGCTATGGTTTTCCAAAATTACGCACTCTATCCACATATGACAGTACGTGGAAACTTGGAATATGGCCTTAAAAATAGAAAAACACCCAAAGAAGAAATTAAGAGGCGTGTGACACATGCTGCAAAACTTTTGGAAATAGAGCCATTTCTTGATCGCAAACCACAACAATTATCAGGAGGGCAACGCCAACGTGTTGCAATGGGGCGTGTTATTGTTCGTCAACCACGTGTCTTTCTTTTTGATGAACCACTTTCAAACCTTGATTCAAAATTACGTACACAAATGTGTATCGAAATAAAAAAACTACAACGCTCACTAAAAACAACTAGCCTTTATGTCACCCACGATCAACTAGAAGCTATGACACTGGCTGATAGAATAGTCGTTATGAATCAAGGAGCCATAGAACAAATTGGAACGCCAATGGAAATTTACGATTATCCAGAAACTATATTTGTTGCAAATTTTATTGGCTCTCCCCCTATGAATTTTCTTGATCGTCAAGCTCTAGAACAACATTTAAACAGTTCATTTTCTTGTAGTGAACAAACTGATATTTTAGCATTTAGACCGGAAGCAATTTTGTTGGGTGAGCATCCAGACAAAGGTCCCGTTTTTCATACGCATATTGAACTCATCAAACCTGTAGGAACAGGGTGCCATGTCTTAACACGTTGGAATAATACCGTTTTCACAGTTGATATAAAAGAGCGCCTTACAAATAGTTATGGGCAACAATTAAATTTCACCGTTCCTAATCAGAGTTTTCATACTTTTAACAAGATTACAGGAAAACGCACATAATTAATAAAATTAATAAAGTTAATTTAAACCTCATAAGCTTTTTTAGAGAGCTCTTTACTTAATTAATTTTCGTCTTTGTCATGATGTATAAGACTATTTTTCATTTTTGTGAACGTAATTCTAAAGCAAGATCAGGTTGATCTGTTGTAATGTAATGCACAGGCATATCAAGCCAATGTGATAAACGAGCCTTCCCGTTTATTGTCCAAACACCGACAGTAAAGCCAGCATCAAGTGCAGATTCAATAAATTTTCGCGATACAATTGAACCATCTAAACTCAGATCAGAATACCCTAATTTTTTCCACTTAGAAAACTGGTAAGACATATTACCTTCAAAATTATCTATACATGGACCAGATGGTATTCCTGCCTCAATAAAAGGGCGTAAACAAGTAGAATCAAAACTGATTGCTGAAACTCTTTTTGCCAAATTGCGGCTATTAATCAATTCAAGGGCTTTTTGAGATAAAATATATTCGCGCTCAATCGCACCACATGTTTTGATTTCAAGATGCAGTGCAATGTTTGTTGGTACTAAAAGATCTAATAATTCTTCTAGTAAAGGAGGAGACTCAGTACTGCCTTTTACGCAAAGTTGCTTGCGTGTTTCATTATCAATATCATGAATATACCCTTTTTGCCCCACCAATTGCTCAAGGCAAAAATCATGAAATACAACCACCTCACCACTTTTAAGGAGATGAACATCACATTCAATTTCATCAACTCCCAACGCAATTGCATGACGAAACGCTGAAAGTGTATTTTCAGAATAGAGATTAACTCCACCACGATGAGCAACAATTTTTGGTTTAAACATAGATTATTTTTTACTTCCAAACTCAATTAAAGAGAATAAAAATGAGGATTAAAGGCAATATCAGCCCCAGAATATTCCTTTCCAAGCAATTATTCTTTTCTTTCAATTACCTAAAATGCCACTCCCCAACAGCTTTCGATTCTTCAAACACTTGCATCTGATTCTAATTATTCCCATTCAATAGTACCAGGAGGCTTTGAAGTTACATCATAAACAACACGATTAATACCTCGAACTTCATTAATAATACGCGTTGCTACCTTGCCCAAGAAATTCATATCATACGGATAAAAATCAGCAGTCATACCGTCTACAGATGTTACAGCACGAAGAGCGCAAACAAATTCATAAGTGCGTCCATCACCCATAACACCAACAGTTTGAACAGGAAGAAGAACAGCAAAAGCTTGCCAAATTTCATCATAAAGACCTGCTTTACGAATTTCATCAAGGTAAATAGCATCTGCTTCACGCAAAATTTCTAATTTTTCAGGCGTTACTCCACCTGGACATCGAATCGCAAGACCGGGACCTGGAAAAGGATGGCGGCCAATAAATTGCTCAGGCAAACCTAATTCTCTCCCTAAAGAGCGGACATCATCTTTAAACAATTCACGCAATGGCTCTACAAGTTGCATATTCATTCGCTCTGGTAATCCACCCACATTATGGTGACTTTTAATTGTTATCCCATCACCAACAGCTGAAATACTTTCAATAACATCTGGGTAAAGTGTTCCTTGAGCTAAAAACTGCGCACCACCTACCTTTTTGGCTTCTTCTTCAAAAACTTCAATAAAAAGGTGACCTATAGTTTTGCGCTTTTTTTCTGGATCTGTTTCACCCTTCAAAGCATTGATAAACCTATGAGCAGCATTAATATGAACAAGCTTTATATTATAATTATCACGAAATAATGTAAGAACTTCTTCAGCTTCATTCTTACGCATCAACCCATGATCTACAAAAATACATGTCAGTTGCTCTCCTATCGCTTCATGAAGTAATACAGCTGTAACCGATGAATCCACCCCACCTGAAAGACCACAGATTACCCGACCTTTTCCGACTTTTTTGCGAATCGCAGCTATAGCCTGATCACGATAAGCAGCCATGGACCAATCACTTTTAAGACCACAGATTTTATAAACAAAATTTTGCAAAAGTTTTATACCATCTGGTGTATGAACAACTTCAGGGTGAAACTGCACTGCGTAAAAATGCCGTTTCTCATCAGCAATGGCAGCATAAGGAGCACCTTGTGATGTTCCGATTACACGAAAACCTTCTGGCAAAGCTGTTACACGATCACCATGGCTCATCCATACTTGTTGAGATGACCCTTTTTCCCAAACACCATCAAAAAGCGCATTTTCTTCTTTTACTTCCAAAGAAGCACGTCCAAATTCACGCTCATGTCCAGCTTCAACTTTTCCACCAAGTTGAACACACATGATTTGTTCACCATAACAAATACCAAGAACTGGGATGCCGGCTTCAAAAATTTCTATCGGAGCACGCGGTGAACCATCATCAACAGTCGAATAAGGACTACCCGATAAAATAACAGCTTTAGGTTTAATACTTTTGAACTTCTCTAAAGCCAATTGAAAAGGAACAATTTCGGAATAAACGCCTATTGCCCGCACTCGCCGTGCAATCAGCTGTGTAACTTGTGAACCAAAATCAATAATAAGAATAGTATTTGAATGCGATGTACTCATAGAAAACCAATCAATAATTGCAAAGAATAGCAAATGAGATTTATGATTTAATCTTTCTCTTTTCACAAGCCTTTTGGCATTAGAAAAATATCATTGTTATACAATTTGAAATAAAAAACGTGGAAATATATCTTCAATGCTTCTTTTGTAAAACAGCTAAAAAGAAACCATCTGTCTGAGTTGATGCTGGCGATAAAGTCAATCCATAACTCGAAAACATTGGCTGTATAGTTGAAGAACTAAAATGTCGCTGCCAAAGTGCACGCAGATCTATAGGAAAAAAGTTGGAATGTCGTTGGAGAAAACGGGAAATTTGCTCTTCATTCTCATCTATAAAAAGAGAACATGTAATATAAACTAAACGTCCATTTGACTTAAGATAAACCAATGCCTCATTCAAAATAGCAAATTGCTCTTCTTGGCGCTTTTTTACTTGTTCTGGCGTCAGACGCCATTTCGCATCTGGGCGACGGCGCCATGTTCCTGTTCCACTACATGGAGCATCTAATAAAACTATATCCATCTGACCTACTAATGGCTTTAATTCTTCTACATGCACCCGTGATTGTACATTATGGATACCAGCTCGGCGAAGACGACTAAAAATAGGAGCCAAGCGGACTTTATTTGAATCATAAGCATAAATTTGCCCCCGATTATTCATATTGGCAGCCAAAGCTAATGTTTTTCCACCAGCTCCTGCACAATAATCTAATAACTGTATACCTGCTTTTGTTTCTGTAAGATGAGCAACAATTTGAGATCCCAAATCCTGTACTTCAAAGTGCCCTTTTTGGAAGGCAGGTTCAGCTTGCACATTAGGATGACGTCCAAATTTTTCAATTGGTGCAATTCTTAAAGCTTGCCGAAACCATGAAAAAGATTGAACTTTTATTTTTGCTAATTCTTTGAGCACTTTCTCTGGTGTTGCTTTTAAGCTGTTCACTCGTAAATCTAACGGAGGACGTGTTGCTAAAGCAGCAGCTTCAGTTACCCAATTGTCGGCAAATAAGGGTTGAAGATGAGCTTGACACCATTGGGGAATATCACCACGAATATAGTCTGGTGCATCAACCAGCTGACGTTTTTGCCATGAATGACGCTGTTTAAGCGCTAATAATTGTGGTGCAAACCGATCTCCTTCTAAAGTGCTATCAACCTGTTCAATGGTCATTGCTCCGGTATCTAACAAAGCTCCAAAAGCTATGTTTCGAATATCATCACTATCCATACGCCATTGTAATGAATAACGTCGTCTTAAAACATCATAAACAATTGTACCAACTGCTGCACGATCACTCACTCCAGCAAAACGGTGAGAAAGCCCCCAATCTTTCAGAGCTTCACTTGCAGGACGGTGCCGCATCTCTATCTCTTTTAGAACATCTATTGCTGCTTGCAAACGCCCACCTAATCGCAATTCATTCTCCTATGCAAATGCTATCAATAAATAATTAAATTAAAAACTTTAAATGATCTTCTTCATTTTCAGTGATAATCTTAAAATAACCCCCAAATTTATTATTGAAAACCGAATATTTCTCACTGTAGGCTAGAATTTTATTCTGAAGAAAGATAGAATTATTATTTCTATAACTTGTAGATATTAACGAAAATTATAAACCTCTTCTATAAGCAATAACATTGGGACATAATATAATGACAAAACCGATACTCGCTCTTATTGATTCTTCAATTTATGCAAAACATGTATGTGACCTAGCGTTATGGGCTGCTAAATCTATGCAAACAACAATTCGGTTGTTGCACGTCTTGGACAAATCGGAAAAAGAAATTAGCTTACCAGATACACAACAAGCCGACAATAACACACTAAATCCATCTGACTTAAAACAACAAGATACCACTCTTGCTAAAGCACTCTTTGCACAAAAAGTTGGACAAACAGCTTTGGAAGAAGCGAAAGATTATCTCAATTCTCAGAGTCATATTGAAATTGAAACACGCTTACGTCATGACAGTCTTATTGATGCATTGAATACTTATAATACTCAATCTTCCCTTATCGTTATGGGAAAACGTGGTGAACAAACAGCATCTGATAAAAAACGATTAGGGCTCAATTTTGAAAACGTTGTACGCTCTTCTGAGCTTCCAATTCTCGTTGCTTCACGTCATTTTCGCCCAATTCAAAGAGTTCTCATAGCTTTTGACGGTGGCCCTTTGATCATGAAAGCTATTGATTTTATTTGTACACGAAAATTTTTTAATAACCTAACCTTTGTATTAGGTATGGCAGAATTGCAAACACAAGCTGTGCAAGACAGTTTCAACGAAACATTAGAGCGATTACAAGCTGCTAAAATTAAAGTTGAACCACTCAAAACAGAAGACAGTCTTGAACAAATGATTCTTCAGAACATTCAGACACTTCATCTTGATATGCTCGTTATGGGAGCTTTTCACCACTCTAAAATGTATAATTTTTTATTTGGCTCTAAAACTCAGAATATTATCCATAAAGCGCCTATTCCAGTTATGATTGCACGAGAATTATAAAGCTCTCTTCATCTTGGAAAATAAAAATAAACACTAAATGACTTAACCAATAGTTTTGAAGACTAAACGGTTAACATTATAAAAAACGCTGTTTGCTTAGGAAAGCTCTTGCCCCACTATATTTATCTCATTTCAAACAAAGCATAGATGAACTTTTTCAAAAATTCTCGGAACTACTATTTGATATGACCGTTCCTCTATACTGGCATATGCCAGATAGTTAAAAAGGAGAAAATTAATGAATACCCATAATAATGAGAAAATAGCTGCATCTAAAAGCAACCAGAATACAATGTCCTCACATAATAGAAAGAAATCCGTCCAAAGTAATCAGGCTAGCGATCGCAACTGTGCATTAAAAGCAGGACGGAAAAATATGAAAAGCTAATCTTTTCATTTTAAGATAACTGCTAGAAGGAATTGGAATAATAACACCCAATTCCTTCTTTTGGTAAATTTGGAATTGCAATACACAAGACTGCGCACAAATGATAGATATCATATCATTTTTCCAAAAGAACTTGTGGTATTGATATAAAAATAACGCCAAGCTTAGTTGTCTAAACAGGACCACGATAATTTGGGCTTTCCCGTGTAATAGAAACATCGTGTGTATGACTTTCATAAAGGCCAGCATTCGTAATACGAACAAATGTTGCTTTTTTACGAAATTCAACTAAATCTTGTGCTCCAACATAGCCCATTGAAGCACGTAATCCACCAGCCAGCTGGTGTAGAACTGATGCTATAGGGCCTTTATAAGCAACTTGCCCCTCAACACCTTCAGGCACCAGTTTAAGTTCATCCTGAACCTCAGCTTGAAAATAACGATCTGCCGATCCTCTCGCCATAGCAGCGACAGACCCCATACCCCGATAAGCTTTAAAAGAACGACCCTGATAAAGATAAACTTCTCCAGGACTTTCATCTGTACCAGCTAAAAGAGAGCCAATCATAGCAGCACAAGCTCCACCTGCCAAAGCTTTAGCAAAATCACCTGAAGTTTTGATACCACCATCAGCAATAATGGGAATCCCTGCTTTATCAGCAACTTCTACAGCATCCATAATAGCTGAAAGCTGAGGTACACCAACGCCCGAAACAATCCGCGTTGTACAAATAGAGCCAGGCCCAATACCAACTTTTACCGCATCTGCACCACTATCAATTAAAGCTTGTGTTGCTTGCGCAGTCGCTACATTACCAGCCATAATAGTTGTAGAAAGTGCCATTTTTTTAATACGTTCAATCGTTTCTAACACACGCTGAGAATGCCCATGAGCTGTATCAATCACCAATACATCAACGCCTGCATCAACTAATCGTTCAGCTCGTTCAATTCCATTATCCCCTACACCACTGGCAGCTGCAACACGTAAACGACCTTGAGAATCTTTAGTAGCATTCGGATGTAACCGTGCTTTTTCAATATCTTTGACTGTCACTAAACCAACACAGCGATTTTGCTCGTCTACAACCAATAATTTTTCAATACGATGATAATGTAAAAGACATTTTGCTTCATCCAGTTGAACATTTTCACGTACTGTGATTAAATTTTCATGCGTCATTAATTCACGGATTTTTTGTTTTGGATCTGATGCAAAGCGCACATCCCTATTGGTTAAAATACCAACCAGCTTACCAGAAATTCCACCCTTAGCTCCATTTTCAACAACAGGAATACCTGAAATACCATGAGAGCGCATTAAATTCTTTGCCTCTTCCAGTGTCGCATCTGGCCCAATTGTTACCGGATTAACAACCATACCAGATTCAAATTTTTTCACTTGACGGACTTCTTCAGCTTGCTCTGTAGGGGACATGTTGCGATGAATAACACCAAGACCCCCAGCTTGAGCCATAGCAATTGCTAAACGCGATTCTGTCACCGTATCCATTGCGGCAGAAAGTAAGGGTAAATTCAATTCAATATCAGCTGCAATACGTGTTTTAAGATCCACCTGGCTAGGCATAACAAGCGAATGGCCAGGTTGCAGAAGTACATCATCAAAGGTAAGCGCCAATACACCTGTTTTGGTTTCAACAATTTTTGTCATAGCCAAATTCCTTTAATAATAAAACACTGGCAAATAAATATAAAATGCAGCTGTAGTTTTTGTGCACTGTGAATTTGGCAATCAATTATGCCATGTTACAAACAAAATGAAAAGAAAAATAAATATTTTTTCTAGTATATTCTTGTATAAGCTATAATTGTGATTCAATTGGCAACCAACTCATTATCTTTGCAAATGCGCGACGCCTAAAACTGCTTTCTGGTTCATAATCAATACTATATTGTTTTTCATTTTCAATAAAATCCCAATAAATACGATCATTATCCCCAAGACGTAAACAATAACTCATTTCACCTGTTGTTTCCTCTAAAAAAAGCAAATCCAACATAGCTGTAATTGGTGCACATTCAAAAAGAATGCCCATTTCTGTATTCAATGAAGCTGATCGAGGATCAAAATTTAAAGATCCAATAAAAGCAGTTTTATGGTCAATTAAAAAAGCTTTTGTATGTAAACTTGCTTTACTTGATCTAAACAACCACAATCGGTGGGGACCTCCATCCGGTTTTAATTCATAAAGTTTAACACCACTTTTCAATAAAACCTTACGATAAGGTGCATAACCACTATGCACCACCACCACATCAGTCGCCGCTAAAGAATTAGTAAGAATTCTAACATCAACACCTTTTGACACCAAACTGCTCAAATGCTGTGTACCCGCTTTACCAGGAACAAAATAAGGTGATGTAATTTGGACTGTTTTTTTTGCACCTTCAATAACCTGTGAGAGCACCTCCATCAGCCAATTGCCTACTTTTTTGCCTAATGCTTTTTCTGGAGGATCAGAAAGAACTTCAACTTTATCTGCTAGAAATAATCGCTTTCTCGTTTGGATAAAACATTCAAAACTGATATATTTGTTGACATAATCTAAATAAACTTTTGCGACTTTGGAATGACGAAATTTTTGCAATTTATCTTTCCAATCATCAAGGTTATTTGTACTTTTTGGAACGACTAAAGCATGAATTGGTAAAACTACAGAACTATTCCAAAAATCATCAAAGATAGTTTCTACTTTTTTTACCGATGGACCAATTAACATCAGGTCTAGATCTCGGAAACTTGCCTCCTTACCTGCATCAAAATAAGAATCTGCAATATTGCGTCCTCCTACAAAAGCTACCCGTCCATCTACAATAAAAGCTTTATTATGCATTCTGCGTGTTACAACAAGTGCCCGCAATATAATCTCTAGACCGCGACGTAAACCACCACTGCGTGCTCGCCCTGGATTAAACATTCTAACTTCAATATAAGGATGTTTATTAAGCGCAATATAAGCTGGATCACGACCCTGAGCATTAATATCATCCAAAAGAAGACGCACACGCACACCACGATCAGCCGCTTCTACCACTTCGCTAAGTAACAAACGCCCTGTTAAATCATCGTCCCAAATATAATACATCAGATCAAGACTGCGCTCAGCCTGTGCCGCTGCCATTGTACGGACACAAAACGCATCTAAATTGCTAGTAATGAGTGAAAGAGCATCCTTGTCGACCCCTAATCCATTCGTCTCTTTTGCTAATCGACTCACTATACGATCAAGTTTGGTCGCATCTTTCTCAACATTAAACGCATAAGAATACTCTTTTATCGCACTTTTGGTAAAACAGCCATAAGCGTAAATTGCCAACATAAATGCTGTAGTAAAAAAGATAATAGATCCGATAATAATATTTAACAGAATCAAAGTGATACACTTTCTACTTTAAAAGCTATTGCACACTCATAAATACGTACTCTAACACTAAAATCAACGTTCTTATCATTCAATTAATACAATAAAGTAGAATCTTTATTATTTACTTGAAAAAATATAACCTAACTTACCCCATCAGTGATTCTAAAATTCTGCGTCCGATGCGCGAGAGCATGAAATGTCTGTTTATTATTGTAAATGCAGTCTTAACTTTAATACCACAAGCCTTAAGCAATAAAGCTAATGAGAATACCCTCAAATAAAATTTCATATTTATTAAGTTAAAACAAAAACATTGATTGAAAAACCACTTCAAATTTAGTCAGTTATATCGTAAACGGTACTTTAGAAAAGACAGAAATCTTCATATTATTACTATTAAAAGCAGTAATTCTTATGAATGGAAATCTATTATAGATTTTCCTTCTATTTTTGACTGTTTGTCACCCTCGTATTCTTCTATTTTACGATAAAGTGTAGAACGCCCTATACAAAGACGGCGAGAAACCTCACTCATACGTCTCTTATAATGTTTAACTGCCTTTTCAATAATATCGCGCTCCATATCCGCAAAGGTACGGACATGTCCTTCAGAATTTAAAAATTGTATAGACTTTTTTTCAGAATGCTCTTGAACATGATTATACATAATACTTGGAACACCAAGTAATGAACTTCCCATTAATTGTGGAAAATCGCGAACAGTTAACAAAGGTCCTTCACTGAGTAAAACTGCGCGAAATAATAAATTTTCAAGTTCACTATGGTTACCAGGCCAATCATATTGCATAAGTAATGAAATAGCTGACCCCGACAAACCATGTATATGTGATCGTCCTGTTTCAGTGATGATATGATCAATCAAGCGCTGAGAAATTTCTGGAAGATCATCTCTCAATTCTCGCAAAGTGGGAACATTGATACATAATTGGGAAAACTGTTCAAATAAACCATGAAAAAAAACATCATCTTTAACTAGATCCTCAAGTTGTGATGTTGATATGGCAATAATGCGAAAAGGAGGCTGTTCATTCTTTATAGCCTCTTCTCTCTCTTTAAGATAATGTGCAAAACGTTTTTGTTGTATGGGCTCGAGTCGATCAATATCACAAAGACAAAGAGTTCCCTTTTCAAGAGAAGAAACTAGTGGTAAAAATTCTTTAAACCATATGTGTTTTTCTTGCTCTGGATCAACAACAGGTGAACATTGGAAACGAACAAAAGGCCCTTTTGAAAATAAGCTTTCACAGTGAATAATGCGTGCTAACGTTTCACGACCAGTTCCTATTTCACCTTTTATCAAAAGATTCTGTGGGGAAATAGCTGCACTTTTCGATTGTTCTAAAATCGCTTGCATGACACTGCTTTTTGTATAGAGATCAGAAAATCGTAAATAATTTTTATTTCGTCGTTGGATATAATAAACTTCACGTTCTAACGCAGAAGTACGTGAAAGATTATTCAATGTAATTCTCAATCGTAGTGGTGTAACCGGATAAATCCAATAATCAATAGCTCCAGCTCTTAAAGCTTTTTGAAGTGATTCTTGATTATCTTGCTTTGCTATAACAATAACAGGAACAGAGACTCCAGCAGCTCTAATTGTCGTAATCAAATCACTTATACTTAAATCACTCATAACAACATCAAGCAATGCAAGCATGACATTTTTACGTCTATGTAAAAGATCAATCGTACGTAAGCTATTTTCTGCTTCAATGACACGATAACCAAGATCTCGGAGCATAGTAGAAAACTCTATACGCTTTCCGTGGTCTTCACTCGCAACAAGAATAGGGCCAACCATAATTTAATAATCTCCTTTGAGACTACTAAACAATATTAATATTGAGAATTATGTAAATCATAAAAAATATTTTACCTTTTGTATCGCGCGTGTTAAATTTATTATTTCAATAATTAACAACATTAAGATATTTTTTCCAATTTTTTGCTTTTTCATTATTTTTCAGCAAAAACCTCAATATTAATTAATAAAGTAACTTAATAATAATAATCTTAAGTTTATTATAAACAATTGAAAAGCAACATAAAATAAATAGAGTGAAACAAATGCAACATATCTGCCGCATTTTATGGCTTACAATTACTGTTTTGGCTATAGGAGCCTGTAGCCTTCCACACCATTATGGGCAACACCCAACTGTAGAAAATATACCAACTGGAATTGATGGTGAATGGATTGATAAAAACGGTATTATTTCTTCTTTCCGCAATGGCACTTTTGAAACACGAGCAGCAGACACAAAAGAAAAATTATCAGAAGGCACTTACAATTACGTCAATGCCCAACATGTAGAAATTGAAATACGCTCAATTCTCCGTGGAACTATATCTAGGGCTGATTGTAGATTATCAAATGACACAATGCAGCTTTTCTGCACATCAAGTACTGGATCACAATTTTTTCTCAACCGTCAAATTTAAATGAAAGTCAAAATTTTATTTAAATTTACAAAACAAACTCATAAGAAATTGTAATTCCTCTTCCTAATAGAGCTTTAGAATTAATGTAAACATTAACACGTTATTTCGCTGATAAACTTGCTGTACAACCTTAAGATATGTAAACAATAGTCCTTTGACAACGATATCTTAACAGAAGTAATTTTATATTTAAAATTGCTTCTGTTATTATTGAATTCACCTTAATTTGCACATTAAAATCTTACCTGATATCGGCACCTATTAACTCAAACAGCACCAATACGCAAAAGATCATGAAAATGAACAATCCCTACGGGTTTTTTATCTTCAATGACAAAAAAAGCACCAATCTGATGATCATTAATAAAAGCTGTCGCAGCACCAACGAGTGTATCTGGGTTTACAATTTTAGGATCCTTTGTCATTACCTCATCAACATTGAATTTTGATAAATCACAGTGAATATTACGCGCAAGATCGCCATCTGTTACAATTCCAATTAACTCACCTTTTTGGTTTATAACACCAACACAACCAAAATGTTTTTCAACCAAAATATTTACAGCTTCAGTCATAGGTGCACCCTGTATAATCAAAGGAAGACTATCACCTTGATGCATAATATCGCGTACATATTTAAAGTTTGCACCAAGCGAACCACCAGGATGATAAATTTTAAAATCTGTTGCGCTAAAGTCATGCCTTTCTAAAAGAGCAACAGCTAATGCATCACCCATTGCCAGTTGCATAACTGTGGAAGTTGTCGGAGCAAGTCCATGAGGACAAGCCTCTTCTACCTTTGGTAATAATAATACAATATCAGCTTTTCGCCCTAATACAGAGTGCTCGCCAGATGTCATTGCAATAAGTGGGATACGAAAACGCGCAGCATGGTTTATAATGCCGCTTAATTCCATAGTTTCACCTGACCATGACAAAGCAAGAATAACATCATCAGAACTAATCATACCAAGGTCACCATGATTAGCCTCTGCTGCGTGCACAAAAAAGGCAGGCGTCCCCGTTGAGGCTAAAGTCGCAGCAATTTTTGTTCCTATATGACCACTCTTACCAAGACCAGTAATCACCACATGACCCTGGGCATTACTAATGGTTTGAACAGCTTTTTTAAAAGAATCTGAAAGATAGCTTGAAAGAGCTTTCTCAAGAGCTTCAAGCCCTTGTTTTTCGCGAGAAATAGTTTTAAGTGCCGATGTAATTGCACCTTGTAAAGCCAACATATTAGAAGACCCTATCATCATAACTAAGTTTGATAAATGAAATCAAAACAGAGATCTATATAATTTTTAAGCTTTTATCGTTTCAAGTAAGTTTTTCAATGAAACAGAAACATGCTGATGCATATCAGCACGCGCTAAAGCAAACGCAACATTGGCTTCAATAAAACCCGTTGTAGAGCCACAATCAAAAGTATACCCATCTAATTGGAAACCAAAAAAAGCTTGCTCATTTGAAAGCCGCACCATAGCATCTGTCAACTGAATTTCATTTTCTGCCCCTCGTTCTTGATTGGAAAGAATATCAAAAATTTCTGGTTGTAAAATATAACGTCCATTAATGTATAAATTAGATGGAGCCGTTTCTTTTTCTGGTTTCTCTACCATTTTTGTGATTTCAAAACCATTTGCAATTTGCTTACCCCTACCGACAATACCATATTTGTGAACGTCTTCAAGTTTACATTCTTGAACAGAAATAATATTTCCTCCACCCGTTTTTTCATAAAGGTAGATCATTTCAGAAAGGCAATTCTTTTTAGCCTGTATCAACATATCTGGTAATAATAAAGCAAAAGGTTCCTTGCCAACTAACTCACGTGCACACCAGAGAGCATGCCCAAGACCCAAAGATTGTTGCTGCCGAGTAAAAGAAGTCATGCCAGGTTGCGGCTGCAAATCTTGTAAATGCTTAAGTTCTTCTTTTTTGCCACGTTCAGTAAGTACTGTATATAATTCAACTTGCGCATCAAAATAATCTTCAATCACTGCTTTATTGCGTCCAGTAACAAAAATAAGATGCTCAATGCCCGCTTCACGTGCTTCATCTACAACATATTGAATAATAGGTTTATCAACAACAGTCAGCATTTCCTTAGGAACTGTTTTCGTTGCTGGAAGAAAACGAGTACCAAGGCCTGCTACGGGAAATACTGCCTTCCGGATTTTACGCACACTTATTCTCCTGATTATGAATATAGCGTTTACTATATAGCTTTCTGATTTAATGTATCACCGTGTTTTAACTAAAATGCTAAAAAGATGCTTCACTGTTTTGGTTGGATTATCATAAAAATTAGTTATAATAAAAGACACGAATAGTTAAATATCAGCATACTTTTTCAAAGTTTTTCGATTTAGCTGGGTAGTATACTTTACAAACTAAATACAAAAAACGAACTTACTTCACACTAAAGTGTTCTAAAATCGGCAGTAATAAAAAGATGAAACCAATAACACTGAATCTATTTTCTTCTTCAAAGAAATTAATAAATCACAGAGCTTTTATCATTGGTGTAATCTCTACTCTTTTGGCTCTTTCAACGCCTTTTTTTTCATTTGCACACACTGAGCGTGATTTTAAAAGCTGGATTAACGAATTTAAAAAAATAGCTTTAGCCAACAATATCTCATCAACTACATTTGATATGGCTTTTAAAACTGTTGAAACAATTGACCCGGCAGTTTTACAAAAAGCGGCATATCAACCAGAATTTATTGATTCCCCATGGAACTATTTTGACAATCGTGTCCATAATATCGCCATTGTGGAAGGACAGCGCCACGCCCAAAAATGGGAACCATGGCTTTCCAAAATTGAAAAACGTTTCGGTGTTAACCGCAATATTCTCCTTGCTATTTGGTCTATAGAAAGTAGCTATGGAAAAGTTTTGCAAAACAAAAATGTGATGCATGACGTCATCCGTTCACTTGCAACTTTAGCTTACGCAGATCAAAAACGTAAAAAATATGCGCACACACAACTTATTGCTGCAATGAAAATTTTACAAAGCAGTGGCATTCATCGTTCTCAACTCATTGGATCTTGGGCCGGTGCATTAGGGCACACCCAATTTATCCCAACGAGTTATCTTGCCTATGGTGTTGACATGGACGGAGATGGACGCTGTAATATTTGGACATCAATTCCAGATGCACTTGCTACCGCTGCTAATCTTCTTCACATGAATGGGTGGCAATCTGACCTCCCTTGGGGTGTTGAAGTTAAACTGCCACATCGAAAAAAACTCCCTGAAGATTGGCTTTCCTTTGAACAATGGGCAAAGCTAGGTGTTCGCCATGCCCACGGGCAACCTTTTCCTTCTTCTTCTCAACTTGCAATATTGAAATTTCCCGATGGGCCAGAGGGACCTATATTTTTGGTAACAAAAAATTTCTTTGTTATTAAACGTTACAATAATGCAGATCGTTATGCTTTTGCCGTTGCTCTCCTTGCTAATCGTATCGCTGGACACCCTGGATTAGTGCAAGATTGGAACCGACCATTCAAACCTATTACTTTCCAAGAACGTTTAGAGCTGCAATCTCGCTTAGCTGCACTTGGAGATTATAAAGGAGAAATTGACGGTAAAATTGGTACAGCTTCCAAACAAGCCATTAAATCTTTTCAACTGCGCCATGGCTTAGAAGCTAATGGATACCCAAGTTATCAAGTTCTCTCTCTTCTCAGAAAACAATGATCTAGAATAGACAGTCATACCATTTCTACTCAATATATTTGATTTACTTTCTTTTTTTGACGTTTGCTTTTACAATGACAAAGCTCATTTCAACTAAAATGTAAAACTTTTTTGAATTGTGTATGCATGTAGAAAACAAATACAGTCACCATAAAATTGTAATGCCTACTTCCAGCTTCATTTCGATTGATTATTATTCTTGGAAAAATCATATTTTTAATTCATTGAAAAAATAAGCCAGGCATATTTTATGGTGATAAGTGTGAAGTAAAATCAATCACGATATCCAATAGTATTCTTAGCAATTATTTAGCCAAAATGAATAAACTTCTATGAGTAAAGAACTATCAAAATTGATAAAAACTTTCATAATCCTAGAAAATTATGAACATGGATAGAGACTAACCTGCCCTTGAACGACGAAAAACAAATTTTTACGTATTCTATATGAAAATTCTAGAAGTATAGGGAGAATATTTTGTCTATATTTGAAACGATTTTATTAACAAACAAAGCCTTTTATTCAAGCTATAAGAAAAAGCTAAATTTACAATCTTGAGTACAAATTACCCACAATTTCTTTATGAGGTGGTACAAAATAGCTATTTACTCAACAAAATAAATTAGAACCTCATAAAATACAAATTACGTAAATAGCTACTAAGTAAGTTAAGCTGACAATTTTCCCTATAAACTCGTTAAAAATATCAACTCTAATTTTTCATTATACTGTCATAAATACATTTAAAATTGCACATAACCTAAACACCTAAAATATAAAAAATCGGTATGGACTATCTCGTATTATGTATGATTTACAGCCCTCGTTTTTTGATCATCGCTTCTGGTGAAGGTAACCTTCCCCGAAAAGCTTTATAAAGCTCTTCTGGATCACAACTACCTCCAGAAGAATAAATAAAACGCTTCAATTGGCTAGCAAGTTCTGGGTTAAAAACATCACCAGTTTCCTCAAAAGCTTGAAATGCATCAGCATCAAGTACTTCTGACCACATATAAGAATAATAACCAGCAGCATAACTATCACCTGAAAACACATGTGTAAAATGTGGAGGACGATGGCGCATAATAATTGTGTCAAGCATTTCTAACTTTTCTAATTCCTTATATTCAAACAATATTGGATCAGAAACTATTACTCCTTTATGAAAAGCAATATCTATTAAAGCCGATGAAATATACTCAACAGCACAAAAGCCAGCATTAAATGTCTGTGCTGACATAATCTTATCCAGCAAAGTTTGTGGCATGGGAATACCTGTTTTTGCATGCGTAGCATAAGATTTTAGCACCTCTGACACAGTCAACCAATGCTCATAAAGTTGAGAAGGAAGTTCAACAAAATCACGCGAAACCGATGTTCCTGCCACGGATGGCCATGTTACATCAGAAAGCAAACCATGTAACGCGTGTCCAAATTCATGGAAAAGTGTACGCGCATCATCTAGCGACAAAAGAGCAGCATCCCCTTTAGGAGGCTTTGCAAAATTGCAGATATTATAAATAATCGGTTTTTGTCCACCATTCAATTTATGCTGCGACTGCAGTTGACTCATCCATGCGCCAGATCGTTTTGAAGAACGTGCGAAATAATCGCCAATAAAATGCCCAAGTAAACTACCATCAGAATGTTTAACTTCCCATAAACGCACATCAGGATGCCAAAGTGCAATAGCTGTTTTTTCTTCAAATGAAATTCCAAAGAGCTTCTTTGCCACTGCAAAAGCCGCTTCAATCATACGATCTAGTTGAAAATATTGTTTAACCTCAGATTCATTAAAAGAAAATTTTTCAGCACGTAATTTTTCAGCATAATAACGCCAATCCCAAGCTGCTAAAGGTTCATTGCTCCCTAGATTTTTTGCTAAATTTTGTAATTCAGTCTGTTCAGTAACAGCTCTAACTTTTGCTCGTTCCCATATAGGCATGAGCAAATTCATAACTGAATTAACACTCTTGGCCATGGTATTATCAAGTTTTAAATCTGCAAAAGATTCATATCCCAGCAATTTGGCTTTTTCATTCCGAAGCGTGATCATTTCTACAATAATCGCTCGATTATCATTATCATCATTATTTTCACCACGTTTAGACCAAGCTTGAAATGCTATCTCACGCAAATCACGGCGATTAGATAATTTTAAAAAAGGTTCAACAATCGAACGTGCTAATGTTAATGCATAAAATCCTTCACGACCTTTTTCGCAAGCAATTTCCTTCATTGAAGCAATAAGATCATCAGGTAAGCCAGATAAATCCGTTTGTTCTAAAAACAAAATCCATTCAGCTTCATCTTTCAATACATGTTGACCAAAAGTAGTGCCTAAAAGAGCCAGTTTTTCATTGATTTCGACAAGACGTTTCTTACCTTGTACATCAAGTTTTGCACCGTTACGAACAAACTTTTTCCACCATAATTCAATTACGCGCTTCGTTTCACTGTTATACATACCCCGTTGCGACTGTACATACAGTGTATCCATCTTTACAAATATCCTCGCATCCATCATAATTTTTGAAAAATAACGAGATAGTTGTACAGTAAATTCTTGCTCTAACTTCTGAATCAACACATTGCTATGCGCGCCTGAACGTAAGAAAAATATTGAACATATACGATCAAGTGCCTTGCCAGAAAGCTCAAAAGGCTGCAAAAAATTCTCAAGTGTTGGAGGCTCTTCCACAGATGCAATTGCCTCTATTTCTTCTTCGGCTTCTTTAAGAGCTTGTTCAAAAGCGGGTTTAAAATCATCGTCACTTATTGAGGCAAAATCGGGAAGTCCTGAAAATCCGTTCCAATCTAAAACTGCTGTTTTTGTCATAATATCTATGCCTCCACTATATGCTTTAAAACAAAATGATTACTTTCAGTATACAAACTATCTTGGAAGAATTATCGAGTATGCTCTAAAACAAATTTTTAAATCCAATATTTCGATAGAAAAAATAAAAAAGCAAAAAACTATTTTATTATAGGATACATAAAAACGAACAAGCTCCATTTATTTGAAAAATGAAATTGTTTATAGATTGTGATCTATCCTTGACTTTATTTTAAATATTCACAATCTCAAAAACAATTCAGAGAGATGTTTCTAAGTTTTCTATCACTTTGATTGATCCTATCCATATACCTGAATCTTATAATTTTGGAAGGCGCTTTACCATGACTGAAATAAACACAACCTTCGACTTTAAAAACCTTTCTCCTGAAACTCTCGCTGAAGAATTAAAAAACCGTCATTTTGCTGATTCAATTGATATAATCAACGATCTAGATATTATGGAACGCGTGACCGTTTTTAGTCTTTTACCTCTTGATTATGCTATTGAGCTCTTTGATAAACCAGAACTCGAACAACCAGCAGCTATTCTTGAACTTCTACCTACTAATCGTTCTGTTGAAATTCTTGAGGGTATGTCCGCAGATGCTGCTGCAGACGTCTTTCAAGAAATGGATAGAAAGACCCGTACACGGCTTTACGCCTTGTTGAAACCCTTAACTCGAACCGAACTTAAAAAACTCACCAGTTATCCCAACCATACAGCTGGTGCATTAATGACAACCGAGTTTATTGCTATCCCAGCAGACTGGACTGTTAAAAAAACTCTAGATCACATTCGTGACGTTGAACGAACACGTGAAACAGTTTACACAAGCTATGTTATTGACCCCAAAACAGGTGCACTTCTCAAAGCTGTTTCGTTACGAAATCTTATTCTTGCCTCACCTGATGATCAAATTCTCAACGTCTCTACACATGACACACCTATTACAATATCACCCTTTACAGATCATGAAGATATCGCTCGTCTTTTCCAACGCCATGATCTTCTCTCTGTACCAGTTATTGATGACAGTAACCATGTTATTGGTATTGTAACAGTTGATGATGTGCTTGATACTATGGTTGATGAAATGAGTGAAGATGCTTATAAATTTGGGGGTATGGAAGCTCTAGATAAACCCTATATGCAGATAAATTTTCTTGGAATGATGAAAAAACGTGGTGGCTGGCTAGCTCTGCTTTTTCTTGGTGAAATGTTAACAGCCAGCGCTATGCAATATTTCGAAGCAGAGATTGAAAAAGTTATCACCCTTACACTATTCATTCCCCTTATTATGAGTTCAGGAGGAAACTCTGGCTCACAAGCAACATCACTTATTCTTCGTGCATTAGCTTTACGTGAACTTACACTTAAAGACTGGTGGAGAGTCATCCTTCGCGAGATCCCAGCAGGAATGTCTCTTGGCCTTTTACTTGGAATTATTGGAATAATGCGCATTATTATCTGGCAACAACTGGGCATCTATAACTACGGTGAACATTGGATTTTCATTGCTATAACAGTGGGTGCAACTTTGGTTGGAATCGTCACATTCGGTTCCTTGTCTGGTTCCATGTTGCCTTTTATTCTTAAACGTTTAAAATTTGATCCAGCAAGTGCTTCAGCTCCCTTAGTAGCAACTTTAGTAGATGTTACAGGTATTGTAATCTATTTTTCTGTTGCTTCTCTTATTTTATCTGGAATTTTACTTTAAATAAGAAGAAAAAACATATTCAAAACAACCTAAAAGCTCTTTTATGACGTAATTAGATTGTGTTATTTATTCTTTATACATGCTATAAAATGCCCATCTTATAAAAAGGTGTTTTTGGGCATTTTCGCTTAAAATTGTAGAAATCTTCTCAACTACTTCTTTATAAAAACAGTTCTCCTCTTCCAAAAGTATAAAAAAAACTGTAAAAGGCTTCAAACTGCAAAGTTAAAAATACAAAAACTTTGCCTGAAATGAAATTTCATTAAACGAAAAGAAGAAAATTTATGCAATTGCGTAATATTGCCATTATTGCCCATGTCGACCACGGAAAAACAACACTTGTGGACGAGCTTCTCAAACAATCAGGAAATTTCCGCGATAATCAGCGCACCAGTGAGCGTATGATGGATTCAAATGATATTGAAAAAGAACGCGGTATTACAATACTGGCAAAAGCTACATCAGTTGTTTGGAAAGATACCCGAATTAATATTGTTGATACCCCTGGTCATGCTGATTTTGGTGGAGAAGTTGAGCGTATTCTCAATATGGTAGATGGGGCAATTTTGCTTGTTGATGCAGCTGAAGGTCCTATGCCGCAAACTAAATTTGTCGTTGGGAAAGCATTGAAAGTAGGATTACGCCCTATTGTTGTTATCAATAAAATTGATCGATCTGATGCACGCGCTGATGAAGTCATTAATGAAGTTTTCGACCTTTTTGTAGCTCTTAATGCAACTGATGAACAGCTTGATTTTCCTATTCTTTATGGATCAGGCCGCGATGGATGGATGGCTGAAACTTCTGAAGGACCAAAAGATCAAGGACTGAGTTCCTTATTTGATCTTGTGATCCGCCATGTGCCTGAACCTACTGTGGCAGAAGGACCGTTTCGTATGATTGGCACTATTCTGGAAGCAGATCCATTTTTAGGCCGAATCATCACAGGTCGAATTCATTCTGGTTCTATTAAACCTAATCAAAGCGTTAAGGTTCTTGGACAAAATGGAACGCTTTTAGAAACTGGACGTATTTCAAAAATTTTGGCATTTCGTGGGCTGGAACGACAACCAATTGAAGAAAGCGTTGCCGGTGATATTGTAGCAATTGCTGGTCTACAAAAAGGCACTGTTGCTGATACTTTCTGTGACCCCACCATCAATGAACCACTCACTGCTCAACCCATTGACCCTCCCACTGTGACTATGAGTTTTTTGGTGAACGATAGCCCCCTTGCTGGTACTGAAGGAGATAAAGTAACAAGCCGCGTTATCCGTGATCGTTTGTTGAAAGAAGCGGAAGGTAATGTAGCCCTTAAAATTGAGGAATCAACCGATAAAGATTCTTTCTATGTTTCAGGACGAGGGGAATTACAACTTGCAGTGCTCATCGAAAATATGCGCAGAGAAGGATTCGAGCTCAGTGTTTCACGCCCACGTGTAGTTATGCAGAAGGATGAAAATGGAATAACTCTTGAACCAATCGAAGAAGTCGTGATCGATGTTGATGAAGAATATTCCGGAACTGTTGTTCAAAAAATGTCAGAGCGCAAAGGAGACATGATTGAATTACGTCCATCTGGTGGTAATCGTGTACGCCTTGTCTTTCATGCACCGACTCGTGGACTTATTGGTTACCAATCAGAACTTTTAACCGATACACGTGGTACAGCAATTATGAATCGTCTCTTCCATTCTTATGAACCTTATAAAGGAGATATCAGCGGCCGTACTAATGGCGTGATGATTTCAAATGATAATGGTGAAGCTGTTGCTTATGCACTTTTTAACCTCGAAGATCGAGGACCTATGGTGATCAATGCTGGTGCTAAAGTCTATCAAGGTATGATTATTGGCATCCATTCACGCGATAACGACTTAGAAGTGAATGTTCTAAAAGGAAAAAAGCTAACCAATATGCGTGCTTCTGGTAAAGATGAAGCTGTAAAATTGACCCCTCCAATTAAAATGACATTAGAACGTGCATTATCGTGGATACAAGATGATGAACTTGTTGAAGTAACCCCTAAAAATATCCGTCTACGTAAACTTTATTTAGACCCGAATGAACGTAAACGCTTTGAAAAAACACGTTCACCAATTTCAACCTGATCATACTCTTTTAACCAAATATTCTAGTGCATTTGGTTTGATTTCACTCCGGAAAGGATATTTACAATGAATATTAAAGAGATCCCTATTGGCAATAATCCACCAGAAGATATTAATGTTATCATCGAAGTGTCTGTTGGTAGCCAACCAATAAAATATGAGATGGATAAAAAATCTGGATTATTATTTGTTGATCGCTTTCTCTATACACCTATGGTCTATCCCGGCAATTATGGCTTCATCCCACATACACTTTCAGAAGATGGTGATCCACTTGACGTTCTTATTTGTAACACCCGTCCACTCATGCCTGGTTGTGTCATTAATGTTTGCCCAATTGGGGCCCTAATTATGGAAGATGATGGTGGTAAAGATGAAAAAATCATTGCTGTTCCCACCCCAAAATTAACGCAGCGATATGTTGATGTTCATGATTATACGGATCTTCCAAAAATCACATTAAAGCAGATTGAACATTTCTTTAAGCATTATAAGGATCTCGAACCTGAAAAATGGGTTAAAATTGAAGGTTGGCGTGACAAAAACTTTGCACGTGAATTGATTAAGGAAGCTATCGCAAACGCAACAAAGGAATAGAATAGATTAACTCTAATAAATCAAAGCCTGTTGTTCAAACAGGCTTATACAGCTTTCATTCATATTTTTGTGAATGTATATTGCTCATAAGTTGCAGTTTCTGTTCAAGTTCTTCTACATATCCTGAAAAACGAAGCTGTTTATAACGTGATGTCATACCACTTTTAAGAGAAATATAAGAAGGCGGTATTTTCCATTGCCTTCCTAAAAATTTAATTAATGCTTTGTTTGCCTTGCCATCTTCAGGAACAGTACGAAGACGTATAACTAAATGCTGTGTCTCACCATCTCTACTCTCAACCCCTACTATGCTATCCATTGAAGCTTTGGGAATTAAACGCACGAATAAAACTAAGCCACTGGAATCAATACGGTACAGCATCTTTATCTATCTGGTGTAATATTCTCATATTTATAAGAATAAACCTACATAAGCTCGCCACATAAAAATACGAATAAAATAAATAATCAGAAATACTATAAGAGGTGAGATATCAATTGCTCCAAGATTTGGCAAAAAATACCGGATACGTCCTAAAATTGGCTCTGTAGCACAATAAAGGAAATTCCCTATCATCGCAACAAAGGGATTACGCATGTTTACGATATTAAATGCACAAAGCCAAGAAAAGACAACATTAGCTATCAAAATAGCAACATAAATATTGAGAATGAGATCAATCACTTGAAGCAATGCATAGATCATTCTTTATTCCTTTACCAACCAATAGAATAAAAGATCATATATAGTGCATTCATACCAACAAACCTATCAAAACGGCTCTACAATTAAGCCCTTTTTCACAAAAAAGAATAATTAAGCAGGCTTAATCGTTAAACACATACCATATAAACTAAACAACAAATATTAGATAAGATAATAGCCAGTTTTAAATAGGAGCAAAATCAAATGGAAAAGAAGCCTCAAAAACTGCCCAATTGCCTTCCACTTAACTAATCAAGTAACTTCAGTTCTTTTTTCTATAAGAAACTGTTTTTAAATTAAAAACGGCCTAAAAAGGCCGTTTTCTCTTTGAGAAGAAAATTATTTCTGCAAGACGATTAAACGATTAAGTGCATCACCAAAACCATTCAGTTGAACAAATAAATCATTTAAAGGTGGTTCGCCTGGAGCAGCAACCGTCATAGATAATTTCAGCTGCTTTCCACTGCGTAAAGCTGCTACAAAACTTTTATCAAAAATTATTGGAACAACACAACCTGCTGGCACACAAGTCCGAATACCGGTTTCAATAACAGTTTTTGAATCATCTACATGTAAACGAATGGGCTTAGAAACTAAAATACCAAAAGGAACTGTCAAATTTCCAGACACAACATCATCAGCCTCGAGCATAACATTCATAGCCACTACAACACGATTCTGGTCATTAACTTCCTGACGGAGCATGAAACAAACTTTCTTTCCCTCCTGTATACCACAGTTAACGCTCCACAAATCATACGTCTCTGTTAACGAAGAAGCACCATTTGGCAACGTAGTTACAGAAGGCTTAGCAATTGGCTTTGAATTCTGGGCAAATGCTACAGGAGAAATACTTAATAACGCAGAAATTACAAAGAAATTTAGTAATTTTTTCATCTTATACTCAGTTCCTCACATAAATAGAATCATTTCAACTACTTCTAATAGCGGTATATGATACTAAAGTATTTCAATGAAACAATAGCTTTTTGTAATCATACATTTATAAATATCTAAAACTATTTCGAAACTCACTAACAACTTGCATATAGACATGTTTCTTAAAAGAAATAACAAGTGATGGAAGTTCTTCTAGATTAACCCATTTCCACTGATTAAACTCTGCTTTATTACCGTCAGGTGGAGGATTAATTGCGATTTCAGAGTTTTCTCCTATAAACTGAAAAGCAAACCATTTTTGTGTTTGTCCACGATATTTACTGCCTAATACGTGCCCAACAAGTTCTTGTGGAAAATCGTAATAGAACCAATCTTGCGCTTCTTTAATTAACTTTATCGATCGGATACCTGTTTCTTCATAAAGTTCACGTCGTGCAGCATCTAGTGGATTTTCGCCCTCATCAATCCCCCCTTGAGGTAACTGCCAAAGTTTAGATACATCAGTGTTTGCATAAGAAAAGGTCATTAAACGGCGCCCTATCCAAACCTTACCTTCATGATTAAATACAAGCATTCCAACGCCTTTCCGATAAGGAAGAACTTTGAAATCTGCAATTGTATCCATTGAATAACCTCTCAAAAGAGCACAACCCATATAAAAGTGTGAATTATAAATATTTATTGTTACTTTAAAATACCTTTATTAGGATCTGGTGGAAATGCTGCATTCACTATTTCACCCCGTAAAAGTTTATAAGCTTGATTCAATTGAACATCATCCTTAGGATCTTTTGGAACAAAAGCAGCTGAACCAGACCCTTTATCACTTTCCCTTTTCCCTTTAATATGCCCTTTTAATTCAGATTCACCAAGCGTTACATTATAACCCTTATATTTCTCAGGCAATGGCTGCTCTACAATAATATCTGGAGTGATTCCGGTTCCTTGAATTGATGTACCAGATGGCGTGTAATACAGTGCTGTTGTTAAGCGTAAAGCCCCATTTTCACCCAAAGGAATAATAGTTTGAACAGATCCTTTACCAAAAGATTGTGTTCCTAAAATTGTAGCGCGACGATGATCTTGTAAAGCACCTGCAACAATTTCAGAGGCACTAGCTGAACCCCCATTAATGAGAACAATAAGAGGTTTCCCATTAATTATATCACCTTGTTTAGCATCAAACCTCATTACGTCACTTTTTTTACGACCACGTGTTGATACAATCTCACCTTTATTGAGAAAAGCATCTGAAACATTTACAGCCTGATCTAATAAACCACCAGGATTAAGCCGTAAATCAAGAACATATCCTTTTAAATTATCTTGAGGAATTTTAGACTGAATATCTTTAATTGCAGCTTTAAGATTAACAAAAGTTTGTTCACTAAACTGAATGAGTCTTAAATAACCAATATCATTTTCAATACGATATTTTACTGCTTTTACCTTTATGATATCACGAACAATCTTAATTTCTAACGGTTCATCAACACCAGAGCGAATAATTGTCAGCGTAATTGGTGTTCCAACGGCACCCCGCATTTTATTGACAGCTTCACTTAATGTTTGACCGTTCGTTTCTTTGCCATCAATCTTTGAAATGACATCCCCTGCTAAAATACCTGCTTTTGAAGCAGGTGTATCATCTATCGGAGACACAACTTTTATTAAGTTTTTCTCCATAGTCACCTCAATACCAAGGCCACCAAATTCCCCTTTAGTAGAATCCCTCATGTCTTTGGCTTTCTCAGCATCCATATAAGACGAATGTGGATCAAGCGATGAGAGCATACCATTGATAGCATTTTCAACAAGCTTTTTATCATCCGGAACTGTCACATATTGGGCACGCACTCGTTCAAAAATATCACCAAATATAGCTAGTTGTTTATAAGTATTATTTTCATTATTTGCAGAAACAGATTGTACTACAATCATAGAGCTGGCGCTGAGCAACACCCCAACAACTAAAAAAACAACTTTACGAATCATTTTGGTCCCTTTTCAATTCTTCAGTCCGCCACCAAGGAGTTGGATTCACAGGTTTTCCATCTTTTCTAAATTCAATGTAAAGCATTAGAGCATTTTTACCTATATCTAATGTAACTGTGCTTGCAACAAATTGTGTACTCATCACCCCAAGAGGCTCACCCGCAAAAACAAATTGTCCTTGAGTTACATTTATTTTTTCCATCCCAGCAAGGATGATATGATAACCGCTTCCAACATTGAGAATAATTATCTGTCCATAAGAACGGAATGTTCCAGCAAAAGCAACAAGAGCATTTGTAGGGGTTGTTACTAAAGCCGCTGGTTCTGTTTCAATTATTTCACCAAAGCGCGTAGCATGAGAACCGCTATTAAACCGCTGAATTTTTTTTCCAGATACAGGTAAAAGCAAAGAGCCTTTTTGACGCTCAAAATTAAGCTTTTCTAATAATCGAATATTCTTCTGCATTTGTGTTGATGAATCCGCGCTAAACTGTGATTCATGCTCAAGCTGTGAAATTAATTCTTCCAAAGACTGAGCTTTTTTAGAAAGAACACTATTTTTTTGTTGTTGTTCTATTAGTTCTTTTTCCGATTTTTTTTGTAATTTTGCTTTTTCATTTAATAAAAGCTCTAAATGTTTTCGCTGTTCAGCTTGATTTTGCATTTCATCTCTTAAAGCCGTATATTCTGCAGTAATGGAATTGCTCAAATCGGTTAATTTCTTGAGATTAGCAGATAAAACCAGTGTTTTTTCCTGCATCTTAGGAATGACAGACCCCAATAGCACAGAACTACGTATAGAAGCCAATACATCCTCAGGCCGCACCATAATAGCAGGAGGCGGATTTAACCCTATTCGTTCCAAAATAGCTAATACTTCTGCAAATTCAGCACGACTGTTTTTTAAATTTTTGTGTACTTGTGCCTGCTGCTTTATAAGTTTCTCAAGTTTTTCTTTTTTTTCAATAATATTACGCTCTATATCATATTCTGCTTTAGCTACTTTTATTAATTCATCAGTTAAAGTCCGTTGATCTTTCTTTAAACGAGTAACTTGACGATCAAGAAAAGCAATACGCTCACGTGATACAGAAATATTTTGGCGAATTTCTATCAACATTTTACGCGCTGCTTCACGACTATCATTATCTTCAGCACACGATACAGATGAGTAAGACCCTATACTCAACATCAGTACCATAAACATCATGTATGGCTTATATAAAATATTGCATTTTTTCATGAAGAATCTGCTTCATTTGCCTAACTGTTAAGCACAATCATATCAAATAAAACGCTTTAAACGGTGTCAACTAAAACAATATTAATAAATTGGAATAATCGATGCTAAAAATCACACAAAAAGCTAGAAACGATGATATGGATGATGACTCATAATTGTTACAGCCCGATAAAGCTGTTCTGTAAGTAACATACGTGCAATTTGATGTGGCCATGTCATTAAACCAAAAGATAAAAGAAAGTCAGCGCGATTTCTAACGTGCTCACTATGTCCATCAGGCCCTCCTAAAGCGATTATTAAATCACGAATACCCTCGTCACGATAAAACGCTAACTTTTCAGCAAAAGCAAATGATGAAATTAATTTTCCACGTTCATCCAATACAATTAATCGGCTCTTTTCGGGCAAAGCCTCAAAAAGTTTTGCGCCTTCTTCTTCCATGCGCTGACACGCCGTTTGAGCACGACTCTCCGATATTTCTTGCATTTTTTTAAAATGAAATCCAACAACTCCAGCACTTTTCGAAAAACGATCCAAATAACGATGAGTTAATGTCTGCTCAGCTCCTTTTTTCATGCGTCCAACAGCAAAAATAGAAATTTGCATATCAATTGTCTCCAAAGACAATCGTTTTTATATCGTCTAAATTTGGAGCAAGCCATATTTTTTCTAAATTATAAAAAGCACGAACTTCTGGACGAAAAAGATGGACTATAATATCTCCCATATCAATTAATACCCAATCACCCGTAGAAAGCCCTTCTACTTTTGCCTTGCCATATCCACTATCTTTCCAAGTCGATAACAAATGATCAGCAATAGCTGACACATGACGTTGCGAACGCGCTGAAGCAATAACTATATAATCAGCTAAAGATGATTTGCCCTGAATATCAATAGAAACAATATCTTCTGCTTTTGCATTTTCTAAACTATTGAGAATAATTTTAAGACCATCAGATACTAAAAGGACCGGTACTTCCGCGAAATGATGGCGTTTTTGTGAGTTGTTTTCCAGGTTGATACCCTTTCTTATCATTCGAAATATAAAAAAAGAGGAATTTTACTATAGAGATTTGCAGAATCTTATAAAATGTTCAAGAAAAATTATTTTCTTTTAAACGAAGTTGTGTTGAACTCTGAAAAGATAAAGGTCCATGTAAATAAGTCCAAGCTGGTGGCGACATAAAAGGTAAAAGTGCGCTTTTTCTTTCATCCAAACGAAAATAACGGTAAGTTCGTGCCATAGGAGAAGAAAGTGCTGGCGTACGTACCGAAGGGCGATCAACAATCGCAATAGGAAGCATAGATATAATATCACGCCACCGATGCCAATGATGAAACGTTGCTAAAGTATCTGCACCTATAACCCATACAAAACGTATCCCTCTATAGTGTGCAAGAATATGAGTAATCGTTTCCACCGATATCGTGCTGCCTATCTCCTTCTCAAAACCAGTGACACGAATCTTTGGATGATCAATAAGCTCAAAACTTAGTCGCATTCTTTCGTGTACAGATGGTAATTGTGTACAATCTTTTAAAGGATTTCCTGGAGTTACCATCCACCATAATTGATCAAGACGTAAACGCCGAATTGCAGTTTTCGCAACAAGAATATGCCCAGCATGTGGTGGGTTGAATGAACCACCAAACAGGCCAACAACACTCGACCTTTCGATATGTGGCATACAATTTTCCCATCGGAATTGATTCAAGGTCTAACCTGTCCATTTCCTGTAATTTGATATTGAAATGACGTCAATTGTTCAACACCAATTGGTCCACGTGCATGTATTTTTCCTGTTGCGATTCCAATTTCTGCTCCAAAACCGAATTCACCTCCATCTGCAAATTGTGTCGATGCATTATGAAGTAAAATAGCTGAATCTAAATGCTCAAAAAATATTTCCACCGCTTTCATATCCTCAGCAATAATTGATTCAGTATGCCCTGATGAATAATGTTTAATATGTGCAATGGCTCCTTCTACACTATCAACTGTTTTGACAGAAAGAATTGCATCAAGATATTCATAAGACCAGTCTTCCTCATCCGCCAATTTGGCTTCTGGCATCATTGCAACAATATCTTCTGTCGCACGAATTTCACACCCTTTTTCCTGTAAAGCAGTAAGAACAGGAAGAAATTTGTCTAATGCCTGGTGGTCAATTAAAACTGTTTCAACAGCTCCACATATACCTGTACGTCGCAATTTTGCATTTAACACAATATCACGTGCCATGTCTAAATTTGCTGATTTATCAATATAAATATGACAAAGACCCTCCAAATGTGCAAAAACAGGAATACGCGCATCAGATTGAATACGTGCGATAAGATTTTTTCCACCACGAGGTATAATCACATCAATTGCACCATCTAATCCTTTGAGCATTTCTCCAACAGCAGCACGATCTGTGGTTTCAACCATTTGAATAATGTCTTTAGGTAAACCAGCTTTCTCTAACCCTTTTACCAACGCTAAATAGAGAGCATATGCAGAATGAAAACTATCTGAACCACCACGCAAAATTGCAGCATTTCCAGATTTTAAGCACAGAGCACTTGCATCAATTGTAACATTCGGTCGACTTTCATAAATAATACCAATCACACCAAGTGGTGTTCGTACACGGCGTATATGTAACCCATTGGGGCGTGTCCATTCGCTTATCACTTGCCCGATAGGATCAGGAAAATATGCAATCTGTCTGACACTGTTTATTATTGTGCGCAAACGTAATTCATCTAACTTTAGCCGATCAATCATTGCTGGCTTTAAATTATTTTGAGCTGCATTTGCTAAATCTTGACTATTAGCACGTAAAATCTCACTTGACTGAGCTTCTAAACTCAGAGCTATCATTTCCAATGCATTTTTCTTTTGTTCAGCAGAAAGAATTGCAAGCTTTGAAGCAGCATTACGCGCCTTTTGCCCTATGGCTTTCATCTCTTCTTTTAAAGTCATGCAATTATCCATTTATCAAAAACAATCAATACATTAAACTAGCTTTTAAGAAAAACTAGCCAAATTACGTACAATCATATCATTGCGATGCACCATAGCAGAGCGCGACTCATACCCAAGAATATGCTCTATTTCTTCATTTTTACGCCCTATAATGCTTGCTGCTTCATCTTTGTCATAACTTACAAGACCGCGAGCAATCTCAACTCCACTTTCATCAACAATTGCGACTGTATCTCCACGGGAAAAAACTCCCTTAACGGCTACAACCCCCGCAGCCAATAATGACTTTCCAGATTTAAGAGCCTTCACAGCCCCTTGATCAATAATCAAAATACCAGATGGATCTAAATTACCGGAAATCCACGTTTTCCACGCATTGACTGGCTTTTTACTTGGAGCAAAAAAACTGCTACGTTTTCCCTGGTCAAGCGTGGAAAGAGGATTCATACGCTTTCCCGAAGTAATGACCATAGCCGTTCCTGAAGAATTAGCTATTTTCCCAGCATCAAGTTTTGTTTTCATTCCACCCCGAGAAAGAAGTGAATCAGAACCACCTGCCATTTTTTCAATATCACTTGTAATGGATGCGATAAAAGGAATAAATTCAGCATTTGGATTGAGATGAGGTGACTGTGTATAAAGGCCGTCAATATCTGATAAAAGTATTAAAAGATCGCAACCCATCATAGTTGCGACACGTGCTGCTAAACGATCATTATCACCATAACGAATTTCGCTGGTTGCTATGGTATCGTTCTCATTAATAACAGGTATTGCTCTAAAGCGTAAAAGCGTATTAATCGTAGCACGTGCATTGAGATAACGCCGACGTTCTTCTGTATCGAATAATGTCAGCAAAATTTGGCCTGTTCTCAACCCATGTTGAGCAAGGATATCAGTATAAGCTTTGGCAAGTTCAATTTGCCCCAAAGCAGCACATGCCTGACTTTCTTCTAATTTTAAAGCACTGTTAGGAAGATGTAATAATGTTCGCCCTAAAGCAACAGCACCAGAAGACACCAATAAAATTTCAACCCCTTTTTGGTGTAATACAACAATATCACTTATCAAACTTTGAAGCCATTCAACGCGTAAACCTATTTGGGGGTCAACTAAAAGTGCAGAACCAACTTTAATTACAATGCGTTTATATTGCTCAAGTTTTTGCAATCCAACCGCCATCTTTTTTAACCCTGCTCATCTTTACTAATATTGCCTTTACGCTCCATTTCAATCATGTGAGTGACAACGCGTAACACATTGTTTAAACCTTCATGACTAACAGCAGAAAACATCATAACAGATTTACCAATCGCCTTTTGCAACATCTCCTGTTTAGCCTTACACTCCTCAATAGAAAGAGTATCTATCTGGCTTAAAGCGACAATTTCATTTTTTTCGCTTAAACTATTTCCATACGCCTCAAGTTCAGTACGAATAATTTGGTACGCCTTGACCACATCTTCTTCTTGAACAGAAATTAAATGAATTAAAACACGGCACCGTTCTACATGCCCTAAAAAACGGTCACCAATTCCCACACCTTCATGCGCCCCTTCAATTAAGCCAGGAATATCAGCCAAAACAAACTCACTATCATCAATCCGCACAACACCCAGATGAGGATACAGCGTGGTAAAAGGATAGCTCGCAATTTTTGGCTTTGCAGCCGTTACTGACGATAAAAAGGTAGATTTTCCAGCATTTGGCAAACCAATCAACCCTCCATCAGCAATCAGTTTCAAACGCAGCCACAATGTATGCTCCTCTCCACTCAAACCAGGATTTGCATGGCGGGGCGCCCTATTTGTAGATGTAGCAAAATGAAGATTACCAAAACCACCATTGCCCCCTTTTGCAAGACAATATCGTTGGCCAACTTCTTTTAAATCACAAATCAGTGTCTCATTATCTTCTGCAAAAATTTGTGTTCCAACCGGTACTTTAAGGACAACATCTTCACCTTTTTCGCCCGTCATATTACGCCCTTTACCATGCCCACCCGTTTTTGCTCTAAAATGCTGCTGGTAGCGATAATCAATCAATGTGTTGAGCCCATCAACAACAATAACCCAAACGTCACCCCCACGTCCCCCATTGCCCCCATCGGGACCTCCAAATTCTATATACTTTTCACGACGAAACGATACCGCTCCTGCTCCGCCATTACCAGAACGAATATAAACTTTAGCCTGATCAAGAAATTTCATGGCAGTGCTCACACAGAGGAATTAATTATATTTATTTCTATAGAAAATGGATTAATTTTACCAGTTTTCCATTCAAAAAAGAAAACCACACATAATATTATTCAAAACTATTTGAAAATGTTTTTATATTCAAATCAGTAAAATAATTTCCAACTTTTTCAAAAAAAAGAATTATTATTGTGTTTTGGCTTTCTCCTTCAATTTAAGAGCTACAAGATATAGCTCAACTGATTCAGCCCTACTTGCAGGTGGTTTAACGTGGTGGATTGTTTTAAAATTCTGTTTCAATTTCGTAAGAAGAGCGTTTTCTGCCCCTCCTTGAAAAGTTTTTGCTACAAAATGCCCGCCAGGTTTGAGAACTGAAATAGCAAAATCAGCAGCAGATTCACATAAATAAACTGTTCTCAAATGATCTGTCTGACGATGACCTGTTGTTGGTGCTGCCATATCAGAAAGGACTACATCTGGTTTTGCCCCTAAAGCACTTATCAATTGTTGTGGTGCATTTTCATGAAAAAAATCCATTTCTAACATTACAACTCCAGGTAGCGGATCTACGTGTAAATAATCAATTCCAACTACGCTAGGGCGTTGATCATTTGACCCCACTATACGCGCTGCCACCTGGCACCACCCCCCAGGCGCTGCTCCTAAATCAATAATTTTTTGACCTTTTTTGAGTATCTTATAGCGTTCATTAATTTCGATTAATTTATAAGCAGCACGTGAACGATAACCATCCACTTTCGACTGATGAACGTAAGGATCATTCAAATGCCTTTCTAACCACCGCCGTGATGAGGCTTTAATGGTCCCTGCTTTTTTTTTGACTCGTTGATATAATTCATGTGACCCTGCACCACCACGTCCACCTGTCGATGTTTTTATAGTTTTTTTCATGGTCGTTTATTATCTCTATATTTTGATAATTACTAGCACTTACAATCTCTTTTCTTATAACTACACCATACACCACAGTGCACCAGAAATGCTACCAAAGTACCTTCTTTTACCCAATGGTTAGAAACTTTTAGCCATTAGCAAGGTTAAACTTTTCAAATAAGGTTTTAAATTACACAGAAATCTAAAATTAAACTTGCTCTTTTCAGACTATTGTAAGGATTAATTTCTCGTTTCCTGCTCTCTCATGACAATAAGCGCTTTATTACAAAAACAATCCCTATATTAATTCACCAAATACCTAAAACTAATCTCTTATAGTTATACCTATCTAATACCCATATGTATTTCGATTGTAAGCACTAAATTAAGCTATATTCCTTAAAGCAATAAGCGTTCCAAAAGTTCCAAAATATAAAAACTCAGATTGTTAATTAAATCTCTTCATTTTGACGATTTTTAAATTATATCTCTACTTTCAAACACCTAGAAAATGCAAATAACACCGATAAAAAATGTTTAAATTGTAATCTACCTAGCCAAATGTAAATAACACTTTTGAGAAATATCAAGGAATGCAATTCTTGATGATCTACTTTCAACATCAAAAAGCACGATCGTGTGAGTATTTACTTAACTAATTAATGCGCCAATCTCAAAAAGAACAACACACTTCTGTTGCCTGATTCACAATCTCTAATTTAAGGCTACAACCTCACCCAAAATCCATTGAATGGACTGGCCATGTTCAGTCAAAATAGTAAGCTTTTATCGTACAATAATTGCTTAAAATGTTTTGCACCAATTAAAAATATACAAAAATTTATGCGATTTTATTCTCACAAAACAATACATTATTCGAAAAAATCGTTTCTATAGTACACTGCAATATAAAAGCTCAATTACCGATAATTTTGTATAAAATGAAATTCAATAATTGATAACATTATAATTCCGCCAATAAATTATATTTTTGATTTTATTATTGCAAAGAGAGAAGCGCTTCCCCCAACCCCTTAAATGGGGCTAGAAAGGAAAGCATCTTTCCCTCTTTAAGCTGATAAGAAATACGTACATTGCTACTCTTACTTATCTGTTTCATTAAAACAGGCCCTACAGGATACTGCGCTAAACAGATTTCTTGATTGCACTGCTTATAACTAATAAGAAGCGGCTTTTTGACACCTTCCATAAAGACTTGAATAGGAGCATTTGTGTTAGCGTTTGGCAATGTCCGTAACAGCATAACTGGTTGACCATTTTTTGTAGAAACAAGAGACCAGCTAAAAACTTTGTTACCTTCTTTATCATCATGGATTGTCTGAGTTACATTACAGATCCCTTGTTTAGCTGTTTTGTTTTCATCGCAAATTAATGTCCAGTAATCAAACTGCATAATAATCCGGCGTGTTTCACCAGGCTTTCCACCGGGCACTGATAATTGCGGTGGATGCACTGTATAAACACTCTCTTGCTCTTCAGCAAAGCTTACAGCCTTTCCTAAAAAAACAAGAACAAACAAAAGACCTGCAATAATTTTCCGATTTCTCATCATTATTTTAATGCTAAGCTTAATCCTGCTCCTATACCCCAGTGACCTCCAGAAGTGGTAACGGAGAAGTTGGAACGCATCTTCCCATCTTCAGACATATAACCAGCTCCAAAAGCAAGTGCTGATTGACCACGCCATACACCACTACCAAATGCAACACTGAGCATTCCTGGTGTCTCAATATAATGCAAGTTCGCTACTGCCAAACCGATTGCTGCTGCTTGTCTTGCTTCTTTCTGGACGCTTTCAACTCTATAATTTAAGGCCTCAAACTTCATATCAGTATAGGCATTAGCTTGTACAACAGCATCATTAACCATATTCCCTATTTTTTCATCTGTATATTTGTTGGCATCTGCAAGAACAACGCCCATCTGTTCTTTCAACTGCCCACCATTGACTGCTTGTTTTGAACCTTCTTCGATTTCACCATCTGCAACATTGTCAATGAGCACAGGTGTATCATCATCAGTACCTGCTAACGTAATGGTATTAGGTTTATCTTTATCATAGGTAACAACCCCCTCAGTAGTAAGAGTGCCACCTCCATTAATCATTATATTATCAACTTTGTCTTTAAGGCTGTCAATCTCCTCATTCATCGCCCAAAGCTGATGACCTGTGACCACATCAGTAGACCCCTTTTCAATTTCACCATTTGCCACATTGGTGATCTTACCAGCCTGGCCACTATGACTAGCATCGTAAGCATTTTTGCCATCATCCCAATTTAAACTATTAGAATTTACTGAAGAACCTGTCTGTTGTTCAACTTTCTTAATACGATCATTAAGACCAGACATACTGTTATTAACAGCATCAAAAGCAGCAGTTACATTATGATATTGTTGTTCGCCATTCTTGCTCTGCGCGCCAAAATCCGTAATTGTAAACGTCGGTTCTGTCCATTTACCACCCTCATACGCAGCTTTTCCACCTAAATACTTCGCAACCGTGGTGTTCGTCTCATTAAGCTGCGCACCTGTTACTGCATCTGTTGAGCTTCCTGAAATATCTCCATTTTTCAAACCGGTAAGTTTGCGTGAACCTTCACTACCGGTAATAGAGATCTCATTACCCTTAGCTTCCTTACCAATCGTGATGACATTTGATTCCTCTTGCTTAACAAGACTGTCACCTCCAGCACTCCCAACCTGCTTAGAAAGCTCTGTCAATTTCTTATCAACACCGGCAAAGGCGGCTTCAACACCAGAATGACCTTGTCCCTGAATTGTATAAACCGGTGCTTCATTCTTCAGCACATTCGCACCACCACCTAAATACTGAGATATACGACTGCCCTGCTCATAAAGCTGTGAACCATTAATTGCATCTGTTGATTTATCTGAAACATCTCCATTTTTCAAACCGGTAAGTTTGCGTGAACCATCACTACCGGTAATAGAGATCTCATTACCCTTAGCTTCCTTACCAATCGTGATAATATGCGATGACCCATCTTGCTTAACAAGGCCATCACCTCCCGCACTCCCAACCTGCTGAAAAAGCTCTGTCAATTTCGCATCAACACTAGCAAAGGCATCCCCAACATCATGAACAAGCTTCCTCTGAATCGTAAACGTCGGTTCTGTCCATTTACCTTCGTACTTAGTACCTCCACCTAAATACTTCGCAACCATGGTGTTCGTTTCAAAAAGCTGCGAGCCATTTATTGCATCTGTCGAGCCTCTTCCAATAGTGCCACCTTTT
Source organism: Bartonella chomelii (assembly GCF_014138465.1). Taxonomy (NCBI): domain Bacteria; kingdom Pseudomonadati; phylum Pseudomonadota; class Alphaproteobacteria; order Hyphomicrobiales; family Bartonellaceae; genus Bartonella; species Bartonella chomelii. Next base: position 559,141 of record NZ_JACJIR010000001.1, read on the forward strand.
ACACCGAGAAGAAAACGCTCCCCACCGTTTTTATTGAAAAATTTAACAACATCGCCGCCTCTTTCATTTCCAATCAAGATAACATCACCTACTGTTAGGCTAATTAGATCACGTGAGTCTTGTCGAATTACAAGATCAGACCCACCTCTCCCTCCCGCACCCCCATGTCCCTTTTCTACCCATTTTTGTAACGCTTTTAGCTGAGTAATATTCACTGCATCAGTATCTTCACTACCAGCAGCTACCCCCGTAACCTGTCGTGTCTTTCCTGTTTTAAAATTTCCAACAGCAATGTCTGCAAGAGTAGCCTGCCATGTAGGAACTTCATCTTCAAACAAAAGACTAGTAATTGAAGGATTAAAAACAAAATGACCAGAACCACGTCTTGCTACAGAATCTTCCCTTAAAGCAACACCAGCCTGTACATAAACGCCAGTCCTAAGACCTAGACATATCCCACCTTGTTGACTCCCGTTATCCTGACACCAATATGATCTGTCTCCCCTAAAAGATACGCCCCTCGTCTGCCTGCTAGCAACACCCGTACCCACTGTATTAACAGACCTTGTATTAGCAAACCCGTTGATGGTATTATTTTCTTCCAAAAACCAATCGTTTGTCGCTCCATCTACATCAACTGAAGAACATGCACTTGCACTCATTAAAGCATTTACTGATGCATCTGCCCCACAAGAACGATCGCCATTAGCTCCCCCAATACGCCCATGAGCAACATTAGCAGAAACCACACCTGTACTGATACTTTGAACTGTCAACCCCGTTGAAGAAAGATGAGAAGCAAAAATCGGAGAAACACTCGACAAAAGCCCAGCCATTACCGCCCCTAATGAAACAGCTTTAACTATAGGTAATTCAGAAAAAAACTTTTGATAATTTAAACCTTTGTTTTTTGGAGTGATATATACTTTTTTCATAACAAATCTTTCAAAAATAAAAAAACATCAAAAAAATGCATTTGAGCCATTTAAAAGTCACAATTGGGCGCTATGTGATTTGACAATGGGTTTTGTGTTGCAAAAAAACATAAAAACAAACCATAAAGCGGAGCCAGTTTCGTAGCTAAAAAACAAAAGAGTGCAGTTTTTCAGCCTTCAAATAAGCTTTCGTGTCAACAATAATTAGTAAGGAGAGAAAACCTTTAAGAGTCTATCCTTATAAAGGGCGTGTAAATTTAAAGGTGTGTAGTTTTCATAACAAATACCTCAAAAAATGTTTAGGTGCGTCAGATCTTATAAATGGGGTTATTACTTTAGCATTAAACTTAAGCCTGCCCCTATGCCCCAGTGTCCGCCTGCAGTTGTGGCAGATAGGTTAGAGCGAATACTTCCGTCTTCAGATGTATAGCCAGCACCAAAAGCAAATGCAGATTGACCATGCCATACACCGCTACCAAATGCAACGCTGAATTTGCCAGCTGTATTGTTGTAACGTAAGTTAGATACGGCCAAACTAACAGCCGCTGCTTGTCTTGCTTCTTTTTGGGCTTTTTCGACTTCAGAGTTTAAAGTGTTAAACTTTATATCAGTGTAAGCGTTGGCTTGTGTCGTGATATCGGCAGGTATATTTTCTATATTTTTTATATTTTGTATTTTTTCATCTGTATATTTGTTTGCGTCTGCGAGAATAATGTCCATTTGTTCTTTGGTGTAATCATGTAGCTGACCACCATTGACTGCTTCTTTTGAACCTTCTTCGATCTTACCGTCTGCAACATTGTCAATGAGCACAGGTGTATCATCATTAGTACCTACTAAGGTGATGCTATTGATTTTGTTGCCATCTGTATCTCTGTCATAGGTGACAATTCCACCCATAAAATTGTCAACCTTGTTTTCGACTTTGTTAAATTTTTCATTCGTCTCCCAAAGCTGATCACCTGTGACCATATCAGTGGAACCCTTGCTAATGTTACCATTGGCCACATTGGTAATCTTACCAGCCTGACCATTATGGCTAGCGCTATAGGCATCTTTGTCGGCATCCCAATTTACACTACTAGAATACTGATTTTCAACCTGTTGAACACGATCATTGAAACCTGACATACTAGTGTTAACAGCACCAAAGGCTTCAGCTACATTATGATATTGTTGATCTTCACCCTTGCCTTGCGCACCAAAGTTTGTAACCATAAATGTCGGCTCTTTCCATTGGCCATTATAATCAGCGCCACCATCAAAATACCGCGCAATTGTGGTGTTTATCTCATAAAGCTGTGCACCATTCACTGCTTGTGTTGAACGTTCCGAAATATCTCCATCAGCTACATTTGAAAGTGTTCGAGATGCTTTTTCATTATTTGCAATATTGATCTCCGTACCTTCTGCTTCAGCGCCAACAATGATTAAACCACTATCTGGATTTTGCTCCACAAAGCCGTTATCTACCACACCACTACCACTACCGCTTGCTGCACTACTTGCTACATCGTCAATTTTATCAGCAAGCCCTGCCAATGAAGTATCAATACCCTCAAAAGCAGACGCAATATTATCATGTTCTTTGCCCTGAATTTCATACGTCGGCTGTTGATCTTTAAGGACATCTACACCACCACCTAAATAAGCATTCAGATTCTTATTAAAGGTTGCAATATCTGCCTCAACATCCTTAGCACCGCTATTCAACTGCTCAATGTATTGACCAAACTTATAAAGCTGCTTACCAGAAACCGCATCTTGCGAGCCTTTTGCAACCTGACCCTCTGCAACACCAGAAAGGACACGAGGCTCTTCTTTTACGTTAGTAATTTCGATCTTATCACCATCAGTTTCCCCACCAATCGTGATCA